>PMAL01000046.1 GCA_003152555.1 Acidimicrobiaceae bacterium | reverse complement strand
GCTCGGGCACGACGACGTTCTGCTGGTAGGCCTTCTGCGCGGGCGTCAAACACTTGTTGATCGCCGAGCTCGAACCAATGAACCGGAACCCGCCCGCGGGCACGGTGGTGCCTCCGCCAGGAGTGCCCGTGCCGCCCGATGGCGGCGCGCCACCCGTTCCGGTCCCGCCCGTGCCGGTGCCGCCCGTGCCAAAACGCTTCTCGATGACTGACTGGATGCAGCTGCGCTCCGTTGCCGATTGCGTGGCCGTCAACACCGGCGGCTTCACGGTCGCCGAGATCGTCTGGCCGCCCGTCTTCACCGACGCGGTGATCTTGGGCACGGTGCCGGACTCGTGCAGTGCGTCGAGCGACAGCGCGCCCACGGCGCTGGTGACGCCCTTCACCTTGGCGATGTCGCTCACCGCCTTGGAGGGAAAGGTGATCAACGTGCCGGGCACGAAGAAGTCGTGCGTGAACTTGGTGCCGGCCGGCCCGAGCTTCGCGAGGTCGGTGATGATCGAGGAGTTGGCGTTGTCGAGCGCCGTGCTGTCTTTTGAGTTGAGCGACGCCGCGCCACCGCCCCTAAAGAATCCACCGCCATTGGTGCCTNNAAGAATCCGCCGCCATTCGTGCCGCCACCGGCAAAAGTCCCGCCGCCGCCTGAGCCACCACCACCAAAACCACCGAATGTTGTTGTTGTCGTGGTCGCGGTTGAGAGCGTCGGCGCCACGGTGCGAGTGACAATGATGCTGGTGCCAACCGATCCCAAGGGCGACAACGCCTTGGTCTGGGCGTCACTGAGCCCCTGGGACACCCCGATGATGCCCATCACCAGGCCCACGCCCGCCGCGAGGCCGATAGCAGTGACAATTGTTCGACCGGCCCGTCGGCGAAGTTCATTCCATGCATAACTGAGGGAGAACAATTCAGTCCCTTTACCGATCACGGCGATCAAGCGGTTTGACCACATCGAGAGAGTAGGCACACGAGATGTGTCGATGTCGCCACTTCTTAACGAGCACCGACATTATTAATGCGGTCTTATTGCCGCCTTAATGTGACGGTCCTCCAACGCCACGACGCTAAGGAATAGATAAGACGAAAACGCGGTCGGCGCGGTTCAATCAGTGCGGACACGTGGGCAACCAACGTCGGACGAGACGACCAATACCATGGACCCGTGTCCACACCATCCAAATCCGTGGCGGCGATATTGCTCTGCGGCGGGGCCAGCCGTCGATTGGGCCAGGACAAAACGCAACTGATGGTCGAAGGATCAACACTGGCGGTGAGAACCGCCGGACTTCTGCAACGCGTCGTCGAGACAACCGTGGAAGTTGGACCTGGAACATCCGGACTCCCGGCAACGCTAGAAGATCCTCCACGCGAGGGCCCGCTCGCCGCCATTGCGACTGGCGTGGACTGGCTCCGTGAGCGTGATCACACCGGAAGCGCCTTGGTCGTCGCCTGTGATCTTCCCCGTCTGAGCGAGCAATTACTACGTTTCCTCGTCGAGTTCGATTCGCCTGGATCGGTCGTGCCGGTAGTGCGTGGCCGGCCCCAACCGTTGTGCGCGAAATGGTGCCAACGCGACCTCGACGGCGCGAATGAATATCTCGCGCTGGGCGTTCGGTCGCTGCAACACCTCTACGAGCAACCCGACGTACGTCTACTCAATGAGTCCCAGTGGCAACACGTTGCCCGAGAGGATGACTTTTTTGATATCGACACCCCCGCTGATCTTCAGCAGTTTCGGCTTTCCACATAAGCGACTTCGCACTTCGCGTCAATTCGAGGCCGCACTATCAAGTCGTGCGACTGATTGCCGTCAGTCCGGTGTTGTGTCTGAATCCGGTACGTCAATAAGTAGCGCCAACTCTCGGGCTTCATCGGCCCCCAGACCGGCTTTAGCGGCAAGCCAACACGCGACCGGCGCCGCAGTTCGTTCCGAAGCGTGCGCGGCCGTTCCGGCCAACTCGAGAATTTGGTCGATCTCATCTTGGCTGGGCACGTCAACGCGCAACTGTTCCGCGTACGCGCTAATCCACTCAATCGCTGACGTCGCCATGAAAGTCATGGTACCAAGCGCGCATCGAAATGCGATGAGCAGGCGACGACATCGGCGGTTTCTGGCCCGATAGGGTCATTGCGTGAGTCGAATAACACCGGAGCGATCGGTCGTTCGTTTGACGGTGGGAACCCCGCCGAAGCGTGAGCGCGACACTGTGGCGGGCGAAGAACCGTTGGAACTGCGAATCGGAGGTCGCTCGTTTGCGGTCACCATGAGAACTCCGGGAGCGGATTTCGACTTAGCCGCTGGGTTCCTCGTGAGCGAGGGAATCATCACTCGCGCTGAACAACTTTCAGCCATGCGCTACTGCGTCGGGAATAGCGACGAAACCAACGAATACAACGTGCTCGACCTCTCACTGGCGCAAGGCGTCCCACCACCCGACGAAAGTTCGGCTCGGGCGTTCTTTACCACCAGTTCCTGTGGGCTGTGCGGGAAGGCATCGATTGATGCGGTGCGCACGCGTTCGGCCTTTAGCGTCAAGGACGATCCCTTGCGAGTCACGGCAGATCTATTGGCCTCCCTACCCGGTCGATTGCGCGCGGCCCAGAAGGTCTTCGAGAAAACCGGCGGACTCCACGCGGCCGCATTATTCATTGGTCAGACGGGTGAACTGCTGGTTCTTCGCGAAGACGTTGGCCGGCACAACGCAGTCGACAAGGTGATCGGTTGGGCCTTGCGCGAGGGACGACTTCCATTGCGAGGCACGATTTTGCTGGTCTCCGGACGCGCGTCGTTCGAACTCGTGCAAAAGGCGGTCATGGCCGGAATACCCATGCTGTGCGCGGTGTCAGCTCCCTCGTCGCTCGCCGTTGACTTGGCCCGAGAGACGCACATGACCCTGGTTGGATTCCTACGAGACCCTTCGATGGTGATTTATGCCGGCGCCGAACGGGTGGGTGATCCGTTAGATGTGGTTTTAAGTCATTCGGATACTGAGAGATTTGAAAGGAAGTCGTGATATCTCTCCTTCGACGTCTCTTCTTGGTTTCTTTGGTGCTCGGGCTCAGCACTACCGGAGTCGCCGATGCGTCAGCTACTGCAACTGGTGCAAAATCTTCGGCCGAGGCACTCGATACTACGTCGGCAACGTTTGTCGTCCTTGGCGATTCCTACTCATCTGGTGAAGGAAATCCTGGTTCGAAACCGGATCAGTGGCTCAACACTTCAGGGATTCCATGGTCAAGTAAGGACGGCTGTGATCGCTCGGCATTGGCATACCCAATGCTGGTGGCGAAGGAATTGGGGGTCACCTCAAGTTTTCAATTTAGGGCTTGCTCGGGTGCGATTACCGGATCGACGTACGACGCGTCGGTCTTGACCAATGGATCACCTTCAGTTCTGTTGGGCAAGAAAGACTTCGAAGCCAGCCAACTAACTTCATTGTCGTCTGCGACCAATATTGTCTCGCTGAGCGTTGGCGGCGATGACCTCGGCTTTGTCAAAGTCTTGGCGGCCTGCGCTGGTCTCATGGTGAAGGAAGGTCCGATAAGCCACTTCTTCGCTTCGTCGGTACCCGGTGCTTCACCAGCAAAATGCGCCAGCGACCTGGCCCAATCCCGAAGCATTGCAACTTCAAGCCCCGCGTCGCCACCCTCACTTGAAGGGGCACTGGTTGACACGTACACGAAAATTCTTGACGCCGCGCCAAACGCCACGCTCTTTGTACTCAACTACCCTCAACTTTTTGCCACATCNNACCTTGGCATTAGTCCGTCTCAATTGAGTGATGTCAATAACCTGGAACTCGATCTGAATTCCGATATCGCAACCGCGGTCCAACAGGTGAGCCAGACCCTGGGCACGAGCCGTATTGAGCTGGTCAACGACAATCTCCTCACGTCTCCGTACGGACTTACTTGTAACACCAAGAACATGGCGAATTCAGACATCAACGGGGTGCTCTTCTCCCTACCCGATGCACTCTCATCCACGTATGGCGACTGTTTTCTTCGGAGCGAAACTCTCGTTCCGCACTGCAAAGGGGCACTGTCGGCTGCGAAGAGCAACATTGTTGCGAAAGGTTCACTGCACCCAAAGCCGAAAGGGCAAGCACTCATGGCCAAGGCGCTCGAATCGGCAATTCAGAGTTCGACGCCATCAAATCTCGCAAATTAGAAGTTCTCTGACGTTGATGCCAACGACGGTCTGTCTGGAGAAGCGGGACAATCTGAGTTACCGGAACACCAAAATGCATCTGATCGAACTCTTACTCTGACTAAATTTCAAATCTCAAGTCCACGTGTGCCGAAGTCGTTTCAACACCGTCGAATTCATGATTATTCCGTGCCCTTCAGCGCCGCGCCGGTTCGATTCGAATGACCACTGACTTCGACGTGGGAGTATTGCTGCCAATTGCGGTCGCGTCGAGTGGCACCAGCACGTTGGCTTCAGGGAAGTACGTCGCGGCGCAGCCTCTTGGCGTGGGGTACGCCACCGCTCGAAATCCGTCGGCCCGTCGCTCGCCATCTGTCCAGATGCTGATGAGGTCGACCATGTCGCCGTCCTTTAGGTTGCGCTCGATTAGGTCGTTCTCGTTCACGAACACCACCCTCCGACCGCCATGGATACCGCGATATCGATCGTCGAGTCCGTAGACCGTGGTATTGAACTGATCGTGCGAGCGCACCGTCTGGAGCAGCAAGTGTCCTTCGGGCACGAGAATCGCATCCGGTTCGTTCACCGTGAATCGAGCCTTCCCGGTTTTGGTCTTGAACGTCCGTGAGTCGTGGGGACCACGGGGCAGCATGAAGCCGCCCGGCTCCTTAACTCGCTCTTCAAAGTCCTCGAAACCGTCGACGACCTTCTCGATGTGGCCACGGATCAGCGCGTACTCCTTGGACATGGAATTCCAACCAATATCCTCACCGAAGAGCGCGTTTCCGAGACCGCACACAATGGAAACCTCACTTCGCAGATATTCAGATCCCGGTTCGAGGCGACCGTGCGTCGAGTGGACCATGCTCATGGTGTCTTCTACCGTCAGGAACTGTTCAACTCCCGCCTGCACATCGCGTTCACTTCGGCTGAGACACGGCAGCAGCAGGGCCTCGGTGCCGTGGCACAGATGCGACCGGTTGAGTTTGGTGGCGACGTGGACCGTCAAAGCGCAGTTTTTCATTGCCGCTTCAGACACTGCAGTATCGGGCGTGGCGGCGACGAAATTGCCGCCTAACGCGAAGAAGACGTCGATCTTGCCGTCACGCATCGCGCGGATCGTGTCGACCGTGTCGTAACCGTGGGCGCGGGGCGGATCAAATCCAAACTCGTCGCGCAACTTGTCGAGGAACGCCTCGGGCATCTTCTCCCAGATGCCCATCGTGCGGTCACCCTGCACGTTGCTGTGCCCGCGAATCGGCGACGGTCCCGCACCGGGCCGCCCAATGTTGCCGCGCAGCAGCAGGAAATTCACGATCTCACGGATGGTCGCGACCGCGTTTCGGTGCTGGGTGATACCCATGGCCCACGTGACGATGACACTCCTGGCCGCCACGACGTCCGACGCAAAATCCTCTATTTGCTCTCGCGTCAGTCCACTCTGGAACTCGAGTACCGACCATTCGAGATCCCGCCAGGATTGGCACACCTCTTCGAACCCGTCGCAGTACGTCTCAATAAATTCGTGATCGAAAATCGTGCCCGGCGCAACTTCTTCGCGGGCCAAGAGTGCCTTGTTAACTCCCGCAAACATCGCCAAATCACCGTTCACTCGCACGGGCAAATATCGGTCCGTCAACTTCGTGCCGGCGCCCACCAGTCCGCGCACGCTTTGGGGATTCTTGAACCTAACCAGGCCGGCTTCAGGCAGTGGATTGGCGGTGACAATGCGGGCGCCACGCAACTTGGCCTTCTCTAGAGCCGACAGCATTCGCGGATGATTGGTGCCGGGATTCTGGCCGACAATAACGATCAATTCCGCGTGGTCCGTGATGTCCTCGAGAGTGACCACTCCCTTTCCGACGCCAATCGTCTCGACCAGAGCGGCACCGCTGGACTCGTGGCACATGTTCGAACAGTCCGGCAGATTGTTGGTCCCTAAGCGCCTCGCCAGCAGTTGGAAGACAAACGCGGCTTCGTTGCTGGCGCGTCCGCTGGTATAAAACGCCGCGCGATTGGGATCGGTCATCGCGCGAAGCCGCTTCGCCACGAGGTCCAACGCCTCNNCCGTGATGTTCCAGGGAATGAGCGTCCTGCTCGAGCAGTTCGGTAATTGAATGAGTCGCAAAAAAATCTCGCTCGACGCGCTCGCGAGTGGCCTCCCACGAGGTGGCTTTGGCGCCGTTTTCACAGAACTCGGCATGGGCTCTCTCTCCGGCCTTGGGATCGGCCCACGCACATCCGGGGCAGTCAAATCCGTCGACCTGATTAAGCGCGAATAATGTCCGTGCCCCTCGCCGGACCCCCATTTCGCTCACCGCCGCCCCTAAGGCGTGCGCAATAGCCGGGATACCGACCGCGGAGGTTTTCGGTTCTCCTACTTTGACTTCATCGTCCGAATTGGCGGCCACTTTTCACNNATGGGATTGGCGACTCGAGGAGACCGAACTACACGTGAGCGAGCAGTCCTCCGTCGACGAGCAGGGTTTGACCGGTGATGTAGGAAGCATCGTCGGACGCGAGGAAGGCAACGGCCGCCGCCATCTCCTCGGGAAGTCCTTGGCGGCCCAGGGGGACCGTCCGTTTGATGAGCGTCTCAATGTCGTCGTCCGTGAGTCCGTCATGCTCGAACTGAGGGTTATTGAACCCGGTGTCCACCCAGCCGGGGCACACGCAGTTCACTCGTATGCCCATACTGGCAAAGTCAATGGCCAAGCTCCGCGTGAGGTTGACGACTGCCGCTTTTGATGCTGTGTAGACGGCAAGGGCTGGCTCGCCGAACATGCCACTGATCGATCCCGTCGTGACGATGGCACCGCCACCGCTCGCCTGCATGATGGGAGACACCGCTCGAACCACCAAAAACATCGACGTCACGTT
>PMAL01000069.1 GCA_003152555.1 Acidimicrobiaceae bacterium | reverse complement strand
CTCTCTGGAGCAATGGCAACCTAATGGGACTAGACAGTTTCACCAAGTTGGGTGAAACTGTCTCCGAGCCACCAGCCGGGAGCATTGTTTGCAACCCGAGCGTTCAGCTCTTGTGCAAGAGCGTGCCCCGGTCGGTTGGTGAGGTTAACGGGTATGGCTGAAGGGGTGTCGCGCTTCGAGCACTGATCCATTAGGTCGCCACCGTTGCCTCGGGGCTCATTGGGGTTCAACCGACAGGAGGTAGCAATGTTATTTGTTGGAGTGGACTGGGCCGAGGCCCACCACGACGTCTGCGTGCTCGACAACGAAGGTCGAGTGCTCGGGCGAAGAAGAGTCAACGACACACTCGAGGGGGTTCGCGACCTGCACGCACTCCTGGCGATATGTGCGGACGACGAGCCCGACATCGTGGTGGGGATCGAGAAGGATCGAGGTCTTATTGTCACCGCGCTCGTCGCGTCGGGCTACGAGGTCTACGCGATCAACCCAATGGCCGCCGCGCGCTACCGGGATCGCCATCACGTCTCGGGCGCGAAGTCCGATCCCGGTGACGCCAAGATGCTGGCGGATCTCGTGCGCACGGACCGACACAACCACCGCCCCGTCGCCGGTGACACCCCGCTCGCCGAAGCGCTCAAGGTGCTCGCCCGGGCTCACCAGAACGCCGTGTGGTCTCGTCAACGTCACGTGAACGAGTTGCGCTCGTCGCTGCGCGACTACTTCCCCGGCGCGCTCGAGGCGTTCGGGACCGATCTCGCGCACCACGACGCCCTGGCGGTGCTGGGCGTGGCACCCACGCCGGCTTTGGCGAGGGCTTTGTCAAAGGCGAAGCTCATGAGTGCACTCAAACGTGGTGGTCGTCAACGTCGGCTCGAAGTCCGCGCCCTGGAACTCCAAGAGATACTTCGTCGTGAGCAGCTCGCCCAGCCGGCGCTGCTCGAACACGCCTACGGCCTCACGACGTCGGCCACGGTCTCGATCATCGTGGCGACGAACGCGACCATCGACGAACTCGAGTCGGGGCTGTCGCAGCATTTTGAACAGCACCCGGACGCCAAGATCATCCGCTCCTTACCGGGAATGGGGATGGTCCTGGGCGCCCGGGTGCTGGGCGAGTTTGGGGATGACCCTAATCGCTACGCCGATTCGAAGTCTCGCAGAAACTACGCCGGCACGTCACCGGTCACGAGGACCTCCGGCACGAGAAAGGTGGTGCTGGCCCGCCGCGGGCGCAACAGGCGTTTGGCCTCGGCGTTGGATCAGTGGGCGTTCTCTTCGCTGCTGCAATCGCCGGGTGCGCGCCACTACTACGACGAACTGCGCGCCCGCGAGAAGTCACACCGAAAGGCGCTGCGACAGTTGGCGAATCGCTGGGTCGGCATACTGCACATCTGCCTCGAGCGAGGAGCTCTCTATGACGAGTCGCTCGCGTGGCCACACTTCACCGAACAGGCCGCTTGACAATTGCGGTCTAGGGGTGTCTTGCACGCGCCGATGGGCGGCTCGAGAATCAAGACCCCGCAGTGCACCAAGAATTCTGATTACGACGTGCGACGGTGGCGGATGACGAGGGGAACTGGTAATCCGACATGACGACGGGCTCGAGGGTGGACGACGCGGGAGCGAACTGGGCCGGGACGTACCGTTACGCGGCACGCAGCGTCGTCACGGTCACGACTGTCGAACAAATCGCGAGTCTTGTCGCCGAGGGCGGTCGAGTCAGGGCCATCGGCACCCGGCACTCGTTTAATGACCTCGCCGACACCACGGGAACACTCATCGACGTCAGCGCGCTAGATTTCGATCCGCGTATCGATGAAGAACGTCAGCACGTAACCGTGCCGGCTGGCATGTCCTACGGCACGTTGGGGCGCTTCCTCCAAGAGCGTGGTTGGGCCCTCGCCAACATGGGATCTCTCCCCCATATCTCTATCGGCGGCGCGTGCGCCACCGGAACTCATGGCTCTGGCGCGGGCAATCAGAACCTGGCGGCGGCGGTGTGCGGAATTGATCTCGTCGCGGGGCGCGGCCAGCGAATCTCGCTTGACGAAACCGACGTACGATTTCATGGCGGTGTGGTCGCCTTAGGAGCACTCGGGATCGCGACGTTGCTCACGCTTCGCATCGAGCCGACGTACGACGTGCGCCAGGACGTCTTCATCAACATGCCGTGGGAGGACCTCAACAAACTCGACGCAATCATGAACAGCGCGTACAGCGCCAGCCTCTTCACCCGTTGGAACGGCGTCGTCGACCAGGTGTGGTTGAAATCGCGTATCGGAGAGAGCAGCTCTTCGCCAACCCCGTCCGGTAGCTCCGCGACGCCAGCGGAGGGCAAGGTGATGTCGCCGGCCGACGACGGCCACGACAACACCACCGTGCAGGGCGGCATACCCGGTCCCTGGAACGAACGCCTTCCGCACTTCCGCTTCGACGAGATACCGAGCAACGGCGACGAGATACAGAGCGAATATTTTGTCGCGCGCGAGGACGCGCTCGCGGCACTTCGCGCGCTTGAACCGATTGCCCACGACTTCACGCCCCACCTCTTGATTTCCGAGCTGCGCTCTGTGGCCGCCGACCATCTATGGCTCAGTCCCGCCTACGAACGTGACTCACTGACGATACATTTCACGTGGAAGAACCAACCCGACGCAGTGCGCCGTCTCTTACCAACAATCGAAGACGCCCTTCGACCCTTTAGTGCTCGCCCTCACTGGGCGAAGTGGTTCTCTATGGACAAGTCAGAGATTTCCGCCCTCTACTCCCGACTGCCTGATTTCATCACGCTCGCAGACGAGCTCGACCCCGACGGACAGTTCCGGAACGACTATCTTTCGCGAATCGTTGGCCTTAACTGAACGACTCAGGAACGTTCGTTGAGGCACGAACAAACAGGCGTGGGGCTCGACTGGCTCCAAACTCACCCACTTCGCTCGCGTGCATCCCGACGGTGCGTCATAGGTCCGAAGGTGAAATGACGAGCGAGAGCAATCCACGGTTTTATCTCGTCGAAGTCAATGACAGTTTGCAGCGACTGGTTTAGGCGCGACTATTTTGCAATTTCTCGAAGACGTACCCTTCAGATCGGACGACTAATGGACAGTGCTGTGTGACGACCAAGGATTTCGAAATCAGAATCGTTGTGAAGTATTGGGACGTCTGCTCGGATCGCGATCGTGGCGATGAGGCAGTCGATTAACTTCCTCACGGTCTCTCCCCCTCGACGACAGACACGAAAGAGAGATGCGGTCTCTTCATAATCAATCGGTTGAGTCGCTAGGAGCGTTGCCCCCGCTAGTAGCCGTCGAAGATCATTAAGGTGCTTGTCGTCACGAGCGCCCGCCAGAATCTCCATTCGCACGGGCTCGCAAATTGCCATGTTTTCACCTAGTAGCTCATCAACCCGCAAGCACACCGAACTGCCGGTGTCACGAAGGAATTCAATCCACGCTGATGTCTCAATCAGGACCATTAGACGCGCGACTCGCGCATTGCCTCGAGATCCCCATCCCAGCCCGAGCCGCGCAGCGCCCTGGCATCTTCGATGTTGAACGGCTCAGCTGCCACCAGCCGCAATGCAAAGTTGATCGCGTCGCGCTTCGTCGAAAGGTGATATCTGCTCATGACGACCTTGCACGCGACATCGTCGATATCCACATTTGTGCGTCCCATACACCTATCATACACCAATTCCCACCCATCTCAAAAGGCGGGCCAAACTCTTGTCGTTTAGCCCCAGATTGGATCGGGTCGTTTCAAATGACGCTTGACAGCGCTTTATGGTCCTCACGACAACACAACTGTCGCTTCCTTTGCATTGACTGACCGGGAACCTATACGACACGAGTCACGAAAAACCGAACATTGATACAACGAAGCGGTCAAGTTCAGGCTCAATTGTTTTGCAATTAAACAACGCCGAGGGATCCCCAATTCATTCAAGTGGCCGCTGAGATATTAAAGCGGGCTGACGTCCTGACAGCAGCCACGCTCCAACAAAAGCGGCAATGGGCATGACAATAAGGATCAGTAAGAGATTCGCCACCGGCACGCTCGTGAGCGAAGACAGGCCATCCAATTGATTAGTACGGCTGAAAGCTATGAGGGCAATATAGGCGCCGACCGTGCCAATAACGGAACCGAGAAGCGCGAGCGCACCAGCGGTCGACGACGTGATGGTTCTACGAGTGCGACTGCTGGCGCCCACAGCCGTGAGGACTCGAACGTCACTCGCCGTCTCGCTGCGAATGAGACCAATGGTCATTGACAGAATGCCTAATGCGAGCAACACGCCCACCGCCGTTGCCCAGTTGACGATCTCCTTTAGTGACGGAATGCTCGATTTTGTCTCGATGTACATGCCCGCAGTGGAGGCCGACGCGCGAGCTTCGCTTATCTGCGACGCACTGAGAGGGTGGGCCGCTTGAATGAACCATCCGGCGATATCCGTCTTTAAGTGAAGCTGGTGTACTGCATATTGCGTAATCACAGTGTTCGGGTCCGACGTACCTGGCGGCAGTTCACTGACCTGCTGAATCTTCGGGCTATTGAGACACTCCCCCTTAGGACAGGGATAGGTCACACTTCCTCCCCGCCCAGGGCCGCCTTCCGCAAAATAGTTGCCGTATACGAGCTGCATGTCGCTCACCGTCGAAAGGCCAGGACGCATGCTGAGTAGATCGGCAGAACTATGAATCGAACTAGAACGAATATCAAATGCGCGAAGCAGCTGCGGCGTGGCGACGTACAGTGGTCCCGACCAACTGCGCCCCGGAGCCGCGTGCTGTGGTGACGCGCTGGTTGTTTCCAGAGTGACAACGATGCGCGTGCCCAGGGCCTCGCCGATCGAGCGTGCCTCTTTGGCCATTGCCTGGAGTTCACTCTTAGTGACCGCACTCTGGGCTTTCCCGTTGCCCGGGCCGCCCGGGCCATACGGGCCGTTCGGCGTGTAGACAATCAACTGGCTCGACGTCACGTTCGGTCCGGCGTAATCCAATACGTTGCCGAACCTCGCGGCCGACGCCACGCACACCATGACCGCAATGAGCACAGCGAGGCTGATCGCGCCGAGCGCCGAACCCGAGCGCGCCCGATAGCGAGCGAGATCTCGCAAGGCCAACCGTACCGAAATTGGTGCGCGGCGCGCGATTCGTGGCAACGTCCCGAGCACGAAAGGAGCCAAGAGCACGAGGGCGACCGTGAGCAAGATGAAGCCGAAGAGCAATTCAGGAACACCGCCGCCGTTTCCACCGCTGGCGCCCGCGTAGCCCAACAGCAAGAAGGCAATGACAAGAAAGGCAACACCCGGCACGGCAGTTCGGTGCGACTTCATTGGCGGAACCGGGCGTCCAGATAGGGCACTCACAATTGGTTGCGCGGCCATTGATCGCGCCGGCCGCTTGGCGGCCACGTACGAGGCGAGCACCGCCAACAACATGGAGGCGCCAATGACGAGCCAGGGCAATTGGAATATTCCCACGCTGTGGTGCGCACTTGCTTCCAGGGACGGGCGATAGGCCAACCACGCCACGAGGCCCAGGACAAAGCCCATCACGGCGCCAACACAGCCCACAATGACGCCATTGGCTCGCACGACCAACCGAATGTTCCGGTCCGTGGCCCCGAGTGCGCCGAGCATGCCAATCGACCGCAGCCGTCGCTGGGCCAATACGGTGAAGCCCGCCACGGCCACGAGTCCAATCAGCATCATCGCGAGNNGTCTCGACGTTTCGACCAATGGACGACGGGCTTCGCCCAAGAGCATCAAAGAGCACTGTTACCTGAGACGGCGACGCGATCTGGCCCGGTGCCACGAGAGCGAACTCGTCGAGCAGATTCTGCGGATTTTCCACGGTGCCCACAACACGCCGTGACTGTCCGTCTTCACGCCACGTGCCGCCAATAGAGAGATGGAAGGTGGAAAGCACACTGGGGGTCAGCGCCACTTCATTCGGACCCGTTGGAAAGTGACCGGACAGCAGGGACAGCATTGGTTGGCCGAACGCACCGTGTGGGTCTTGTGCACGCAACTCATAAGTCTCAATTGAACCGAGAATAGAAAGTCGCTCGTTTTCGATCACATCGACGGCACCGAATCGACGGTGCAATGAGGAAACGGTGTTGGTAATTTGCGACGATGTGCCCGAAATCGTTTCGAGGTCATGAGCGGTGCCGAAGCCCGTCGTCGCCGGCATTGGCGTATTGACCGAAACGCCGACGCCGACGACCGTGACGGCCACCGCGACGGTAATAAGGGCAATGATGAGAACCTGCTGACGCCACTCTCGACGCGCGAGGCGCCACGCCCAACGCACCATGGCACGACGCGCGGGTGCGCCTCCGTTGGCCGGTCGGTTCGTGGTTAACTCGATGCTCATCAGTGTTCGAGGTCAGTGGGTGCAGCCGGGTCAAGCAGCGATTCGGGACTGGGAGGCGCCATGGTCTGGTCGGCCACTCGCCCGTCGCGCAGGAACACCACGCGGTCAGCCCACGACGCGAGTTGCGCGTCATGCGTGACGACGACCGCCGCGACACCGCGATGGCACGCGGCGAGAATCATGCGCATGACGCCCTCGCCATTCACCGAATCCAGCGCACCCGAGGGTTCATCGGCAAGCAGGAGTTGGTGTTCTCCCACGACGGCACGCGCGATGGCTACTCGCTGGCGTTCGCCACCTGAGAGCTCGTCGGGGTAGCGATTGGCCCGGTCGAGAAGTCCCAGTTCTTCGAGTGCCGTCATTCCCGCCCCGTGCGCCGCTTTTTGGGAGATCCCGTCTAACTCCAAGGGCAGCGACACGTTTTCGACCGCGGTCAGTCCCGCCAAGAGGTTGAAATCTTGGAAGACGTAGCCAATGCTGCGACGACGAAGACGGGCTCGATCATCGCGCGACATAGTGAGCAGCGAGTTCCCACCAACTACGACATCGCCGCTAGTGGGCTCTTCGAGGCTTCCCGCAATGGTGAGCAGCGTGGACTTGCCTGACCCGCTCGGTCCCATCACCGCCACGAGTGCTCCGCGATCTACCGACAGGTCAACATCAGAGAGGGCATGAACTTCGCTCGCGCCCTCGCCGTACGACTTACCAACTTTTAGAAGTTCCAGTACGCTCATTGTTAGAGACCAACCCTTCGCCGATACTTCGGCATTGTCGGTATTGATTTGTCCTTTGATTCCAAGGACGCCCGCTTTAGCCGACCGTCGGCCACGTCGAGCCAACGAACGACGGAGTCGAGCCGAAAGAGTTCCGCGTCCACCGCCAAGGCAAAGCCCAGGTCCAGCTCCGACTCGTCCTCCTTGAGGCGAGTCCACTGCTGCATCAGTTCGACCATCGCTCGACGGTGCACTTGGATGATTTCGTGCACGTTGACGCCTGACATACGCGTCGCCACCAAGACCTTGATTACCAATTCATCGCGCGGAGGCAGCGAAAAATCTGGTGGCGTACGCAGCCAATCGGACAATTCGATTCGACCTTGGTCCGTGATTCGGTAATCCCGTTGACGATCGTCGTCGACGGCGTTTTCGCACTCCACTAAGCCGTCGCGCTCCAATCGGCTGAGGGTCGTATAGACCTGACCGACGTTGAGGGGCCACACTTCCCCAGTGCTCGACTCAAATTCCTCCCGAAGCTGCAACCCGTATTTTGGCCCCTCGTCCAAAAGTGCGAGCAAGGCGTGTCGAACACTCATAATGGTCCTCTCGTCGATTACATACCTAGTATCATACTGAGTATATAAAGACTCGCAAATCGTCATCGTCAGTTCCTTGCGTGAGACCAGTTGTCCAAACCATACGGCATCGACGCGAGCGCAACTATCAGGGATTACCCTGATTTAACCCCTACAGTGACAACAATGGCCACGTTGGTGTACGCGACAATCATGTCGCTCGATGGCTACACGGCCGATGAGAATGGCAACTTTGACTGGGGCGTGCCCGACGAAGAGGTGTTCGCCTTCATAAACGATCTCGAGCGGGATTTGGCACTTATCTCTACGGACGCCGGATGTACGAGACGATGGCCTACTGGGAAACCTACGAGACGACCAATGATGATCCGCTCTCCATCCGGGACTTCGTAGAAATATGGCGAGCGGCCGACAAGATCGTGTATTCGAGAACGCTGGCCGAGGTCTCCAGCATCAGAACAAGGTTCGAACACGGATTCGATCCTGAAGTTGTCCTGCGGATGAAGAAGACATCAGGACATAACCTTTCGGTAAGCGGACCGAACCTCGCGGGTCCGATGATGGCAGCCGGGTTGCTCGACGAGCTGCATCTGTTCGTCACACCGGTCGCGATAGGTAGTTGCAACCCGGCGCTATCGAGCCATTTCAGCTCAAACCTGGAGCTACTGGGCGTGGACCGCTTCGCGAGCGGCGGCGTCCACCTCCACTACCGCACACACGGCTGAAATAACTGAGCGCCTGTTTGTGTTACTGAAGCCCATCCAATAGGTCAAGCATGTCTTCCGCGTGTTCTTCTTCTACAGCGAGTATCTCTTCCAACATACGACGCGTGGTCGGGTCGCCGTCTCCCAGCCATGTGATGATTTCGGTGTAGGAGGCAATCGCCACTCGTTCGGCCACGAGGTCCTCACGGATCATCTCTTCGAGTTCAGATGAAGCGTCATATTCCGAGTGACTGCGTTTGGTGAGCGTGCTGGGATTGAAGTCCGGCTCGCCACCAAGTTGAGTGATGCGAGCAGCAATCATGTCGGCGTGGCCCTCTTCCTCCCCGGCATGCTGGAGAAACTCGTCAGCGGCGGAATGCGCGTTAATTCCTTTCGCGGTGAAATAGTGGCGCTTGTAGCGCAGAACACAGACGAGTTCGGTGGCGAGCGCTTGGTTGAGCACGTAGAGAACTCTCTCCAGATCAGCGCCGTAGGCGTCCGTCACTGAACCCTTCTCCATGTGCTCACGAGCATTCGCGCGCAACGTCGTGACGTCAGTCAGAAATTCCTTCATGGTCAACCTCTTTCTACTCATGTAGAAGGCTAGTGAAATTAGTCAATTGATGCACCTCGAGAAACGAGTAACCGTGCCATATTCTCGACCGAACAATCGTGTGGGTTCGGACGGTGAAACAGGATGTCGCAGCCATTCGGATCATCAGTTCGAGCCGAAACAGTGGTGTGCGCCCAGCTCAAACAGCTTTGTTAGCCGCCCAGACCAAGAAACACAACCACTGCCGAGGACGCAAGGACGCGAAGGCGCAGCCTTCTCCATCTATTGGGGCGAAGTGAGCGCCGACAGCGACGGCCCAATGGAATGGTGCAAGCCGGTCCCGGTGGACGAGGCAGTGGCGCTCGCGTCGCAGTATCCAGAGTTGAGCCTGCGCACCGAACCGGCGCACCGAGAAGCTTTTGTATCAATATCGGCGGGCGCTGGAGATAATGGGAGCCAGTGGCAACTCGCCTCTGAGGCGTTACGCGCCTGGGCGATCGAACACGGGATCAACCCGAAGAATCTCGCGCTCAAGCCCGAGGACCTCGGCGTGCGGATCACGTATCTCGTGAGTGAGCCAGTCACCGCGACGAGCGTCCCTGACTGCGACTTCGCGGTGCCATTCGCCCTCACGGACTCGGTGTCCTGAGGGACGAACTCCGCCAATTGCCAGAATTTTCACTACCGCGAGTGGAACTTTGCGGGTCCGACATAGCTGCCCCGCGGTGGATAAGAATCACGAGAGCGACAACGACAGGTGATCTCATGAAACATGGTCTTTTTCTTCCTGCGTTTGACGGTCTGGCCGACGTCGAACGGATGGCCACCTTGGCGGAGTTAGCCGAAGAGGCGGGTTGGGATGGTTTCTTTGTCTGGGACCATCTGCGCTATAGCCCACCCGTACGCGACATCCTTGACCCGTACGTCTGCCTCTCCGTCATGGCTGCGCGGACCTCGCGTATCACGCTGGGACCGATGGTGACACCGTTGATCCGACGGCGTCCGCAGGTGGTGGCGCGTCAAGCGGTCACTATCGATCGCCTTTCCAAGGGCCGCCTGGTCATGGGATTCGGTATCGGTGATGACTACCCGGGCGGTGAACTTGCATGCTTTGGTGAATTGACCAACGCCGCAGAACGTGGTCGAGCCCTGAACGAGGGTCTCACAATTTTTAAGGGCTTGGTCTCTGGCGAAGAAGTGAACTTCACCGGCGAATTTCTCAGGGCCCAAGAAGTGGCGTTTCATCCAACGGCGTACCGTACTAGCGGTATTCCCGTATGGACGGCGTGCCGGTGGCCTCACAGCGCCCCCCTCCGTCGAGCCGCCCAGCACGAAGGGGTGATGGTGATTCATTTGACCGAGCCCGAGCAAGTGGCCGAACTCAAAACGAAGTTGCGTGGGGCCGGAGCCGATTTAGATAACTTCGACATCGTTCACTGGGGTCAGCGCGATGAAAAGATGCTGTACCGCGAGGACGAACGCTACGCTCAGTGGGCCCAGGCGGGCGTCACTTGGTTCCTTACTGGACCCGGGCCCTACAACCTGGTTTACGACGAGGTCCACGAGTACGTCGCGGCTGGCCCGCCCCGCTACTGAGCCGCGCCAGAGAAACCGTTGCAGTCACCACTCGCTCTTCGTTGACGTCGAATTTTCAGTTGAGACTCTTTTTTCTCGCACATCGCACCGTTCAGTCGGTCATCTCGCACGGGCTAACAAAGAATGCCGTCATTGAAAGTGCTGAGTTGCAAGGTATGTTTGGTAGATGCCAGGTATTCAACGAATTGACGTCTTCACGTATGACTTAACGTACGCGCACGGCGATTACGTGATGTCTGGTGGACGCAGTATCCGAACCTTGCTCAGCACGGTCGTGCGCGTGACGACGACGTCTGGCGTCGAGGGATTCGCCGAGGTCTGCCCACTCGGTCCCAACTATCTGCCCGGCTACGGGGCCGGCGCTCAATCGGTGATTACTGAGTTGGCGCCCGCGCTCATTGGCGTGGACGTCAACAATCTTGGTCTGATCAACAAAACAATGGACGAAACCCTCGCGGGCCACGCCTACGCCAAGTCCGTGATCGATATTGCGTGCTGGGACGCATTCGGAAAAATCGCCAACCAGCCGGTCTACGCACTACTCGGCGGAAAGCGCCAAGATCGCGTTCCCCTGTACGTAGCCATCCCGCTCGAGTCCGAGGAAGAAATGGCCGCACACGTTCTAGCGCGAAAAAAAGAGGGCACCCGTCGCTTTCAACTCAAGGTCGGCGCGGACCCGCACGACGACGCTGCACGCGTGCAGGCAATACTGAACGTCACGGACGCGGCTGACCTGATCGTCGCCGACGCCAACGGAGGATGGCGGCTGCAGGACGCGGTGGTCGCGGCGCGACTGCTCAATAACATGGACCGCGTCTACCTCGAGCAGCCATGTCGCACGCTCGAAGAGTGCTTGATTGTTCGCCAACGTACGACACTGCCCATGGTGCTCGATGAGGTGATTACCGATCCCCTCGCGCTCCTGCGCGCCTACGAGGCTAAGGCCATGGAGGCAATCAACTTGAAAGTCAGCCGAGTCGGCGGGCTCACGAAGGCCAAGCTCATGCGTGATCTTTGCGAAAACCTGGGCGTGCGGATGACGATTGAAGACACGTGGGGCGGCGACATGACGACCGCCGCCGTCAGCCACCTGGCCGCCAGCACCGATCCTGAGTTGCTGTTCGCAGCGTCGTACATGAACGATTGGGTGCTCGAGCACGCGGCTGGCTACTCGCCGCGTTCACAGGATGGTTGGGGTGCGGTAAGTGGACCCGACGTACCAGGACTTGGCATCGAGGTCGATGTGGCAAAACTTGGCGCGCCGATTCTTACCTTCGAAGCAGAGCAGTAGAGAACTTTTGCTTGACGATCGACGTACCCTGAATGAGTCCGATTACTTTATTTGATATGTCGAGTATCAATGGCTCCGTTCACACGATTGATTATCACACGGCCGGAGAACCCTTTCGCATAGTGGCGGACGGTCTGCCCCCAATTAGGGGCGCAACCGTCGCTGAGAAGCGCATCTTCGCTCAACACTCTGTCGAGGTCGATTCCATTCGAGCACTGCTCTGTCAAGAACCCCGCGGCCACGCCGACATGTACGGTTGCTTCGTCGTGGCGCCCGATGACGCAGAAGCAGACTTTGGCGCGTTGTTCTGGCACAACGACGGCTATTCCACGGCCTGCGGCCATGGCACTATTGCGCTGGGAGTCTGGGCCGTCCAAACCGGTCGAGTCAAAACGAAGCCAGATGGAGTGACCCCGGTCACGATTGATGTCCCCTCTGGACGGGTGATCGCTCACGTGAGGCAAGTCGCCGGCACCGTAGCCAGTGTGACGTTCGAAAACGTGGCGTCGTACCCTGTCAAGCATTCCGTTGGTGTCGATACCTCTGTCGGTCGAGTAATTGTTGATATTGCCTTTGGGGGTGCGCTCTACGCCTCTATCGAAGCATCGGCGCTCGGACTCGAAGTAACACCGCAGCACGCCTCGTCGTTGAGAGCAATTGGGCGCGAGATTAAGTGGGCGCTCAATGACACCGAGGTGTCACTCCATCGTGCTGACCCTCGGCTCAGCGGCATCTACGGCACCATTATCTTCGACGATCTCGGTGACACGCCAGATGGTCCCCATCAGCGCAACGTCACCATCTTCGCCGACGGTCGAATCGACCGCTCCCCTTGTGGCTCGGGAACCGCGGCGCGCTTGGCACTGCTCGCTGATGCTGGTCGACTCGGCCCAGACCAAGTACTCACTCACGACTCAATTATTGGAACACGATTCATTGGCCGATTCCGCCCTGCGCTTGGCGGCGAGCCACGGGGCGCAATCATCGCAGAAGTGGAAGGCATGGCCCACCGGACCGGCGACGGCGAATTTACCCTTGACGAGTCAGACCCGGTCGGGACTGGATTCTTACTCACATGACGGAAGCGGCATTGGTGTGGATCTCGAGCGAGGAAATGTTCGCCAAGGTCAGCATGGAAACTGCAATTCGTGCAGTACAACGCGACCTTCAAGCCGGCCTCGATCCCGCGCAAGATTTCAACCGCAGCATCTTGGATGTTGAGCACGGTCAGCTCTTGTATATGCCATCGCAGTTCGGCGACTTTGTTGGGGCCAAGGTCTCAACAGTGGCGCCAAAGAACCCCGCGATGGGAAAGGAGAGAATTCAGGGCATCTACCTACTGATGGACGCCACAACTCTGAGCCCCATCATGCTCATGGACGCCCACGCCCTTACCGCCCTACGCACACCAGCGATTTCGGCCGCGGTCGCCGATCATCTCGCGCCCGCGCAGGTTGATCATCTGTTGGTCTTCGGCTCAGGAACCCAAGCGTGGGGACACGTCGAGGCCATGCGCGCCATTCGCTCAGTCGGTCGAGTCACCATCGTGGCTCGAAACCGGGAACGTGGCGCCGCGATCGTTAACCGAATTGTCACCAGTGGGCTGGAAGCCCGCCTCGGCGCCGCCAGTGATGTGCGCGATGCTCAGATTATCGTTTGTGCCACGGCCGCACGCTCGCCGCTGTTCGACGGCAGGTTGGTTCCGGACGACTCACTCTCGGTGGCTGTAGGTTCACACGAACCCGACAAGCGCGAGCTCGACTCCACATTGATCGCGCGTGCGCAACTTGTTGTTGAGGACCCGACTGTTGCTCTTCGTGAAGCGGGTGACGTGATCATCCCGATCAATGAAGGTCGTATCACTNNAAGAGTTCGGGCATGCCGTGGGAAGATCTCGTAGTTGCCGCGGAGGTCTATCGCGCTAGCGCCACAAGCAACTTCGATCCCGGAACTGGTGTGGATCAATCCACCACAATTAGAGGTGGCAGCTAACATCTAAATTCGATAGCGTGTCTCATTCGATCTGAGAGGTTAACCGAAGGTCTCACGATGTTCCTCACCCACCGTGCTGGTGACAACTAGCTCAGTGGTCCCCGTCAGCCGCCTTCCCGAGGTAAGCGTCTGAAAGTCGTGGATCATTGATCAGCGATGACGAAACTCCAGAGAGCACCACAGAACCTTGTTGCAGCACGTACGCTCGTGCGGCGATCTCCAAGGCGAGTTTGACGTTCTGCTCTACGAGCAGAACAGTCGTGCCTATCGCCGCAACTTCCTGCAAGAGGTCGTAGACAATGTCAATCTTTTGCGGATCAAGCCCGAGGGAAGGCTCGTCAATCATCAGAACCTTAGGATTCGACATCATGGCTCGAGCAATGGCCAGAACCTGCTGCTCGCCACCCGAGAGTGTCCCGGCGAGACGCTTGAAGTGTTCTTTCAAAAACGGAAACATCGCGAGAACTTCGCTTAACCGCTCCGAGCGCTCAACTCGCCCCGTCTTTGTGCCGTAGGCACCGAGCTCCAGGTTCTCGCCAATAGTTAACGCGGTAAAAATACGACGACCTTCGGGTACGTGCACCAACCCACCGACAACTCGGCGGTGAGGTGACATTCTGTGAAAATCTTCGCCGAAGAACTTGATAATTCCTTGCTTTTGATGAATGATCCCCGAAATTGCCTTTAGTAACGTGCTCTTCCCCGCACCATTCGCCCCCAACAGGGCCACGATCTCGCCCTCTTCAACATCGAGCGTGACGTTCTCAACTCCGCGAACCGGACCATAGTAGACACTGATCTCTTCGAGTTCGAGCGCCTTCACTTCCGGTCTCTCCCCATGTAGGCGCGAATAACCTCTGCATCATTGCGCACTTCCTCCGGCAGGCCCGAGGCGATGATACGACCATGATCCAAAACTGTGACTTCCGTCGCAATTTCCATTACCAAGTCCACGTCGTGCTCAATCATCACGACACACGTGCCATTGTCGTGGATCCGACGAATCACCCGCGATAACTCCTCGCGCTCCACGGAACTGACGCCAGCTGCCGGCTCGTCAAGCAGCACAACAATCGGATTGGCAATAAGAACTCGAGCGAGTTCCATCCGCTTTCTCATCCCGTAGGGGAGATCCCCGGCGAGATTATTGAACTGGTCAGCCAATCCCACGAATTCCAGACTCGCCATTGCCTCCTTGTGCAGTTCGCGCTCACTCTGGCGGAAACCCGGACCACCCACGGTTATCGAGAGAAGGTTCGCAGTGGCCCGAAGATGACCGCCCGCAAGGACATTCTCAAGCACCGACATTTTCGGGAAGACGCGAATGTTCTGAAATGTGCGCCGAATCCCGAGCGCCGCGACTTTCGCTGCGCCCAGGCCAGTAATGTCTGATCCCTGGAATCGAGCCACGCCGCTCGTTGGTCGGTAGTAGCCAGTAAGACAGTTGAAAAAGGAAGTCTTGCCGGCTCCGTTCGGACCTATTACTGCGTGAAGTGCCTTCTGATCAATCTGCAGCGACAAATCATTGAGGGCATTGACGCCACCGAATCGGAGGGTGAGATGTTCGATTTCCAATACCGCGGTCATGGTTCTTCGGCCCGTGGACCTGACGTCTTCACACCATCACTGACGATCAGGGCCGCTGGGTCGATGGACTTGAAAAACCTTGATCGCAAACGAGCCCCGAGGCCTTGAAATGCTCGTTCCGGGAAAAGCCCTCGCGGTCGCATGACCATCAAGAAGACAAGCAGAATTCCAAAGATGAGCAACCGAGCCTGAGCAAACTGACGGAAGACCTCGGGAAAGATCTCTACGACCGCCGCCCCGAACATGACGCCCCATACGCTGCCAAGTCCGCCAATCGCCACCGCCATCACGATCAGGAGTGACTCGCTGAACCCAAAACTTGCCGGTGAGATTGCCGTTAAAGCCGGGGCGTAGAGCGAACCAGTTATCGATCCCAGAACCGCCCCAAACATATAGGCGTACAGCTTGTAATGACTGATGTTTATGCCCATGGCTTTTGCGGCGTCCTCGTCTTCGCGGATACAAAGCCATGCGCGTCCCAAACGCGAGTACCGAAGACGGGTCGAGAAGAGGGCAAAGATTATGACAAGGATCAAGAACACGTAGTAGTAGCCCGCGTTGGAATTGACCACGATACTTCCAATTGAGAACGCCGGTATCGCATAAATCCCCGTGGGACCACCGGTTTGATTGAGATTGATGGCGATCGTCTGGATTATCTCTCCAAACCCGAGCGTCACGACCGCCAAATAGTCGCTACGTAGTCGAAGCGTCGGGAACCCAATGATGAGGGCGCATATGACTGCAATCACGACTCCCGGCGCAATCGAGGCAAGTATCGACCAGTGTTCCTTCGTCGAGAGTATTCCCGTCGTATAAGCACCAATCGCGAAGAAGGCCGCGAAACCGAGATCGAGCAATCCGGCGTAACCCACGACGATGTTAAGGCCCAGGGCCAGGCACATGAGCATCTCGGCCTGGAAGGCAACACCCAAGTAATACTGGTTCTGGGTGAACTGCGGAAAGAACGCAGCGAGCACAACCACCGCTAGCACTCCGCTACGACGAACGACTTTCGACCCAACCACGTTCGGGCGTCTTCGAATTAAACCAGCCGGAACAGACATGCCGTGATCACATTCTCCGCGCTACGCGTTCTCCGAGAATGCCGGTTGGCCGGAACCACAGCATCAGCACCAGCGCCGCAAACGCGACGACGATCGCCCATTCAGCTCCAAATAATCCGGTCCCAATCGACTGGACGATGCCCAGTATCAGGCCACCAATGACTGCACCTCCGATGTTTCCAATTCCGCCGAGCACGGCAGCAGTGAACGCTTCCAGACCAACGGTGAAGCCCATTAGATAGTTGATTTGTCCGTAATACACACCGGTCATCACCGCAGCCGCACCCGCGAGCGCACCGCCGATAAAGAAAACGATGGCAATCACCAAATCAACATTGATACCCATCAACACCGCAGCAGTCTGGTCTTCGGAAACAGCGCGCATGGCTTTGCCCAGAAGGGTTCGTCCCACAAGGAGATAGACCCCCAGGCCCAGCAGGCCCGAAATGACCACAATTATTAGTTGGCCCCAGGTGAAGTGGTTCGAACCGACGTAGAATCCGCTTGGCGGTGTGGTAACCGGATACACAAGGTAGGTCGCGCCCCACCCAGGCGTGACCAGCACTCCGTTCTCGAGCACCTGCGAAAGCCCAATTGCCGCGATCATCATACTGAGAATCGCCGCACGGCGCATGGGCCGATAGACAAGCTGATTTGCCAAGGTGGCCAGCCCGCCAGTGAGAACCATGACGAGGAGTCCTACCCAGACCACTGTGAACCAATGAGTGTGACTGTGACCCACCATGACGGCGCCGAGAACCGTGTAGCTCACGAACGCAGCGACCATAAAGAAGTCACCGTGCGCGAAGTTGATAAGACGCAAAATTCCATACACCATGCTGTAACCGAGTGCAATTAACCCGAAGAACGCCCCCAGAAATATGCCGTTGCCTAATTCATTGAGTAAAAGCGACACGACGTCCCTCCCCTACGTTGGTTAGCGAACCACTGGACCCTAAAAGACTGCCCTGTAGTGCGCATGTCCTCCCTCGGGAAATTCCATCTTCTCGAGGGAGGACGTGCGCACTAACTCATTGAACCTGTACGACTAGGGCTGTGGACTAGCCAGCGCGTACGCCCCGCTCACTACCTCAAGAAGGTCCATCGTGGCACCTTGACGGTTGCCTTGCTTATCAAAGGAAACCGCTCCCGTGAGTCCGNNAACTTCCTATCCGCTGCGGTCCCCAGAACATTGCCGACTCCAGAAGCGAGTGCGGCAATGGTCGCGTAGGTGCCGTTGGCAGCGGCACCAGCACCAGAGATGTACGTTGGGTCAACTGAAGCGTCGGCTACGACGAGCGTCGTTTTGCCACCTGTTCCAATGAGCCCAGCCGCGTTAAGCTGCGTCGCGAATTGAGCGGCCTGTGCAAAATAACCGGTCCAGTAAATGCCTGTCGCGCCCGAACTCTGAATCTGCGAGATGACCGCCGAGAAGTCATTACTGGTTGAGGGAATCGACTGAACGCCTCCCGAAACGACAGTGCCACCATCGCCAGCGATGTCCGTAGCCGCCGCGTCAGCAATGGCCACTCCAAAAGCGGACTGGTCATCGATGATGAAGATCTTCGTTTCATTCTGCTGCTTGAAGAACGCGGCTGCCTCAGTGGCGTCACCCGTGCCAGATGGGTCAATCAAGAAGACATTCTTGTAACCGCCAGTAGTCAACTCAGGGCTATTCGCAGCGGGCATGATGTAGGGAATCCCAGCCTTGCTGATAATGGGCTCCGCAGGAAGTGTCGCCCCTGAGCAGTATCCGCCCACCTCTGCTTTAACACCCTTTGAAACGAGCAGATTGGCAGCATTTACGGCGGTGCCCGCGTCACACGCGTCATCTTCCTCCATCAACTTGATCTTGTGGCCGAGCACCCCGCCCGCCTTATTGATTGCCTGGGCGGCCATCAATTCAGCATCGTAGATTTGAGTTCCCGCTTGAGCCTCAGCCCCAGTCATTGGCATCGGGACACCGACTAGATAGGGCGTCGAAGTTTTCTTGGCGGCAGACGCAAGGCCGACCCCCGAAACTCCGGCAACAACGGTCGCCATGCTCGCGACAAGCAATCCTGCTGTGAGAATTCTTGCTTTGTGTAAACTTCTATTCACAATTCCCTCCCTGTTTGAGTTACTAGCAATCGATAAACCACACTTATCGTTCATACCACAATGCTGACAGTGACATATCACAGGGATTCAAGCCGCTTGCCGCAGGCTTTAATATTTCAAATATTACTGTCTCATGCTGTAGTTCCAGAACCACGAGCTCGACAACACTATTGATCAGAGTCGATTCAGCGTTGGCGTCCACCTTCAGTTCATTGATTCACTGGAAAGATTCTCGTGAGTCGGTACTTACGATTGCCCGCGCGTACCCCGTCGATTGGCGTGAACTCCCAGACGCTCACTGTCGCCGGACTCAGTAGCTCGAGCCGACCTACAGCCACGTCGACCCGCCGCACATGACGCCAACCAATGAGCAGTCGGTTCGATCGAACGTGCGCCACGTCAGATGACAACAACTTTCCTGACTTCAACGACGCCGTGTCTGCTCCGCATCGCGCAAAGTAGAACGGGCAGAAGTGACGGAACCTGGCTAGCTACTTGCACCCCAGCTGGCGGATGCCCCAGGCGGTGAAATGCTCTGCGGCACGCTCCAGAGATTATCGTCGCGCAACTGCATAGGCAGGAGATGCTGGGGCACATTCTGGTAGCTAACGCCGCGCAGGAACCGGCCTATCGCCGCCGTGCCAACGGACGTACCCACGTCGCTCGTCGTCGCCGGCCACGGACCACCATGCTGCATCGCCGGCGTCACTGCGACGCCGGTCGGCCAGCCGTTGAAGAGAACTCGGCCTGACGACAAATGGAGTTCGTTGATCAACGCTGAGAGTTCCGGCGACGACTCATCTTCTAATGCATGCACTCCACCCGTCAGGTTGCCAGGGAAGAGGTGTCGCGAGAGGGCGGGCAGCTGCGCCTCGTCGCCGTACTGAACAACCACGGAGAGCGGACCGAATGACTCGTCAAGCAAGCGGGGGCCGCTCGATTCGAGCAACCCGGCCGGCACCGACACGATGGTGGGCGTCACCCACCCTTGTCCATCACCGTCGAAGCGAATCGAACCCTGCGCGATAACCGTAACGCCATCCACGGACAGAACCGTGTCACGCCGGTCCCGGTAACTTTCTGCGATTCGCGGATTCAGCATCCGATGCTCCTCGACACCGGCAGCGGCGGCCCGCAGCGGACCCGCGGCGACGCTCGCATCAGCAACGAACAGAAAACCCGGCTTCGTACAGAACTGACCGGCCGACGCCGCAACGCTCGCCACGTAGCCCGAGCAGACCACTTCAAGGTCCCGATCGAGCTTCGCGCGCGTCACGAACTGAGGATTGACACTACCCAGTTCCCCAAAAAACGGGATTGGTCGCGGGCGTGCGGCAGCCATGTCCGCTAGGAGTCGACCAGCGTGGATGGAACCGGTGAATGATCCCGCGCGAACGTGATTATTCTTCAACATCTCGACGCCCGCTGCCTGGCCGAAAATCACTTGGAGCGTGTTTCGCGGGGCACCCGCGCCCTCGAGCGCCGCACTCACAATTTGCGCGGTACGTTGGGAAAGCAGTGGATGCCCCGAATGCGCCTTGACGATCACGGAGCATCCGGCCGCGAGCGCCGAGGCAGTGTCTCCCCCGGCGACCGAGAAGGCAAAAGGGAAGTTGCTGCCGGAGAAATTGAGGACCGGTCCCAGCGGGACCAGGGTGCGCCTGAGGTCAGGGCGCGGACCTAGAACGAAGTCCGGGTCGTCCCGGTCGAGACGAACGTCGAGGTAACCGCCGTCAATGATCACGTCAGAAAAGAGTCTGAGCTGCACGGCTGTGCGCTTGAGTTCACCGCGCAGGCGTACCTCGCTAAGACCCGTCTCACGCGCTGCGACCTCAACGAGCTCGACGGTTGCTTCATCGAGTGCGTCAGCAGCAGCAGCGAGTGCTCTCGCCCTCGCTGCCGGCGGTTGGGCGGCCAAAGCTAACGCCGCCTCAGCGGCAGCTTCGCCAAGCCGACTGATGTCAGTTAACTCGGTGGCGGTCGGGATTGGGGTCACGTTTGACACAACTAGTCTCCTAAAATTCGAATCCGGATGGGAAAGGATCACTTGGATCGAGTAAGTATTGAGCGAGCCCCGTCACCCACGCGCGACCCGTGATCGTGGCAATGACTGCGGGTATTCCCGCGACCTCGGTTTCGCCAATCAGGCGACCGGTGAATCGTGACCCGATGAACGACTCGTTAACGAAATCCTCGTCGAGCGCCAACTCGCCGCGAGCCCAGAGTTCAGCCATCCGGGCCGAGGTTCCGGTGCCGCAGGGGGAGCGATCGAACCAGCCGGGGAAGATCGACATGGCGTGACGCGAATGCTGCGCCGTCGAACCCGGTGCAATGAACTCCACGTGATGACAGTGATCGAGCCCCTCGATCTCTGGATGTTGCGGCGGTACCGACTCATTTATCGCCGTCATGATCGCCAGGCCCGCGTCGCTGATCTCGTGCTGACGAGATCGATCAAAGGGCAGTCCGACGTCGTCCAAATTGACCATGGCGTAAAAGTTCCCACCGAAGGCCAAACTGTACGGCACGGCGCCGATACCGGGGACTTGGACCACGTCGTCGAGACGCACGACGTAGGAGGGCACGTTCTCGATAGTCACCGATTCGGCGTGACCGTTCGAAACGCTCACCCGGGCGACCACCAGACCGGC
>PMAL01000089.1 GCA_003152555.1 Acidimicrobiaceae bacterium | reverse complement strand
GAATCTGATCGATCATCGGAGGGATTTCGAAGTCCTTCGTGACCCCGATAATCTTTCCGCAATTCTCTGCTTCGACGGCTACGAGTTCGTCAGCGTGGGCTTCGAAAATATCCGCGATTTTGAGGATGGCGAGACCGCGCTCGGCTGGCGTGGTGCGCTTCCAGGTTTGAAAGGCTTTCGCAGCGGCCTGCAATGCGGCGTCGATATCAGACTCGTCCGAGACCGGTGTCTCGGCGAAGGGTTCTCCGGTCGAGGGATTGATGAGTTCGACGTACTTCGCACTCTTCGGAGCGACGGTTTCGCCCCCGATGAAATTGGTCAGTCGACGCATATATCCCCTTCCAAATGGGCGGCCGAAATAGCAATGCCCGTAGCCACTCTGCCAGATTGGTCAGGTCCGCGCAAACGCTCATGGGACCGTATTAGTCCCCCTATGGACATATCGCGACGGAATGAGTCGCTTTCGTACGCTATACTGTCCTTATCCGCAGCAGTGCGTCCGTTGGACTACTTGCCGGGGAGCCGACAATGCCAGCCACCTCACCAAAACGTAAGAGTACAAAAAGGGTCGAACGTTCGAACCTGGAACTCATTCCTACGCCTAACGGCCTGGACGGGATCGATCGTCAAATCATTGGTCTGCTCCAACTCGATGGCCGCAGGGCCTACGGGGCCATTGCCGAAGAAGTTGGACTCTCTGAAGCGGCTGTGCGCCGCCGCGTCCAGCGACTGAAAGATTCTGGCGTGATGCAGATTGTGGCGATCACCGATCCCCAACTGCTCGGCTATGGCCGCGAAGCGCTGGTAGGCATTCGCGTGCATGGCGACGTGCGCACGGTGGCCGATCAAGTTGCCGCCATCGACGAAGCGAACTACGTCGTCATGACCGCCGGGAGTTTCGACATCATCGCCGAAGTCATTGCGGTGGACGACGCCGCGCTGGTGCAACTGCTGAACGATGCAATCCGCAGCATTCCGGGGGTCACTGAAGTTGAAACATTTCTGTATCTGAAGTTGGCGAAGCAAACCTATGCATGGGGGACAAAATGACAATCAATGAGCTGATATCGGACGGCATCGTCGTCGATGGAACAGCACATCAAAGCCAGAACTACTCGGAACGGGCCCGACGCAACCTCTGGCTGCAGATGTCGCGAATGGGTGCGTATTCCGATACCAAGGAAGTACCCATCATCGTGCGCGGCGAAGGCACTCGCATCTATGACGCCAACGGTGCGGAGTACTTCGATGGCATTTCGGGACTCTTTACCAACATGCTCGGACACGGGCGCACCGACATCGGTGCTGCCGCCGCTGAGCAGATCAGCCAATTGGCGTATTTCCCACTGTGGACGTACGCGCACCCCAGAGCCATCGAACTCGCCGAGAAATTGGCCAGCCTCGCGCCCGGCGATCTCAACCGAGTGTTCTTCACCACCGGCGGCGGCGAAGCCGTCGAGAGCGCCTGGAAGCTAGCGCGTCAGTATCACAAGATGCGCGGCGACACTGATCGTTACAAAGTGATCAGCCGCGACATTGCCTATCACGGCACGACGATGGGTGCACTTACCATTACCTCACTCGACCCCTATCGCCAGCCCTTCGAACCATTGGTACCCGGTGCGGTCAAAGTACCGGCGGTCAATTTTTATCGGGCCGAGCAGCACGCCGACGACTTCGAAGCCTTCGGGCTGTGGTCGGCGCACCAGATTGAAGAAGCGATACTGCGCGAGGGGCCCGAAACCATCGCGGCCGTCTTCCTAGAGCCGGTGCAAAACGCGGGCGGATGCTTTACCCCGCCACCGGGCTACTGGCAGTCGGTGCGTGAGATCTGCGATCGTTACGGCGTGATCCTCGTCTCGGACGAAGTCATCTGCGCCTTCGGTCGCCTGGGCAGTTGGTTTGGCGCTATCAAGTACGACTTCGTACCCGACATCATCTGCTGCGCCAAGGGACTCAGTTCGGGCTACGCACCCATCGGCGCGATGATTGTGTCGGACCGAATTGCTGAACCGTTCCAGCACGACGACACGTCCTTCATCCACGGGTTTACGTGGGCCGGACACCCGGTTTCGTGCGCCATCGCGCTCAAGAGCATCGAGATCTTCGAGACCGAGCACGTATTGGAAAACGTCCAGGCCAACGAGGACTACTTCCACGACAGCCTGATGTCCCTCAAGGAGATCCCCATCGTCGGCGACGTGCGCGGCACGGGCTACTTCTGGGGAATCGAGCTGGTGAAGAACCAGGAAACCAAGGAAACGTGGGCCGGCCAGGACGCGGAGCGCCTGTTGCGCGGTTACGTCTCGCCCGAGATCTTCCGTCGCGGTCTCATCTGTCGTTCGGACGACCGAGGTGACCCCGTTGTGCAACTGGCCCCTCCGCTGATCTCGACCCGCGAGGACATCGACTTCATGGTGGGCACGTTGCGCGAGGTATTCACCGGAGCCGTCAAGCACGCCATCTAAGTAGTGCAGGCGCCACCGTCACTGTGGTGGTCGTCACTTGAGCATCCGGTCACGGCCCGACCAGCCCTGCAGCACCACCTTGACGTGGACGTCGCCATCGTTGGCGGCGGTTTCACCGGTCTGTGGACGGCGCGTGAACTGAAGCGTCGCGATCCGAGTTTACGGATCTGCGTCCTCGAAAAGTCAGTGTGCGGGTTCGGCGCGTCTGGACGTAATGGCGGATGGGCGTCGGCGCTCT
>PMAL01000162.1 GCA_003152555.1 Acidimicrobiaceae bacterium | reverse complement strand
TGTCCGGCCATTCGAAGTGGGCGACAACCAAGCATCGCAAGGGCGCCAAAGACAGCGCCCGCGCCAAGGTTTTTGCCAAATTGATCCGTCAGGTAGAGGTCGCCGCTCGTGAAGGTGGCGGCGACGTCGCGACCAACGCCAGCCTGCGCACCACGTTCCAGAAGGCTCGCGAAGCCTCCGTGCCCATCGACACCATCGAACGCGCCGTCAAGCGCGGTACGGGAGAACTCGAAGGCGTGCGATACGAAGCCATCAGCTACGAGGGCTACGCGCCTGGTGGCGTGGCGGTCATCATCGAGACGTTGACGGACAATCGAAATCGAACCAGCGCCGAAATCAAACATCTTCTGGCCAAGAACGGGGGCACGATTGCGGAGCCGGGCGCCGTATCGTGGCAGTTCGATCGCAAGGGAATCTTAGAAGTAAAGGGTCCAATCGACGAAGACCAGTTGCTCGAATGGGTCCTCGACGCGGGCGGTGAGAATTTCAGCGCCAACGGTGACAACTATTTGGTCACCACTGAGGCCCACGACGTGGGCATCGTGCGCGACGCCCTGGAGGGATTCGGCGCCAAGGTGCTCACGGCCGAGTTGACGCTGGTGCCACAAAACGCCATCGAGATCACCGACGAGGTCGAAGCGAAGAAGGTACTGCGCCTCATGGACGCCATTGACGACCACGACGACGTGCAAAACATCTACGCCAACTTTGATGTCTCCGACGAAATCTTGGCGGCGTTCGAGGGCTAAGAGACCCTCGCGTCGTGTCCGCCAGATTCTGTCTACTCAATTAATCTTCCGAGGAGTCGCGCCACGTGCGATGTTGCGCGAACCACGTGGTCGCAAAGTCCACGAGCGGCACTACCGGAAGTAGGCGCGAAGCGGCGCCGCCGACGAGGCCGGCGCGCTCTAGGCCGGACGTGGCAAACGCGGCTCCTACCTGCTCAAAGTCGCGGGCTTCGTAGTCGAGTGACTGGTACGCGACCCACTCGCGGACGCCGTTCACCATCATCGGCGAGCCGTCGGTAGTGACCGGCCTCGTAGCGGGGGCACGTCCTTCGGCGAGGTGCAGCATGGTGTTGTTGAGATGCCCGACGCCGAGCAGCAAGATGCTGGCTCCGAGATCGTACAGACGGCCCAACGGCGAGTGGTCGTCAAATCCGTTTTCCAGGCCGTGGTTGGCCGTGATGAAATCCGCGTTCGGCCCCAGCGCGCAGAAGGATGATTTGGGATGTGCACTGCGAATCGCGCCGGGTAGGTGACGGACAAATTCAGGAATCGCTCCCATTTTTCGCGTGCCGGTGAGCTGTGGATCGTAGGCCGGCATCTCTGCGCGCACCGTGTTCCACCACGACGGGGGTATTGGGGGATGGGCCCATTGGCTCGGATCGGACAGGTCGCTCGAGTGCGTGGGCACGACCAACGTGCCGTCAGGTCCCAGCGTGTCGAGCAGCGCCGTGACGACTGATCGCTCGGCCCCGACCACGTAGCCGAAGGCCGACAGCGCGCTGTGCACCAGCACGGTCTGTCCGCCCTGGAGCCCAAGATTTCGCAGGTCCTGCGAAATGCTTCGGACGGAGAATGGACCGAGACGCTCGATTTGGCCGGGGAGTACGTCTTCGTTGTGCTCAGTCACGGGCGGGTGCAGGTCGCCTAATTCTGGTAGTAGGGCCGTACCCCGGTGGGCTCGGTGTAGACGGCCGAACCGAATCCGAGAATTGGATAGAAGATGAAGCTGAGAATCCAGAGACCAAAACCGAATCCTATGGTCTTGCCAAACGCCTTGGCGACGTCAATGGAGATCGCGAGTAACAAGAAGACATTGATCACCGGGATGAAGAAGAGCAACAACCACCACCCCGGTCGCCCGGCAATTTTGATCAATACGTAGCTGTTGTAGAGGGGGATGAGCACGGCCCAGCCGGGCTGACCGGCCTTCTCAAAGACCTTCCAGTACGCGGCGATGAAGAGCACCAAGAGCGCGAACAAGGGAACAGCGAGACCCGGCACGAGTACGGCGAATGAACTTGATGACATGCAACTCCCTTGTTGTCAGCCCATGGTAGAAGACCCGCGGTCTGGTCCCAGTCACTGATGGCGTTGACTTCACCCCTATGCACCGTGCATTTCGTCAAAATTTGTGCGACGAGGTTTCCAATTTCGGGGGGCTTCCAGGTTAGTATCGAACGTATGTTCGTATTAGGAATTGACCCCGGTCTGACCCGGTGCGGCTTTGGTCTGGTTGAAGGTTCCTTCGGCGGCGTCGAGTCGTTTCGCGCCGTGCGTGCCGGCGTGGTTGAAACGGACCCAAAGATTCCGGTCGAAGAGCGGCTCGGCCAACTCTTGAAGGAACTCCGTCTCTTGATGGAAGAAACCAAACCGGATGCGGTCGTGGTCGAACGGGTGTTCTACCAACGAAACGCGAAGACCGCGATTCCCGTCGCCCAGGCCAGCGGCGTTGCGGTGGCATTAGCTGGCGCGATTGATCTGCCGGTACGCCAGTTCACCGCGCAGGAAGTCAAGTTGGCGGTCACCGGATACGGGGCGGCGGACAAGATGCAAGTCCAAGGCATGGTGGCTCGCCTCTGCGGGCTGGTCGAGATTCCTAAACCGGCCGACGCGGCCGACGCGCTGGCCCTGGCGATCACCTACTTCATGACGGTTCGCATGGAGCAGCGCTATCCACTGAAGAACCCCGCATGATTGGCTGGCTCGACGGGCACGTATTGCACCATCACGCCAATGGCGCCGTGGTGCTCGACGTGGGAGGCGTGGGCTACGAAGTGCACGTTGCCACTGCCGACGAGTTCCTCACCGGCGAGCCCCTCGAACTGTTCATCTATACCGTCGTGCGCGCCGACGCGATACTGCTGTTTGGCTTTAAGACCTACGCCGATCGCGAGTTCTTTGAAATGCTCTTGGTGACGCCCGGGGTGGGACCTTCAACCGCGCTCGCCGCCCTGCGCACGATGCCGACCAACGAATTGGCGAGCGCCATTGAGCACGGCGACGCCAAGCGGGTGGGGCAGATTCCGGGCATCGGCCCCAAAACCGCCAGTCGCATCGTCTTGGAATTAAAAGGAAAGCTCGGGGTCGTCGGCGAGTACACGCCAGCCAAATCGACACCGTTGCGCTCGAGTGCAATCGAGGACGCCTTGCGCGCGCTCGGTTACAGCATTCCCGAGATTCGCCAAGCCCTCGGCGACGTGACGTTGCCCGACGACGAATCTGAAGCCCTGCGTGAAGCGCTGCATCTTTTGAGGAGCCAATGAGTCGCCGCGAAATCGACCTGGAGCAGTTGACCCAGAGCGTCATCGCGCCGGTCGCCGACGAGCAGGAGCGCCGGGCTGAAGTATCGCTGCGCCCCAACACGCTGCACGACTTCGTCGGCCAACGAGAATTAGTGCGTCACTTGGAGATCGTGCTCGGCTCGGCACGCTCGCGTTCGCAGAGCGTAGATCACTTGCTCTTCGCCGGTCCTCCCGGACTGGGCAAAACGTCACTCGCCGGCATCGTGGCCTCCGAGATGGGTTCGGGTCTGCGCATCACGTCAGGCCCGGTGTTGTCGCGCCCCGGGGACCTCGCCGCGCTCCTGACTGACCTTCAAGATGGCGACGTGCTGTTCATCGATGAGATCCACCGCCTTTCGCGAGCCGTGGAGGAGATTCTCTATCCCGCCATGGAGGACCGACGAGTCGACGTGATGATCGGTCGCGGACCATCGGCCCGGGCAATTCGCTTGGACTTGCCGAATTTCACCCTGGTAGGAGCGACCACGCGAACTGGTCTGGTGGCGGCACCGCTTCGCGACCGGTTCGGTTTCATTGGTCAGCTCGACCTCTACGACACCCAGGAACTCACCATCATCGTCGAGCGCTCGGCAACGCTGCTCGGCGTCACGCTCAGTGACGACGCCGCGCCCACGATCGCTGGACGCAGCCGAGGTACGCCGCGAATTGCCAACCGGCTTCTGCGCCGAGTCCGAGACTTCGCGGCCGTGCAGGGCATTGAGGTGGTCAACACGGAAGTGGCAGTCGAGGCGTTGGAGCTGTTCGGGATCGACGAATTTGGACTGGACAAAATTGACCGTCGTATTCTCGGCCTGCTCTGTGACCAGTTCGCCAACCAGCCCGTGGGACTCACCACCTTGGCGCACGCGTGCGGCGAAGAACCCGCGACCATTGAAGACGCCTACGAGCCCTATCTATTGCGCGAGGGGCTGTTGATTCGGACGCCTCGGGGCCGAATCGCCACGGAGCGGGCGTTTCACCACATGGGTGTCCCACCTCGTGGTGGCGGACTGGTCTAACGACACCCCTAGAAACGACTAGGGTTTCTTTGTTCATTGACGGAGGAAACCCACATGATTGCAGCGACATTTCTAATCTTGGCGAAAGCTGCCACCACGAAGAAATCTTCGTCAAACTACGACTTCTTCATATTTATCTTGATTGCCTACGGTGCCATCTACTACTTCTACTTCCGCCCGCGCCGCAAGAAGCAACAGGCGCAACGCAAACTTACTCGCAAGGTCGAAGTGGGCGACCGCGCCCAGACGATTGGCGGCTTGGTCGCCACGGTTATCAAGCAGACCGACGACCTCATCACGCTTCGTACCGACAGCGGTGCCGAACTGGACTTCATCCCCTCCGCGATAGCCCGTCAGTACATAGAGCCCGAACCGGTCGTTGCCGACGAAGAACCTGACACCCAAGAAGGCGATAAGTAACAATGCCCCCTACCTCGGTGGGCTCCCGGCGATCATTGATCGTCAGCCTGGTTTTGGTGCTCGCCATATCTTTTGGATCACTGCTCACGACTTTGACGCTCGGCTGGGGCCCTAAATTGGGCCTTGACCTCGCCGGTGGTCTCTCCGTGGTCTACAAGCCCGCGACCCACGCGACCCTCGCCGACATGCAGGAAGTCCAGACGATTCTCACGAACCGCGTCGACGGGCTTGGTGTCTCGGGCGCGCAGGTGAACTTGCAGGGTAAGAACATTGTGGTCAGCGTGCCCGGCGTGAAGGACGCACGCAAGGTGCTGCACACCGTGGGCCAAACCGCCCAGCTGCTCTTTAGGCCGGTACTGTGCGAGACCACGGGCGCGTCGAAGAAGGCAGTCACCGTGAAGACAGTGCCCGCGTGCGGGACGAGCTACCTGATGACCGCGGCCAACCTCGACGTCAACACCACCACTGGAAATCCGACCAATAACATCGCGCCCGACCCGGCCTACGTCAACATTAAGTCAACGTCTCCGATCAACGACAACAAGAACAACATGGTGGTGCTGCCCGCCCTGGGCGACACGGGTGTTCGCTACGTACTGGGCAAGGCCCAACTCACGGGTCACTCGGTGCACTCGGCCGTGGCCCAACAGAACTCCATTGGTCAGTGGGTGGTCAACTACTCGTTGACCAAGACCGGCAGTCCGCTGTGGGACAAGGTCGCCGAGAAGAACTTCCACGCGCTGTTAGCCATTGAACTGGACGGTGTCGTCCAGTCGGCGCCGCTGATCCAACCCAATCAGGCCTCGTTCACCTCCTTTGACGGGCAGGGCGAGATTTCGGGTTCCTTTAACGAGCAGTCGGCGAAGAACCTCGCGCTCGCGATGCAGTTCGGTTCGTTGCCGGTGCGCCTCGTACCGCTCACGACCCAGACCGTGTCGGCGACGCTGGGCCACGGCGACCTGGTGGCCGGCCTCGGAGCCGGTTTGGTTGGTTTGGCCCTGGTGCTGCTCTACACCATTCTCTATTACCGCGCCTTGGGACTCGTCATCATCCTGGGCCTGGCCGCGACCGGCGCGTTGCTCTGGGCCATCATCTCGGCGCTCGGCCATACGGCCCTGGCACCCAGTTTCGACTTGGCTGGTGTTACCGGATTAATTGTGTCCATTGGTATCACGGTTGACAGTTACATCGTGTACTTCGAACGGTTGAAAGACGAGGCCCGAGCAGGGCGCTCGATTCGCTCGTCGGTCGACCGGGGATTCCGCTCGGCGTGGCGCACGGTGTTGGCGGCCGACACGGTCAGTCTGCTGGCCGCGATCCTGCTCTACATCATCGCGGTCGGTGACGTGCGAGGCTTCGCCTTTTTCCTCGGCATTTCGACCATCATGGACATCGGCATCACCTGGTACTTCACCCGTCCACTGGTAATTCTGCTGGGACGGCGCGGATCCCAAAGCAACTCCATGCTGTCCATGGCTGCCGGACTGACGTCGGGGGGCGCGCAAAATGAGTAAGGAGACACCAGGCCGTTTCGGTCGGATCTACCAGGGTCTCACGACGATTGACTTCGTCGGTCGCAAGCGCACCTGGTTCACCATCTCGATGATCATCATCGTGCTCGGCATTGCCTCGTTGGGCATACGGGGGTTCAACCTCGGCATTGACTTCAAGGGCGGCAGTTCGTGGGAGATGATCGCGCCCAATACGTCGATCACGGCGGTCACCAACGCCGCGACGAGCGCGGGCTTAAGCCAGCCCGGGGTCGAAAAACTCGGCAGCGACACGTACGAAGTGACCGCTGACCTCAACGCCTTCTCCGCGCAAAAGCAGTTGAACATCACCAACGCGGTCGTCGCCGCCATGGCCAGGGTCGGCAACGTCAGCAACGAATCGGTCTCGACGAGCAGCGTGGGCCCGACGTGGGGCGGACAGATCACGAATCGCGCGATGGAAGCACTTATTGTCTTCTTCATCGCGGTCGTGAGTTATATCAGCGTGCGGTTTGAACCAAAAATGGCCGCGGCCGCGTTCATTGCAATGGTCCACGACTTGCTGGTCACTGTCGGGGTCTACTCGCTCTTCGGTCTCCAGATCACCCCCGATACGGTGATCGCCATTCTGACCATTCTTGGTTATTCGCTCTATGACACCGTGGTGGTCTTCGACCGCGTGCGCGACAACACGAGTGGGTCGAACGCGGTCTTAAAGGGCGGCAACATCACCTACAGCGAGATGGTCAACCTCTCGATGAACCAGACGCTGGCGCGTTCGATCAACACGTCGCTCGTTGCCATCCTGCCGGTCTTCTCGGTCCTAATTGTTGGCGCCTACATTCTGGGCGCGACCACGCTGCAGAGTTACGGACTGGCACTGAGCGTCGGACTCTTGAGTGGGGCCTATTCGTCGATCTTCATTGCGAGTCCATTGCTCGCGGTCTTGAAGGAGCGCGAACCGCGTTTCCGCGAACTGGCCGCTCGCGTCGCTTCGAGGAGTGATCACACAGTGCTGTCGGCCGCAACGGCGGCGAAGCTCAGTGGCGAAGGCGTCCAACGGGCGGTGCGCAGCACGCAGACGACCTCGGCGAGGGGTGTCGTGGCGCGAGGGCGTAAGCAAAAACGTCGTTAGCCCGCCATTAGGCTGGTCCCATGGTTAGTGTCACCTCGCGCTCTCCCGCCGACAGTGAGCTCACGAGCTCCATTGAGCGGTTAATCGCGCGTTTTAACGAGCACCACCTCAGCGGCGACGTCGACCTCATCCGTCGTGCCGGTTTAGCCGCCATCACCGCGCACGAGGGCCAACTACGCCGTACCGGCGAGCCCTACGTCACCCACCCCATTGCGGTTGCCGGTATCGTCGCCGACCTCGGACTCGACGAGCCGACGATCGCCGCGGCCCTGCTGCACGACGCCGTCGAAGACACCGGGATTACGACTAAGTGGCTCGCCAAGGAGTTCGGCGATCAGGTCGCCGCGGTGGTCGACGGCGTCACCAAGCTGGACCGCCTGGAATTCGACTCCAAGGAAGCCCAGCAGGCCGCCACCATCCGCAAGATGTTCATCGCGATGGCCCACGACTGGCGGGTGCTGCTCATCAAATTGGCCGACCGTCTGCACAACATGCGCACGATCTCGGTCATGCCCATGGCCCGCCAACGAGCCATTGCCCAGGAAACGCTCGACGTCTACTCGCCCTTGGCCCACCGACTCGGTGTCCAACAGGTCAAATGGCAGCTGGAGGACCTCAGCTTCGCGACGTTGCACCCCAAGCGCTACGCCGAAATCGAACAGATGGTCGCCGCTCGGGCCCCCGAGCGCGAGGCGTACCTGAGTGAGGTCATGAGCACGCTCAGCGACAAGCTCGAGAGTTTCGGCATCAAGGCCGAGGTGCGTGGTCGCCCGAAGCACTTCTGGAGCATCTACGAAAAGATGGTGGTCGGCGGCAAGGAGTTCGACGAGATCTTTGACCTCGTGGGCCTGCGCGTGGTGGTTGACGAGGACCGGGACTGCTGGGCCGTGCTGGGCGCGATTCACGCGCTCTGGTCGCCCGTGTCCGGGCGCTTCAAGGACTACATCAACTCGCCCAAGTTCAACCTGTACCAGTCACTGCACACGACCGTCATTGGTCCGAGGGGCAAGGGCGTCGAAGTCCAGGTGCGCACGCACGAGATGCACCGACGGGCCGAATTCGGCATTGCCGCCCACTGGGGCTACAAGGAAGGGGCCTCCACTAAGGAGATTGCCTGGATGCAGCGCCTGGCCGATGTCGGCGAGGAAGAGCACGACCCGGTCGCGTTCCTCGAAGCCTTGAAGCTTGACCTCGGCCAGGACGAGGTCTACGTCTTTACGCCCAAGGGTCGGGTGATTGCCCTGATCGAAGGCGCGACGCCGATTGACTTTGCCTACGCCGTGCACACCGAGGTTGGTCACCACTGCGTGGGCGCTAAGGTCAACGGCCGCCTGGTGACGCTTGACACCACGCTGCACTCGGCCGACGTGGTCGAGGTGGTCACCAGCAAGAATCAGTCGGCGGGGCCGTCCAGGGACTGGCTGTCGATCGCCAAGTCGTCGCGCGCCAAATCCAAGATCCGCCAGTGGTTCCAGCGCGAACGGCGAGACGACGCCATTGAGGGCGGTCGCGAAGAGTTGACCAAGGCGCTACGGCGCGAGGGATTGCCGATTGCGACGTCACTGTCGTCGAGCGCGCTCGTGGGCGTGGTGACGGCGCTTAACTTAGAGGACCTCGACGCGCTCTTCATCGCGATTGACAGCGGACAGATTTCGGCCATGGCGGTAGTACAGCGACTCGACCGTGAACTGCACGGGGGAGAGGCGGAACAACTGCCCACCACCGTCGCCAAGATGCCGCGCACCAGCCGCACCGAGCGTCGTTCGGCCGGGGTCTACGTGGAAGGACTCGACGACGTCATGATCCACCTGGCCCGTTGCTGTTCGCCCGTGCCCGGCGACGCCATCATGGGATTCATCACCCAGGGTCGCGGCGTGTCGATTCACCGAGACGACTGCTCGAACGCGGTGGCGCTGGCCCACCGTCTCGGCGAGCGGATCATTGACGTGGAGTGGGACGGCACCGGCGGCGGACAGTACCGCGCGGTGTTAGAGATCATGGCCTTTGACCGCTCGCGCCTGCTGCTCGACGTGTCCAAAGTCGTCGCGGAGTATCACCTCAACATCATTTCGTCGAGCTCGATGACCTCGGGGTCACGAATCGTTCGATTGATCTTTGACGTCGAACTAGCCGACCCCGCACACTTAAGCAGCTTGCTGACGGCCCTCAAGGGCGTGGACGGCGTCTTCGACGCCTTCCGCCAACTTCCCGGGCAGCACAAATCCTCGTGAGCGAACCGGTCACCACGTTCCGGGCGCCCATCGGGACGCACGATGTGCTGGGCCCGGCGTCGGCCGAGTGGGAAGGCCTCGTCGCCACCTTCGCCGACTTTGCCTACCGCTACGGATTCTCTCTGCTCGTCTCGCCGATCTTCGAAGAGGTCGGCGTCTTTAATCGCGGCATTGGTGAGAACAGCGAGATGGCCAAGAAGGAAATGTACGTGTTCGAAGATCGCGGCCAGCGTCAGTACGCGTTGCGCCCCGAAGCGACCGCGTCGATCGTGCGCGCGTTTGTCCAACACCGACCCACGACGCCCTGGAAGGTCTGGTGGGTCGGTCAGATCTTTCGCTACGAACGTCCCCAGGCGGGTCGCTATCGCCAGCACCACCAGCTTGACGTCGAGGTTTTGGGCACGGACGATCCGGCCGTCGACGTCGAAGTCATTTCTTTGGCGTGGCACTTCTACCTGACGATTGGCCTACGACGAATCAAGTTGCTCGTCAATTCCATGGGCCACGACGAATGTCGCGGCGCCTACGTCACCTTGCTTCGCGCCTACCTAGAAGCTCACGAGGACGAACTGTGTGACGAGCACAAGAAGACGTATCGAGAGAACCCGCTTCGCGTACTCGATTGCAAGAACGAGGCGTGCATCAAAGTGACCTCGGGTGGGCCAATGTTGATCGACCACATCTGCGACGACTGTCGTGCGCACTTTGACAAAGTCCTCGCGGGTCTTGAGTCCCTGGGCATCGCCACGACCCTCGATCCGCGGCTCGTTCGCGGCTTCGACTACTACACGCGCACGACCTTTGAAATCACGGCCGAGGCGCTCGACGGCGCGCAGAACGCCATCGGCGGCGGTGGACGCTACGACAAACTGTCCGAACAGTTAGGTGGGAAACCAACCAGCGGCATTGGTTTTGGCAGCGGCATTGAACGACTCTTGCTCACGCGCCGGGCCGAGGGCGTGACGACTCGACTCATTGATCGCACGCTGGACCTCTTTGTCGTCGACACGACCAATGAAGACGCGGCGACCGTGCTGGTAGACCNNCGGTGGCCCAGGCCGACCTCGTTGATGTGATCGCCAAACTACTGAAGAAGTGATGTGACAATGCCTACGGATTACGAAGCCACGAGTTTGCGCGACCTACTCTGCGGGTCGGTGTCGACATCACTGATTGGCCAAACAGTCACCGTCTGCGGGTGGGTGGCCAAGCGTCGCGAGCACGGTGAGCACCTCGCGTTCTTGGACGTGCGCGACCACACGGGCATCTTGCAGGTGGTCGTTGACGGCACCGTCGACGCGCGCAGTGAGTACGTGGTGCGCGTGACCGGTACGGTGTCGCATCGTCCCGAGGGCACCGTGAACGACCGATTGGCTACCGGCGAAGTGGAACTGACGGAATGCACGGTCGAGATCCTGGCGAGCGCCGAGGCGCTGCCCTTTCAGCTGGACGACCGGATCGACACCGACGAACAGGTCCGTCTGCGTTACCGATTCCTCGACGTGCGACGCGACGCCATGCAGCGCAACCTGCGACTGCGCGCGGCGGTCAACCGTTCACTGCGCGCCGCTATGGACGAGCAGGGCTTCTGTGAAGTTGAGACACCGCTGCTGTGGGCGCCGACCCCTGAGGGTGCCCGCGAATTCGTGGTGCCGTCGCGTCTGCATCCCGGTGAGTTCTACGTGCTGCCCCAGAGTCCCCAGATCGCCAAGCAGCTCTTGATGGTGGGCGGGTTCGACCGCTACTACCAAATCGCGCGCTGCTTGCGTGACGAAGACTTGCGGGCGGACCGGCAATTCGAATTCACGCAACTCGACATGGAAGCGAGCTTCGTGACCCAGGACGACGTGATGGCGTTTGTCTCGCGCGCGGTGCTCGACGCCGCCGAGGCGGTGACGGGCGTACGGCCGGGTCCGATTGAATCAATGACCTGGACCGCGGCACTCGACCTCTACGGCACCGATAAGCCTGACCTGCGCTTCGGCATGCAGCTCTGCGACCTCTCGGAGGTCTTCGCCGCCACTGACGTGAAGGCCTTTGGTGCGCCCACGGTCAAGGCCCTGCGTTTAGCGGGTGGCGCGGAACTCTCGCGCAGCCGCCTCGATCAATTAACGGACGCGGCCAAGGAATTGGGCGCCAAGGGTCTGGCGTGGTTTCGCATCACCTCCGACGGACTCGACTCTCCGTTGGCGCGATTCTTAAACGACACGGAGAGCCAGGCGATCAGCAACGTCGATGGCGCCGAGGTTGGTGACATGGTCTTCTGCGTCGCTGACGAGTACGCCGCCGCGTGCAAGGTGCTCGGCGCGCTTCGGGTGACGCTCGGTTCACGACCGGTCGGCGAGGGACCGCACCACTACGTCTGGGTCACGGAGTTTCCGTTGTTCGAGGGCATCGACGACGACGGAAATCTTCTGGCGGCGCACCACCCCTTCACCATGCCTCATCCCGATGACCTGGAACTCTTGTCGAGCGACCCCGTGAAGGTCCGCTCCCAGGCCTACGACCTGGTGCTCAATGGCTGGGAGTTGGGCAGCGGATCGGTGCGAATTCATCGCGCCGACATCCAGTCGCAGGTCTTCAGCGCTCTGGGCATCAGTGACGAGGAGGCCGAAAATCGGTTCGGCTTTCTTCTGGGCGCCTTCAAGTACGGCGCGCCACCGCACGCCGGATTTGCCTTCGGCATCGACCGCCTGGTGGCCATCTTCGCGGGTGAAGAGAACATTCGCGAGGTGATTGCCTTTCCTAAGACGCAGTCAGGTTCGGACCTCATGACCGGGGCGCCCAAGAGCATCACGGCCCGCCAGATTCGTGATCTGCACTTAAAGACCACCAAAGGGTCGTGAACTACGTCGCTGTTCGATGACACCGTCGCCCAGCGCCTGAGGCAGGTCGCGCCGCTCGCCGAGCTGTTGCGACCGCGAACACTTGACGAGCTAGTGGGACAGGGTCACCTCGTTGGCCCCGACGGCCCGCTGCGCCGATTTGTAGCCGCCAAGCAACTGACCTCGATGATCCTCTGGGGTCCCGCTGGCACGGGCAAGACCACCCTGGCGCGCATCATGGCGAGTTCGGCGGGCTACGCGAGCGAGAGCCTTTCGGCCGTCAATGGGGGAGTGAAGGAAGTACGCGAGGCGCTGAGCCGCGCGCACGACCGACTCGGCGAGCACGGACAGCGCACCGTGCTGTTCATCGATGAAGTGCACCGCTTTAATAAGTCCCAGCAGGATCTCTTGNNGAGGTGAACGCCGCGCTGATGAGTCGCTCCACGTTGTGGCGACTGCACACGCTGAACGAACAGGACCTCGCTCAGTTGGTCGAGCGCGGACTGCAACTCCGACGAGCGACGATAACGCCCGACGCCATTGAAGCCATCACGTCCTCGGCCGACGGCGATGCCCGTGTCGCACTCACCACACTCGACACGGCGATAATTTTGGCTCGGGCTGACGGCGGCAACGACGCCTCGGTCCAAGTCAGTCACGTTGCCCAAGCACGCGACGGCCGTCTCTACCACCAGTCGCGCGACACCCACTACGACCAGGTGAGCGCACTCATCAAATCCGTGCGCGGTTCGGACCCCGACGCGGCGCTCTACTGGCTGGTGACGTTGCTCGAGAGTGGCGAGAGCGCGCGATTCCTCGCGCGCCGCTTGGTCATCCTCGCGAGCGAGGACGTAGGACTGGCCGACCCCATGGGACTGCTCGTGGCCGAAGCGGCGGCCAGGGCCGTTGAGTTCGTGGGACTGCCCGAAGCGCGCCTCACCCTGGCCCACGCCACGGTCACGCTGGCGCTACTGCCCAAGAGCAACTCCATCACTCGCGCGCTGGGCGCGGTCACGCACGCAGTCCAGTCGGGCGGACTCGTGGACGTGCCCGATCACCTGCGCGATGCGAGTTACCGCGGCGCCAACGAAATTGGGTTCGGGCTCACCTATGACTACCCACACGATTTTGCCGGCGGCTGGGTCGACCAGCAGTACCTGCCCGACGGGCTCGTCGGTTCGGTATTCTTTGATCCCTCGACCTACGGTAGGGAGCAGTCCCTCGTGGAACAGTGGCGCCTGCGACGAGGACACGAGGACCCAGAGAGCTCGGACCCCCAGGTAGAGTAAGCGGGTGGAAGCGGCCCAACTACGTTCGGTTTTTCTCGACTATTTCGCCGATAACGGCCACACGATTGTTCCCTCGGCGAGCCTCATTCCCCACGACCCGTCGCTGCTCTTCACGGTTGC
>PMAL01000181.1:439-6615 GCA_003152555.1 Acidimicrobiaceae bacterium | reverse complement strand
ACCACGCGGAGATATCCGGATCCTCGTTGAGAAATTTCGCCACCTGGTGACCCGGGAGGTCTTCGGCGCCACCGAACGCCGAGAGCAGCGCGTAGTTCCAGTTCCAGCCGTAGAGCGCGGGGCGCGACACGAGACTATCGAGACTGGCGCCGAAGGTCACGGTCGCGACCAGCACCGTAACAGCGAGCACGGTCCCCAACACTGNNCGTACGCCGGTCACGACAGCGATGGGCAGGCCGGAGTTCGCCGCCGAACGCACCCAAGGCGCTTCACCTCGGTTGGCGTTGGACGAGCGTCGCGAAGTGAGTCGGTGCACTTCACGGTTGGCAATGAACAACGCGACTACTGACAGCCCCGCGACAAGTACGAGCACTCCGAAACCCAGGACGGTCCAGTCAAAGTTAGTTCCCAAATCGGGATAGATCGGACGAACGGGCCCGAGCGGACTCAGTGGCGAAAGCAGTATCGCAACGACCACCGCCAACAACGTCCCGACGAGAATGGCGCCCAACACGCCAAATAATCCGTCGCCGAGTAACATCGCGCGACTGGCACCTACGGCACGCAACGCCTCAAGCTCTTCAGTGCCCGCGCGCAATAAACGCCCGATCATGAGCGCGGCGATCAACAGGGTTGAGAGTGCTGCCAGTGCACCGAAGACACCCAGGGCCACCGCTTCGGGAGAGATTGCCTGCTGCGCCGCCGGAACGAAACTTTCCGTCAATTCCGCCGGAAAATGTTGGGCAATCGGATCAACGTTGTAGACCTTGTTGAGCACATTCTTGGCGTTCGCGCTACCTCCCTGGATCTGCAGATACGTTTCGGTGCCGGTCGCGTACTGGCCAGCTAATTCGCGAGTGAGACCCTGGGAGAAGATCACCGCACTCGAACCGAGCATGGCAATATCGCTCTCGACGACGTCGCGACTGGCAATTATCTCGCCAACAATTTTCACCTTCACCATCCGGCCGGGACCTGATTGTGAGGGAGAGTTAACCTGCTTGTCGGTGTAGAACGGCGCAGTGATTACCGATCCGATATGCACGCCCAATTGTTGAGCGGCTGCAGGGTTCATGACCGCCTGGTCCACGGAGCTCGGATTTGGCATTCGCCCGGCAATCAGCGAGACGCGGTCCATGTTCGTGAACTCTCCATCAAGCGTGCCCAGGATCGTGGGCGGAGACTCACCCGCGAGCAAGTGGTAGTGAACGCCCTTCACCGCATCGAGGTTGATATTGCCGTCGAAGACGATCGCCGTCGCGGCGCGCGTGACGTGAGGCAAGTGAGCCACGGTATTGGCGAGTGTGGCGTTATAGCCCGTGTCGATCTTTAGCTCGGGATCGTCATAACGGGTGAACACACCCAGCGTCGAAGGATTGGTACTCGCTAAATACGTGGGGAAGGATGAGTCGGTGCGTCGTGCTCCGGCGGTCGACGCCATCGCCAGTCCTCCGAGTGCGCCCACCAATAACACCACGCTGAGGTAACCCGTCCAGCGGCGCGACAGGCTAGACCGGTACCGATACCAGGCAACACGCCATGACTGAGCGTTCACCGAATCATTCCTCCCCGCCTGGTCAATTGCAGATTCTGTTCAGAGTTTGTCGGGCCGCGAGAGAAATCCCAAGGCGGTCAGCCCTCTTTCCTGCCTCGTAGTAGCACTACTGGGTCCAGGGCATTAGCGCCGGGTTATCCCGAACGCTTGAGGTCTTGAAGGACAGCCTTGGCGGCCCCGACGCCGCACATGCCGTGCACTCCTCCGCCCGGCGGGGTCGATGCGGAACACAGGTACAATCCAGTGGCACCGGTGCGGTACGGATTCCAGCGTATGGCCGGGCGAAAGAGGGTCTGGCGAAGATTGCCCGCGCCGCCGTTGATGTCGCCGCCGACGTAGTTGGGATTGTGAGTCTCACCCTCTTGAGCGGTGATGGTTGCGCGAGCGAGCACGAGGTCCTTAAAACCCGGAGCGAACCGTTCAATTTGATCTTCAATGCGCGAGGTCATATCAACGGTTGAACCGTTGGGCACGTGACAGTAGGCCCACAGGGTCTGGTGGCCAACTGGCGCGCGCGTCGAGTCAATAATGCTGGGCTGGACCACCAGACAAAAGGGCTTCTCCGTGTGTCGCCCGGCGATCACGTCAGCTTCAGACTTTGCCACTTCTTCGAACGTCCCGCCCACGTGCACGGTTCCAGCCCGGCGGCACTCTGGCGCGGTCCACGGCACCGGACCTGAAAGGGCCCAGTCGACCTTGCAGACCCCCGGGGCGTGTTTGAAACGCTCGACCGCCTTGCGGTAACTCGCTGGCAGTCGGTTTCCCGCAACCGAGACCAGCGTCTCGGGCGACGTGTCAAACAAGGTCGCACGAGCGGGCGGCAAATCACTGAACTCTTCGATCCACCGACCCGTGCTGACGACGCCGCCGGCAACCTCGATTTGGGCGACGAGCGCATCAACGAGGCGTCCGCTGCCGCCCTCGACCACGGGCCATCCAGTGGCGTGCGCCGTCACGGTCAGAAAGATCCCGAACGCCGCCGTAAGCGGTGCGTCGAGCGCCATCATTGCGTGCGCCGCCACCCCGCCCATCAGCGCCTTCGTATCGTCGTTCTTGAATCGCCGAACGAAGCGAGTCGCTGATGGCAAACCCGCCAGTCCGAAGCGGGCCATTGACACGGGACCTTTGGGAAACGTACGAAGTGGCGCCAGCACGTTGGACGCCAACGTCGGGGCGACCTTTAAGAGGGGGCCAAACAGCGACGTGTACGCGGCCGCGTCGCTGCCGAGTCCCAACGCTGTTTCTTTCACGTCGCCAACGACGAATGCCGCCCGACCATCATCCAGCGGGTGGGCGAAGGCAATGTCGGGGCGGCACTCGCGCACGCCAAAACGTTCAAGATCCATTCCCACGAAGAATGGAGAGAGCGACACCATGGACTGCACCGTTGAGCAGACGTCGTGATGGAAACCGGGCAGCGTCAACTCCTGCGTGCGACACCCGCCACCCGCGCTCTGCATCCCTTCGATCACTTCGACGGACAACCCGGCTCGCGCGAGCTGCAGCGCCGCGGCGAGACCATTGGGGCCCGAGCCGACGACGACGGCGTCGAGCGGGGCCGCACTCACAGTTGCAACACCATTGATTCAGACGCGATAAGTACCACGGGCTCAGGACCAAAACGTCCAGCGATAGCGTCGAGTTGTTCGTCGGTGCGGTCAGGCTTGTGGTGAAAGAGCACCACTTGGGAGACGCCGGCGCGCCGGCCCAACTCCACGGCGTACTCAGCCGCCGCGTGTCCGAAGAACGCTTCGTGCGCCAACTCCTCCTTGACCAGCGACGCGTCGTGTATGAGCACGTCGACGCCCTCACACAGGGACATCGCCGCCTGGTGATACTCGCCCCACCCATCGGGCCCCGGACCGAGGTCCGACGGGCAGTGATCAGACATGTAGGCGAGCGTAGAGTGACCGTCACTCACGCGATACCCGAATGTCCGTCCGCCCTTGTGGGGAATCTCGACGGCGGTCACCTCAAATCCCTCGAAGTCACGGGTTCCTGGATCGAGATTGGTGAAGGACCACTCGCCGCGAAGTTCGTCTGGTCCGATGGGAAAGTGCGGCGGCGACATTCCGCGCGCGAGGATGGCGAACGCACTCGATCCGTCTTGTTGGTCGGGCACGAACAAATTGACTCTCGCGTCCTCGCGGTCGCCGCCTCGGAAGAAGGGCAGTCCGTGCGTGTGATCCCAGTGCAGATGACTGAGCAGGATCGTGCCGTGAAAAGCCGCGCCGCCGAGCAATTCGCTCAGCCGGCGGATGCCCGTGCCCGCGTCGAGCACGAGCGTGGGCTCGGCGTCATCGTCGTGGGCAATCGCCACGCACGAAGTGAACCCGCCGTAGCGCACGAACTCGCTGCCCGGCGCGGGCGTCGAGCCACGGACGCCCAAGAGGTGGACTCGCACCGGGTTAGCCCGCGCTCGTGTCTTCCCGGCGATGTCCCGTAGAGAGCTGCTCGAGCGACGTGCGGTCCAGTGATTCACCCGGCACCGACGCCACACGACTATTGGTAACGGCCACGATCGATGACGTGCGCAGACCATCTTCCAAGTGCGCCCGCTCGCCCAAGAGCGCCCCGGGTCCGTACTCCGCCACCCGTTCGCCGTTCACGTCGATTCGAAGCACGCCATCGAGGATCAGATACACGTCCGAACCCTTCTCTCCCTGACGCACCAGGCTGGTGCCCTTGTCAATCTTCATAATCTTAGGTTTAGCGGCCCCGGTCATGAGTTGTCTGGACAACGATCGTTCGAGGGCGGATTCAACCACGGTGACGAAGGCCTCGGAGTCCTGCTCGCCCCAGGGGGTGTGCTTACCAAAGGACTTGCGATACCAGTCGTTGAAGTCAATGAGGCCCGACTTGTTCACTAGGTGGCCCTCGTGGTCGTAGACCCAGTGACGCGGGAAGCGACTCGCTCCAGTCATCTCACGCTTGGCCGTGCCGTCGGCGAACAATGTCAGTGACAGCGTCGTCCAGGCCAGCGGCGCCTGCCACTGGATGAAGGGCGCGCGGCGTACCGAGCGTGGTGCGGGCATACCGGTGCGCCCCCCGGCGGTCTGGCTGAAGCGCACCCAGCCGTCGCCGTACTCGGGGTCGCGCTGAATGTCGGGCAGGGAAACCGCCTGAAAGACGTGGCTCACCGGTCCCAGCTTCACCGTCGTGCTGCCAATCTGACCGGCACCAGAATACCCGGCACCCGAGATCTCTCCCGAGGCTCGTACTTCGATCCACGCGGAAAGTTGGTTAGCGAACCGGAATCGATCGGCCTCGCGCAGTTCGTCGAGTCTTCCCAGTTCGTCGGGCGGCGGCGGATCGTAGTGGGCCATGCCCACTTCGAAAGGGAGCTTGGTGGTGCCCTGGATTGCCTCGGAAGGAATCCACGACAATGACGTGACTGAATTTTCGTATCTCATGGCGCCATCTTCGCCAACTATTCAAATTAAAAAAAGGATGGTGGCCCTATTTCGAGGGGTGGTCCTGGCACCCCCTCCCCAGTGGGGGCCTGCCCCCTTTTTTTGCCCAACCCGACGTGGCAAATTAACTCCATGAGCGATGGCAACGAAGTGGGTGAAGGGGTAATCACCGTCTTTCTCGCCGACGACAATCTGATCGTGCGAGAGGGCGTGCGCGCCCTCATTGACCGCCACAAGGACCTGCGCGTGGTGGGGGTCGCGGCCGACTTTGAGGGCACCGTCACGGGGGCGACCGATGCCGCGCCGCAGGTACTCGTCACCGACATTCGCATGCCGCCCCAGTTCCACCGCGAAGGCATCGACGCCGCCAAAGAGATTCGCAAGCGCCACCCGGGCACCGGGGTTGTCATCCTCTCGCAGTACGACGACCCGGAATACGCGGTGGCGTTGCTCGCCGAGGGCTCGGCCGGATACGGCTACCTCTTAAAGGACCACATCGCCGAAGGCAATCAACTGATCGAGGCCATCCGAACCGTAGCGACCGGCGGGACCGCCTTGGACCCTTCCATTGTTGAGGCGCTGGTGCGGCCTGTCACGTCCAGTGGCGAACTGAGCGAACCCGAAGAGGCGTTGCTGGCGCTGGTTGCCGAGGGCAAACCAATCAAGGCCATCGCGGTCGCTCGCGGACTGCCGCCCGAAGCTGTTGACGCCGAAGTCGAAGCCGTGTTCTTCAAGTTGGCCCAGGGCGTCAGCGCCGGTAATCAGGGAGCGCTCCAGCGACTACGGCTGCTGCACCTGGCCATTGTTGACCGCGAAGAGCAGGGTGAGACGTTGTCGCGTCTGCTGCCCGGAGGCATCGCCGAAAAAGTACGGTTGGAGGGTCGTCGCATCGGCGAGACTGAGCGCGTGGAGGTGACCGTGGTCATGAGCGACATCCGTGCCTATTCCGCCATTGCCGAGCACGCCGATCCAAGTCAACTCGCGGGCCAACTCAATACCCATCGCGCCGCCATGAACCAGGCCATCCTCGGCGAGGGCGGCACGGTGATGCAGTTCGTCGGTGACGCCGTCATGGCGGTCTTTGGCGCACCGGTTTCCCAGCCCGACCACGCCGATCGCGCCGTCGCGGCGGCCGCGGGCATGCACGCCCTGCAGGCCGAAATCAATGAGCGATGGCTGGCTGAGGGCCTGCCCGAATTTGGGCTCGG
>PMAL01000181.1:0-274 GCA_003152555.1 Acidimicrobiaceae bacterium | reverse complement strand
CTCGAAGTGCACGGCGTGCGCAAGACCTTTGAAGCCGAAATCGCGCCGGTGCGAGCGCTGCGCGGCGTGGACTTGACGGTCACGCGCGGCACGTTCCTCGCGCTCATGGGACCCTCGGGATGCGGCAAGTCGACCCTGCTCAACCTCATCGCGGGATTAGAGAACGCCGATGAGGGCACGATCATGGTCGCAGGAGAACCGTTAACCCTGGGCTCAGAAGACGACCACGCGCTCATCCGTCGCCGTCACATTGGCATCGTCTTCCAGTTCTTCA
>PMAL01000129.1:36669-42705 GCA_003152555.1 Acidimicrobiaceae bacterium | reverse complement strand
AACGGCTAGTGGGTCTTCGCGACACGCTGTTTGGGCGGACCAAGCAAGTTGCCCCCCAACTCGACAATCTCTTCGCACTGCCAACCGCCGCGCTGACGTTGCAAACTGAGCTCGAACTGATCTCGTCAGGAGAGGCCGGCCTCTGCTTTAAATCCGGCAGCGGTGAGGCGACACTGGCCACCGACGACGACCTCAAAGAGCTGCTCAACTTCCAAGAAAACGACAACAAAGTGACGTTCACCACCGACGACTTGGGGTTCAAGTGGTTGGTAATCGATGACGCCGATATCTCGAGCCTCGTGACACGTATCCACAGCGCCAACACCACGATGGTCGAACACGGTTTTGGTCCGCGCCTGTTGTGCGCGGTCTTCGGATTTGTCCCACAAACGCCACCGGGAGAGGGCAGCGTTCGAATGGTCTACCTCATAAAACAGGGAACCTTCTACCCCTTCGCCCCGACCGGCAACCAACAGCGCGACAACGAGCTCGAACTTCGGGTCCGCTCTTTTCTTGAAGGCGACCTCGCCATGGAGAAGGACCTTTCGCGTTGGATGGCACTGTGGAACGTGCCGGTCAAGTAGTGACCACAACATCGGAAAAGTGAGTCGACACGAGTTCATCCAGGGCCTGCGCGTAGTCCAGATCTAACTGGCTGAGGCCTCCGGACACGTGTGTCCAAAGTTCGAATCGCGCGCCGGCGTAATCGACCGTGACAACGGGATGATGATCGAGGCGCTGGGCCAGTTCTACCTGTGCCCCCAGTATTTCGACTGCACTCGGGTAGTTGGTGGTGCGAATTTCGCGCACGAGATGTCCGTCAATGACGGACCACGTCGAGTGTGAGGTTAACCACGCGTCGACGGTCGCGTTATCCAGCCGATCGGATTGGCTCAAGGGTGAGTCATATCTTCGGGCACCACCGCCGCGTCGAACTCTTCGCCGCTCAAGAAGCCCAGGGAGATCGTTGCCTCACGAAGCGTGATCTGTTCCTTATGGGCCTTCTTCGCCACCTCGGCTGATTTGTCGTAACCAATGATGGGCGCCAAGGCGGTCACCAACATCAGTGAGTTGTTGAGGTGGTGACTGATCTGCTCGTAGTTGGGCTCAAGGCCATCAACGCAGAACTCACGGAACCGGTCGCAGGCATCAGTCAACAGGTCAATTGAATTGCAGAAATTGTGTACCAGCACGGGCTTGCACACGTTGAGTTCTAAGTTGCCGCGCGATCCGGCCATGGAGACCGCCGCGTCATTGGCGAAGACTTGAATCGCGACCATGATCATTGCTTCACACTGCGTCGGGTTGACCTTTCCCGGCATGATGGAACTTCCCGGTTCGTTTTCGGGCAGGTGTAATTCTCCTAGCCCCGAGCGCGGCCCCGAGCCGAGCCAGCGAATGTCATCGGCAATCTTCATGAGACTGGCGGCCAGTGTCTTGATCGCGCCGTGCGCGAAGACCAACGCATCGTGTCCCGCCAGCGCGGCAAACTTGTTTGGCGCCGTGACGAAAGGCTTACCGGTCAGCGACGAAATAGCCGCGGCCACGCGATCACCGAATTCGGGGTGCGTGTTAAGCCCCGTGCCCACGGCCGTCCCACCGGCTGCTAGTTCGTACAGACCGCCAAGCACGAGATCCAAGCGAGTGAGATCGGCGTCCAGCTGGGACACATAGCCCGAAAACTCCTGACCCAGCGTGAGCGGCACGGCGTCCATGAGGTGCGTGCGACCGATCTTCACGATGCCGGCGTACGCCTGGGCCTTAACGTCCAACGCATCGCGAAGTCGCGTCACCGCCGGCACGAGGCGGTTCGTAATCTCCACCACTGCGGTGATGTGCATCGCCGTCGGAAACGTGTCGTTACTTGACTGGGACATATTGACGTCGTCGTTGGGATGCACGGGCTTCTTGCTGCCGAGCACGCCGCCCGCTAACTCAATCGCGCGGTTCGATATCACTTCATTCACGTTCATGTTGGTTTGGGTCCCCGAACCGGTCTGCCAAATTCGCAGGGGGAACTGATCCATCAACAGTCCGTCAATCACCTCCTGAGCCGCGCGCTCAATCAACGCGGCCTTCTCGTCGTCGAGCTTCCCCAGCGCCTGATTTACCTGCGCCGAGGCCAGCTTCAGAATGCCGAAGGCCCGCAGCACCGCGGGCGGCATGGTCTCGTCGCTGATGGCGAAGAAATGCAGGCTCCGCTCGGTCTGAGCGCCCCAGTAACAATCGGACCGTACCTCAATCGTGCCCATTGAATCGGACTCCTCACGTACGTCGCTCACGTCTCTCTCCCTATTTCTTCGTGGTCTTTTTCGCGGCCGTGCTCTTAACGCCCGGCGCGGTCTTTGACGCAGCCGCGTACAACTTGATCCCGGCGAGCACGACCTTCTGTGCTTTCTTCACGTCAACCGCGCGCGGTCCTTCGCCGCTTCCCGGTACCTCGAGCAACAACGGCAGGTCGCGAATCTTAGGATGCCCAACCAGTGGGGCGAGACCCTTGGTGCCAATGGTGCCCTCGTCGATGTTGGCGTGACGGTCCCGATTGGCGCCCAGTTCAATCTTCGAATCGTTGAGGTGTAGGCAGCGCAGCCGCTCCAGACCAATTCGGTCCTTGATCTCCTTGATCAATTTCTTGGTACCCGCGACGGTCGAGTAGTCAACGCCACTGGCCCAGAGGTGCTGGGTGTCGATGCACAGCCCCAGGCGTTCGTCACCGCCACAGGCATTAATCAACGCCTCAATCTCTTCGAGGCTGCGCCCCACCGTGCCGCCGGTGCCGGCGGCGTTCTCGATCAGGATGGGACAATCCTTCACGCCTGGCGGCGACGGATCCGCATTGTTGAGTGAATGTTCCAGCGCACCGGCAATCTGATCGACGACTTCGTCAAAACCGGCGCCCATGTGGCTGCCCACGTGTAACACCACGCCCGACGCCCCCATGCCCCGTCCAACGGAAAGGTTGTGCGTGAGACAGTCGACTGACCTTCGATACAGTTGCTTGTCACTCGACGCCAGGTTGATGAGGTACGTCGCGTGACAAAACGTCTGTTTCACACTTGGGTGCTGCGCCTGCGCGTCGCGGAACGCCGCCAAGACCTCCGGCGCGTACTGCGAGGGCTTCCACATCCTCGGGCTCTGGGTGAAGACTTGCACCGACGTCGCGCCGATCTCGACGCCCGCTTCGAGTGAAGGAATCAGCTTGCCTCCGCCGCGAACGTGAGCACCAATGTTCATTACAATAAAATCTAGTCTCGGAACCCCAAATCACTGACAGGAGCCGTCCATGGCCGATACCTTCACTCCCGCGACGCGGGCTCTCTTCGCAAAGCAAGTGCTCGCGCACGTCGCCAGCCTCGGCCCTGACGGTGAGCCGAACGTGACTCCCGTGTGGGTGGAACTCGACGGCGATGACATCGTGATCAACACCGCGCTCGGACGAGCGAAGGCCCGCAATCTCGCGAGCGACTCGCGCGTCGCCGTGTCGCTCACCGACCCCGATAATCCGCAGTCCGCCGTCGCCATTCGCGGCACCGTCGTGGGCTTTACCACCGACGGCGCCGACGAAGTCATTGACCGATTGGCGAAAAAGTACCTGGGCGTCGACTCGTACCCTTTCCGCCATGAAGGCGAGGTGCGCGTGACGGTGCGCATCCACCCCGACCGCATCGCAATGCAGCCCGAATAACTTTAGGCGAACGTCGTCAGCGAGATCTCGGCGAAGTGAGCGCCGGAGGACTCAATCAACTCGGTTCCTCCACGATGCACTGACGTGCCGTCGAAACTCCAGACCGTGATCGGTTTGGGCGGTGCCGGACGGTTGTAGGCGTGCGCAATCACCGCGACGTCGTTGGTGAAGTTCACCTCATCGTTAGTGAGCAACGCTGCAACCACGTCGGCGTGGCTTTGGGATTTTTCGGTCGCGGCAACGACCACGTGCTCTAGGTCAATCAGCCAGCTGAGCGTGGCGACGTCGCGCGCGCAGAGTGCGGCGCTGTAACCAGAGGTGATCTCGAGCCAGACGCCGATGGGTCGGTCAAGTTCACCGCCTAGTGTCGCCGCCGCCATCACGGTGTCGGCGTCACTGCACTCGAGAATGACCATGTTTGCTTGCGCGCTGACGACGCTCGCGACATCACCCAATCGCGCGAGCGGGGCGATGAGGCGAGTCAACTCCATGCTCAGGGCTGCAGATCCTCTTTGGGCAGCCGCTCAATGTTGACGTCGCGGAACGTCAATATGCGCACCGACGGCACGAAGCGAGCTGACCGGTACATATCCCAGACCCACGCGTCGTGCAGGGTCACCTCGAGCAGGGTGGGTGTGCCTGAAGCGCGCACCTCAATGGCGACGTCATTGGCGAGATAGAAACGGCGGTCCGTCTCCACGGCGTATTCGAACATCCCGACGACCGCTTTGTACTCCTGGACGAGCGCCAGTTCTAACGTTGATTCGTAGTCGTCGAGCTCTTCTTCGCCCATGGAGGCGATTTACGCGCGCTCGGTAACGCGGAGTTCCTTGATCTTGGCGGCCTTCCCGCGTAGATCGCGAAGGTAGTACAGCTTGGCCCGGCGAATGTCGCCGTAGGACTCGACTTCAATCTTGGCGATTGTCGGCGCGTGCACCGGAAAGGTCCGCTCTACGCCCACGCCGAAGCTGATCTTGCGAACGGTGAAGGTCTCCTGCAGGCCCGAGCCCTGGCGACGGATCACGATGCCGAGGAACACCTGGACACGCTGGCGGGTGCCCTCAACAACCCGCACGTGCACCTTGACGGTGTCACCGGCGCGAAATTCGGGAATGTCATCACGAAGTGAGTCGTTGTCAATCAGGTCGGTCGGATTCATGAGAGCGGTCCCTTTCGGATCACTGAGGTCTAGCAAGTTTAGCCGTTTTGACCGGTCTCATCCAACGCCGGGAATTCATCCAGAATGGCTTGCTCGTGCGCGCTGAGACCTCCGCGACGCTCCATTAAGTCCGGACGCAGGGCCATGGTACGCAGTAGCGACTGCGCGCGACGCCAGCGAAGAATGCGGGCGTGGTCACCCGAGCGAAGAATTTCGGGCACGTTCAGACCCCGCAGCTGCGCCGGCCTGGTGTAGTGCGGGTACTCCAAGAGTCCATCACCGAAGGACTCTTGGAGCGTTGATTCGTCGTTGCCCAGGCCGCCGGGTCTGAGGCGCACTACTGACTCAATGACGCACAGGGCCGCCAGTTCTCCGCCGGCGAGCACGAAGTCGCCGAGGGACAATTCTTCATCGACCACCAAATCAAGCGCTCGCTGGTCAATACCCTCGTAGCGACCGCACAACAATGAGAAGCCCTCGAGGTGGCTGAGCTCTAACGCCACGTCGTGCGAGAACGTTCGTCCCGATGGCGTGAGCGCAATGAGCGGTCGCGCCATGCCGGGATCAGATTCGACGGTGCGCAGGATAGGTTCGCCGAGCAGCACCATGCCCGCTCCCCCGCCGAAGGGCGTGTCGTCGACGGTGCGGTGGGGATCATCCGAGGCGTCGCGAATGTCGTGCACGTGCAGCTGCCACACGCCGCGCTCCTGCGCTCGTCCGAGCACCGATGTCGTCGCGTACTGTGACACGGCCTCGGGAAAGAGAGTGAGCACGTCAATACGAAGGCTCATTCGAACAACCCATCGGGAACATCGACGTCAATGCGGCGATTGGCTTCGACCTTGGTCACGAACGTGAGCGGCACCAGCACACCACTGTCGAGCACCAGCAGATCACTCGCGGGATTGGCTTCGACATCGCTCACGACGCCGCGCAGTTGCCCGCTCGCGTCGTAGACCTCGGCGCCAAACAGTTGGTGGATCCAGATCACACCCTCGTCGAGGTCCTCGAGTACGGGCGCCGAGAGCACGAGGCCACGCAGTCGCTCGGCGTCCTCGCGCGTGTTGACACCCTCAAAGGAAACGATGAATCGCTGCTGGTGGGCGGCGGAGGCGGTCACGACCATTGGCCCACGATCGCTCAGTAGTTGCGTGCCCGGCGTCAAGCGCTCGTGACGGTCAGTCCACAGATC
>PMAL01000129.1:24337-36595 GCA_003152555.1 Acidimicrobiaceae bacterium | reverse complement strand
CTGAGTGACAGCACCACTTTGTCATTGCGTTCGCTGACTTCCACCGAAACCGCACTGGGATCTTCCGCCAGTGACTTGGCTATGAACGTCAGGGCTGCGGACGCTGTGAAGGCGCGCTCCGCGTTCACGAAGCCACCGTGGTCGTCATTGATGTCGTTAAGGTCGTCAACTTCATTGACCTCATCCATCTCGTCGTCCTCGTCGATGGTATTGATGTCGCCCGCGACGTAGTCGTCGTGCACGTCGCTCATTGCGTTGCCTTCGCGGCCTTGGTCGCCTCGAAGGCGTCCAGAGCGCCGCTCGACTTCAGCAACTTGGCGACCCGCTCGGTGGGCTGGGCCCCCTGCTGGAGCCAGCGAACGACCTTGTCGTTGTCAATGGAATAGACCATCTCGGGATTGCTCACCGAGATACCGCGCGGCTGGTACGTGCCCACGATCTCCAGGAACGCGCCCGAACGGGCTCGACGGCTCTCGGCCGCCACGACGCGATAGGTCGGTTGCTTCTTTTTCCCCATGCGCACTAAACGAAGTTTCACAGCCACAACGAAGTTCCCTTCAAACCTTTTGTCCCGGTCCACCGGAACTGGGCGATATACCCGAGCGTCAAAGTTTAGCGTTGTTTGGGAGGTGTCACTCTCCCGCCCTTCTTCTTCTTGTTTTTTGCGCCGCCACCACCTTTTGATTGTGATCCTGCCGCCATGCCGACACCCAAGGCCTCAAAGCCGGGCGGCAGCTCCTCGTTGCGAGACGCGCTCGCGCGCGCGGCCATATTCGCCATGCGTCCCATGCCCGGCACGTTGGGCGTAGTGCCACTGCCCATCTGTTTCATCATCTTGCGCATTTCGCCAAACTGCTTGAGCAGTTGATTCACGGCGTTCACGCTGGTGCCCGAACCACGAGCAATGCGCGTGCGACGTGAGCCATCAAGAATCGCGGGATTACGGCGTTCGTTGAGCGTCATCGAGCGAACAATCGCTTCGACCTTGTTGAGTTCGCCCTCGTCCACGTTGCTCGCGGCGCTGCGCATCTCCTTGGTGACGCCGGGCATCAACTTCATTATGCCGCCCAGCGAACCCATCTTGCGCACCTGATTGAGTTGGGCCATGAAATCGTCGAGCGTGAAGGTTCCGCTCATCATGCGACCGGCGGACTCGGCGACCACGTCCGCGTCCATCGTGCGTTCGGCCTGCTCAATCAGCGAGAGCACATCGCCCATGCCCAGAATGCGCGACGCCATGCGATCGGGATAGAAGAGATCGAAGTCGCTGATCTTTTCGCCAGTCGAAGCGAACACCACCGGTCGGCCCACGACGCCGCGCGCCGAGAGCACGGCACCCCCGCGCGCGTCGTAGTCGAGCTTGGTGACGATGATGCCTGACAGTTCCAACGTGTCGTGGAAGGAACGGGCCGTATGCACGGCGTCCTGACCGGTGACGGCGTCAATGACCAGGAACGTGTAGTGCGGCGATGTTGCCTTGCTGATGGCCCGCACTTCCTTCATGAGCGCGTCGTCAATCGCCAAACGACCGGCGGTGTCGATGATCACGACGTCACGTCCTAGTCGCGCCGCTTCCTTGACGCCCTTGCGTGCGACCGCGACGGGATCGCTCGGCTCGCTGAACACGTCGACGCCGATCGACCGACCCAGGACGCGCAACTGCTCCACCGCGGCGGGACGTTGCAAGTCGGCCGCGATGAGATAGGGCTGGCGACCCTGCTGCTTAAACCACGAGGCCAGCTTGGCTGCGGCCGTTGTCTTGCCCGCGCCCTGGAGACCGGCGAGCAGCACCACGGTGGGTGGCTTCGAGGCGTAGGTGACTTTGAGCGGCGCACCGCCGAGCACTTCTACGAGCTGCTCTTGTACGGCCTTGATGACCTGCTGGCCCGGGGTCAGGCTCTGGCTCAGCGCTTCGCCGCCAATGCGCACCCGCACGGCGTCGAGGAATGCGCGAACGACGCCGAGTTCTACGTCGGCTTCGAGCAGTGCGCTTCGCACTTCACCGAGCGCCTCGTCGAGGTCCGCCTCGCTCAGNNGAGGTCGCCCAGACCCTCGCCCACGCCCACGTACTTCACCGGAATACCCAACTCGCGTTCGATAGCGACCACGATGCCTCCGCGCGCGGTGCCGTCAAGTTTGGTGAGCACGATCCCCGTGACGTCGGCGGCGGCGAGAAATTCACGGGCCTGGGCGAGCGCGTTCTGCCCGGTCGTCGCGTCGAGCACCATGAAGGTTTCGACGACCTGTCCGGGGACACGATCAGCGACTCGGCGGATCTTGCTGAGCTCGTCGAGCAGGTTGGTGCTGTTAGAACGGCGCCCGGCGGTGTCGGCCAAGACAATGTCCACCGACCGTGCCGAGGCACGGCCCAGCGCGTCGTGCACGACTGATCCCGGGTCGGCCCCCTCGGCGGCGCGCACGATGTCGGCACCGGTGCGATCGGCCCACTGTTGTAACTGCTCACTCGCCGCGGCGCGNNAATTTGCCAATGGTGGTGGTCTTACCCACACCATTGACTCCCACGAACAGCCACACCGGCACGCGCCCTTCGTCGGCGGTCGTCGTTACGGACCGGTCCGACGTCAGTGAATCGAGCAACGCGTCGTGTACTGCGCGCGCGACCCCTTCGGGCGCACCGTTGGTGCGAAGCGTGTCGAGCAACGCCGCGGTCGTGACCACACCGACATCGCTTCGCAGCAAGACCTCTTCGACCACGCCGAGTTGCTCGTCACTGAGGGTCCCGACGCTCGTAATGGAGCGGACCCGATCAAAGATGTTGCGCGACGATACGAGGCGCTGGGCCAACGCGGGCGTGGTGTCCTCTGCCAGTGTCGGTCGCTGCGACTGCGTGGTGACCAAGACCTCGGGCATCGCGGCGCGTGGGCGTGTGACGATTTGGCGCGAGCCGCGGCGCCGTCGGCGCGTGAGCAACAAACCAATCCCCACGAGCACCACCACCGCAACGACGATCAGCGCAATGATCACGCGCTCACGACGCTTTCGTCGCGTTTGACGCGCTGACTCACGACCTTGGACGACGCGCCCGGACCCATAGTGACGCCGTAGAGCGCGTCGGCCGCTTCCATCGTGCGCTTCTGGTGCGTGACGATCAGTAACTGGGCTTCAGTGCGGAACTCGTCGACCAAACTGAGGAATCGCTGAAGGTTGACGTCATCGAGCGCCGCTTCCACCTCGTCCATCATGTAGAAGGGTGACGGCCGCGAACGAAAAACCGCGAATAAGAACGCCAGCGCCGCCATGGAACGTTCGCCACCCGAGAGCAGCGAGATGCGTCGCACGTTTCGTCCCATGGGCCGCACCTCAATCTCGACACCGGTGTTGAGCGGATCGTCGGGTTCCGTGAGAATGAGCCGGCCCTGTCCACCAGGAAAGAGCATGGCGATGAGCGTCGAGAAATGCTCGTTCACGTCGGCGACCGCGCTCGAGAACGTCTGCATGATCTCGGCGTCGACGGCCCGAATCACTTCTTGCAACTCTCGGCGCGCGTGGCGCACGTCGCTCACCTGGGCGTCGAGGGTCTTGTAGCGGTCTTCTAGTTCGGCCAACTCTTCGAGGGCGAGCGGGTTGATCGGTCCGAGCGACGTGATGCGCGCTTCGAGTTCGCCAACTCGCTGTTCAATGGTCATGCCCTCGGGTAGGTCAACGTCGTCGGCCGGACCCATCTCCGTGGGCGCGAGTCCTAGATCGCGCCCAATCATTTCGTGGAGATTGGCGACCTTGACCGCGAGCTCGGCCTGCTCGATCTCGCCACGACGCATCACCTCGCCGAGATCCACGAGGCGCGCGTCCGCGGCGTTGCGGGCGCGGCGAATCTCCTCGAGTCGTTCGGCCCCGGCGCGCGTGGCCTCTAACTGTTCGCGGTACGACGAGTCCAATGCCTCTTGGGAGACGCGAATCTCTTCGGCGCAGCGTTCGACCAGGGCGGCCAATCGGTCCAGGACCAGCAGGTCGAACTCCAGCGACTCACGTCGACCGGCCGCTTCGGCACGCTCACTACTTCGACCCTCGAGGCGCTGTTCAATCTCGTTTCGGCGCTGCGTGATGATGCGCCGGCGCTCACCAAACTCCGCTTCACGACGCGAGAGCGCGGTTGCCTGTTCGTTGACCAAATTTCGATGAACACCGACAAAAGTCCGCGCCTCTTCGCTTAAATTTGCACGGCCGGCCGCGTCGTCCACGGCCCGTTGCAATTCGGGCAGTTGCGCGCTGAGCGACGCAAGTTCGTCTTCGATCGTGACGATTTGACTGGTCAGTGCCGCCACGTCGTTCACGAGTGACTCACTGGTTATCGCCAATTCGGCCCTGAGCTCACCCAACCGCTCAATCTCTCGTGCGCGACGTTCGACCTCGGCTTCGGCTTGCGCGGTGCGCGTCGCGGCGCGGTTCACGCTCTGGCGCGCGCGAACCGCGCTCTCGTCGGCGTTCGTGTGGCGCTCGCGAATTGGAGCGACTGCGTTATGGGCGTCGTGCGCGGCGACGCGTGCTTCTTCGACGGTGGACCGGGTGACGAGGGCCCGGCCAGACGCCACGCGCCAGCCCGACGACGCGAATCGGTCGCCCTCGCGAGTGACGACGACCAGATCGGGATTAAGGATGGCGACCTCGATGCCGCTCTCCCAGTCGGGGGCGACGAAGGCCCTCGAAAAGAGCGCGTCCAGCACGCGCGTCACGTGTTTGGTGCTACCACTTCGTTCGCGCACGAGTGAGCGCAGCGCGCTGCACCCATCGGGTGTCGCGGGCGCCGCCACGTCGGCGTCGCCTACCGGCAGGATCAAGCCCGCACCGCCTTCACGGCGCAGCGCCTCTAATGCTGCTCGCGCTGACTTGCGGCCATCGACGACCATCGCCCCCACGGAAGCGCCGGCCGCCGACTCCACGGCCAGTTCCCAGCCCGCGTCGACCTCAATCAGTTCGAGGAATGGTCCGAGCACGCCTTCTAAGTTGCCGATGATCGCGCCGCCGCCCGAACCCGAGAATTCATCCAGGGCCCGCGCCAGCGCTTCGGCCCGCGCCTGGGTGCGCGCGGCGACGTCGGTCGCGTCGCGCAACGCTTCGTCGGCGCGAGCACGCTCTTGTTCACATCGCTGGGCCTCGCGTTCGGCGAGGAGCCGCTCTTCGTTGACGCTGGCGAATCCGCTCCGCGCGTCGGATATGGAGTGTTGCGACGCCTGCAAATCTGCGACCGCCTCGTCGTGACGGCCCTGGGCCGCCGCGAGACGCTCCGCGCTGCGCCGCTCACTGTCGCGCAGCGACGCGAGAGAGCGTTCGAGCATCGCCGCGCTTTCGAGCGCTGCTTTCAGATTGGCTTCATCGCTGACCGGTGACGCCGAACCCCACGTGGTCTCGTAATGAAGTTCAAACTGGGCGAGTTCATCTTGGGCCGCCGCCAGGGCGTCGCGCATGACGGACAACTGCGATTCTTCGGCGTCCAACGCCACGAGTTCGGTTCCCAGTTTCGCGCTGTCGGCTTCGAGGGTGGCAATCACATTCTCGTCCGCCGAGGCAATCAACGCCATGCGCAGGGACCGTTCCCGTTCTTGAATGATCGATGCCGTGCCGCGGGCCCGCTCCGAGAGCCCCTGCAGTGTGCCGAGCGTCGAGGCCAGCATTTCTTCCCGGCGGCTCGCGATCTCGGCGGCGGCGGTCGACGCCTGCGCATCGAGGGTCAATAATTCGTGTCGCAGCTCGCGCTCGCGCGCCGATGAGCCGGTGAGCTCGGTCTCCAATTCGCGACGGCGCATCTCGAAGTTGGTCAACCGGGAGAAAAAGAGCGAATGGCGAGCGTCGCGTAGGTCGCCTTCGACACTGGCGTAACTGCGCGCCGACGCGGCCTGGCGCTCGAGCGGGCGCATCTGACGGCGCACTTCGCGCACCAGGTCACCGAGGCGCTCGAGGTTCTCCTGGGTCTGGAGCAGCCGCCGTTCGGCCCGTTCCTTGCGCCGACGGTGCTTTAGGACCCCGGCCGCCTCTTCAATGACGGCGCGACGATTCTCTGAACTGGAATTGAGGATCGAGTCGAGCTGGCCCTGACCAATGATCATGTGCTGCTGGCGCCCGACGCCCGAGTCGGCCAGCAACTCTTGGACGTCTAACAGGCGGCACGTGGTGCCGTTGATCGCGTACTCCGAGTCGCCGCTTCGAAAGAGGGTCCGCGAGATGGTGACTTCGGCGCCGTCGATGGGCAGGCGACCAGTTGAGTTGTCCAACGTGAGCGCTACTTCGGCGCGGCCGAGGGCCGCCTTGGTGGCGGTGCCCATGAAGATGACGTCATCCATCTTTCCGCTGCGCAGCGCCCGGGTACTCTGCGCGCCGAGCACCCAGATGACCGCGTCGACCACGTTGGACTTGCCCGAACCGTTCGGTCCCACCACCGCCGTCACCCCGGGTTCAAATTCCAAGATGGTGTTGTCGGCGAAGGACTTGAAGCCCTTCATGGTTAATCGCTTAAGAAACACGCGTAGACGCTACCAACCTTCTCTGCCCATTTTGGACGCTAGCTCTGACACTTCTCGCAGAAGAATGTCGAACGCTGGCGGACCATGCCCCGGGTGATGGGCAGCCGACACTGATAACAGGGCTGACCCTCGCGGTTGTAGACCTGAAGAAACTGCTGGTAGGAGCCGGGCTTGCCGTCGGGATCAACGAACTGTTCGTCGTCGAGCGTGGTGCCACCATGCTTGATGGCGTTGGTCAGGATCTCGGTTATGGCGCGATGCAGGCGACGGATCTCGATGGTTGAGAGTGACTCGGCCGAACGGTCGTAGCGCAGGCCGGAGGCAAAGAGGGTCTCGTCGGCGTAGATATTGCCCAGACCCGCGATGATGTCCTGATCGGTCAGGACCACCTTCAGTGACGTTGAGCGGCTGCGCAGTATCGCGGCGAACCGGTCCCAGCCAATCTGATCCTCGAACGGGTCGATGCCCAGGTGCGCCAGTTCGGGAATCTCGCGGCGAAGGCCCAAGCCGTCGCCGCCGATCGAGAGCCGGGCGAACTTCGAGATCTCGAGGTCGCTGCCTTCGGGCAGTGGCGTTGACACGTAGAGCTCGCCAAACGTGCGCGGGTCAACGTAGCGCAACTCACCGCCCTGGACGAAGGTGAAGACCACGTGGGTGTGCTTGGGTTTGGGGTCCTTGGGACCCTTGGCGCGAAGCAGCTGACCGCTCATGCCCAGGTGAACCACGAGATGGGTGCCATTCTCCAGCGCGAAAATAAGGTTCTTGCCGAGACGCTGGGCCGTCTTGATGGTGTGGCCCTCTATGGCAAAACGAAATTCCTTGGCCGACTTGTGGCGACGAACCACTCGCCCGTTGGTCACCACTGCGGTCTTCACTTTCTTGCCAATGAGGTCTCTCGCGAGCGAGGCCCGCACGGTTTCGACCTCGGGTAGTTCAGGCATCGCGGCGCTCCCACGCGGACAATGCGGCCTGGGTTTCCGCGTTTTTCTTCGAACGACCCTGACCGGTACCGCGCACCACCCCGCCAATCGACACCGTGGCGTCAAAAGTCGTCTCGTGGGCTGGGCCTTCGGAGGTGACGGTATAGACCGGCAACCCTAAGCCAGCGGACTCAGTCCACTTGCGAAGTCGGGTCTTGGGATCAACGTCGTCGGGACGTAATGCGGCTGACGCCACGTCCTTCGCCAGCGCGGAGTGCACGAACGCTTTGGCGACGTCAAATCCCTTTTCTAGATAGAGCGCCGCCACCACTGCTTCAAAGGCGTCCGCGAGCAACGACGGTCGCTCGAGACCGTGGGATTTAACTTCCCCGCGACCAATGCGAATGTAGTCGCCAAGGTTGAGGCGCTGGGCGGCGCTGGCGAGGGACGCCTCATTCACCACGCGCGAGCGTACGAGCGATCCCGAACCTTCGTCGAGTTCGGGATACTGAGTGACGATGAGGTCCGCGACCGCCAAATCCACCACCGCGTCACCCAGGAACTCGAGCAGTTCATTTGACGTGCAGTCGTGCTCGGCGGCGTAGCTCGAGTGCGTGACAGCCAACGCTAATAACTCACTCTCGGGAGACAATCCCAATCGCTCCGCTAACGCATCAAGTGGCGAGAGCAACAGGCTCACAGACCTCGTTACGGGCCCTGCAGTTTGACAACCACGTAGTCAACGGCGTCGCGCACCGACAAGAGACCTTCTAGGTCTTCGTCGTCAATGTGAAAGCCAGCCACGTAGGCCGACAAGTTCTCTTCGAGCGCTTCGACCAGCTCAATTAAGGCCAGTGAGTCGGCGCCAATATCACTAAAAGGCACGTCTTCGGGGATGTCATCGGGGCTCTTTTCGAGTATTTCGGCCAGTTGCTCTCGAACAATCGCCAGGATGGCGCCTCGGTCGAGCGATGATGAGGTTCCTGCGTCAGCGGTCATGACCACTCCTTTGTGTTCCTGCTCTAGATTACCGAGCAACCACCCATGACCAACCAGTTACTAGTCCTGATCAGGTCGAATGGTCGTACGAAGTTTCGCGACCACGCCAGCCTGGTCCATCTCTGAGGCCACGCGCAGGGCGTTCATGATGGCGGTGGCGTTTGACGAACCGTGGCTGATGACGCAGATACCGTTAAGTCCCAGCAGCAAGGCTCCGCCCTGATTTTCGGGTGTCAATTGACTGGCAATTGGCAATAAATACTCAAAGAGCACGTCGCCGGCGGCCTTCGTTGTCTCATTAGTACCGATGGCCTCTAAGACGGCGGAGAAAATGAATTTTAGTCCGCCTTCAAGCGTCTTGAGGGCCACGTTGCCGGTGAAACCGTCGGTCACCACGACGTCCACGGGTGAAGGAATAAGGTCTCGGCCCTCGACGTTGCCCGCAAAGTTGATCTCCGCCATGTTGGTAAGCAACTCGTAGGTTTCCTTGACCAGCGGCGTGCCCTTGGAGGACTCTTCACCGATCGAGAGCAGCCCCACCGATGGGCTCGCCACGCCGTAACTCGCACTGACGAACGACGCGGCCATTTGGGCGAACTGCACCAGCATCTCCGCCGTGCACTCGGCGTTAGCCCCCGCGTCGACCAGCACCGTCGGCGTGCGTCCAGGGTTGGGAATGGGGGTCGCGATGCAGGGCCGAACCACACCGGGAAGACGACCCATGCGCAGCAACGCCGAGGCCATGGTGGCCCCGGTATTACCGGCCGAGACCATGGCGCTGGCGTTGCCGTCACGCACCAGTTCGGCGGCGCGCACCAAGGAGGAATCCTTCTTTTTGCGCACGCTGGCGGCGGGGTCGTCGTCCATGAAGATTATTTCGCTGCAGGCAAACACGTCGAGGCCGGGCGTGTCGCCGAGCAGATCGGGTATGCCAACGAGGATGACCTCCAGGCCTAATTCATCTACGGCGCGACGGGCACCCTCGATGATCTGACTGGGGGCAAAGTCACCACCCATCGCGTCCAAGGCGATGGGCAGGGTCAATTTAATTGACCTCTACGGCAGTGCGACCCTTGTACCATCCGCAGTTCGGACACACGATGTGGGGCAACTTTGAGGTGGCGCACTGAGGACAGACGCTGCGCGCGGGACGATCCAGCGTCCAGTTCGCCGCTCGGCGACTACGCGTCTTGGCTTTGCTGGTCTTGCGCTTGGGGACGGCCATCGATCTTCTCTTTCGTCTAAACGGGCGGGCCCGTCACACTTCTTTGGATTCATCGACCTGAAAGTCGATGAAACGGAGTTCGTCAAGTGTAGCCCAGCGCGGGTCCAGCGGACTCTGGCAGTCGCAACTCTCGTCATTGCGGTCCACGCCGCAGTAGGGGCACAGCCCCAAGCAGTCCTCGCGGCACAGCGGCGCGAGTGGCAAATCCAGGAAGATCGCGTCGTGCACCAGGGGCGCCAAATCAACGAAATCGTTCTCAATTTCGTAGGCCTCATCGTCCTCGGGCGCGTGATCATTCACGAATCTCTCGTTAACCGCGACGTCGCTCATGCCCAGAATCGGCGTCGAGCACCGCCGGCAGATTCCGTGCCAGGGCGCCTGGACGCGACCGCGCACGCGCAGGCCGCCACTGAAACTCTCGACCCGAAGTTCCGCGTTGACGGTCGCTTCACTAAAGACGTCGGTTTCGGCGTAGCCGCGCGCCACGAACTCGTGCGGCTCGTCAAATGGCGCTTCCAGCGTGAGCGTGATCAATGAGGGCACGTCGCGCAGCAATTGGGCTACCGGGACGAGGTAGGGCGAGGACACGGCGGTTAGTGGGCGTCCTGATCAAAGAAGGACGCATCGTCGAAACTGGAGACCTCGTCCTGGGGCGCCGGTGGCGGCGGATTCTGGTTGGTGCCCAGGAACTCTTCGGTGCCCGGATGGGGCGCCAACGATTGATTGGGCAGGCTCTGCGCGTTCAGGCGTTCGCGACCGGAGCGAATGGTCTTTAAGAGACGCTCCATCACGATCTCGTAACTGCCCAATTTCCCGTCCAAATAGTCCTCGTGCTCGTTGACCATCTGACGCGCCTGGGCCTGGGCTTCCGAGACAATCTGCTCGGCCTTCAAGCGTGACTGGCGGACAACTTCGGTCTTGTCGACCATCCGGGCCGCCTCGGCGCGCACCTGGTCCATCAGCTGCTGAGCCTTTTGGACCTCGGCGGCCATCAACTCTTCACGGTCGCGCAGCGCCCAACGGGCCTCACGAATCTCGTCGGGCAGACTGTGCAGAGCCTGCTCTAACAGGCTCAGCACGTCATCGCGCGGCACGAGCGCCGAGTTCGACAGCGGCATCTGCTTGGCGTTGGCAATCAGTTCAATGAGGTCGCGCAGGTCAGTCTCAATATCACGCCGAGCATGGCGTCCCGCGATTTCCTCGGACTCCTCAGCGTCGTCGTAGCCGTCAAAAGTCGTCATTGTCCACCTCCTAGAAACTTGCCTTGCAATCGGGCGAAGACCGGCGCGGGCACGAACTGGGACACGTCACCACCGTAGCGAGCCACCTCGCGCAGCAGGCCCGACGAGATGAAGGAGTGGTGCGAACTCGAAGGAATGAAGAGCGTCTCGACCCCGGAGAGTGAACGGTTCATCTGGGCCATCTGCAGTTCACTTTCAAAGTCCGACACCGCCCGCAGTCCCTTGACAATGGCGGTCGCCTCGACGTCGCGCGCGACATTGACGAGCAGGGTCGCGATCGAGACGAAACGGACGTTCTTGATGTGCGCGCAGGACTCGGCGATCATCTCGCGGCGCTCTTCTAGGTCAAACAGCGCCTCGGACTTTTGCGGGTTTCGAATGGCCGCGACCACGATCTCGTCAAAGATGTGCGAGGCGCGTTCAACCACCTCGAGGTGACCGTTGTGAAACGGGTCAAAGGAGCCGGGGATCAGGCCTACCGTCACTGGTCACTGGCTTCGCTGGGTTCCAACATCGTTACGAGCGTAGTGCCGTAACGCTTCGTTTTGGTAACGATCCAACCCTCGGGAGGCTCCATGTGGCGGTCATTTTCAATGACAACGCGAGACGCGAGCACTCCCTTGAGCACACTCTCGAGGTCGAGCGGGCCGTACGGCGGATCGGCCAGCACGAGGTCGAGGTCGGATGTTGGTTGCCAGAACGGCAACGTCGCACGCACGAAGGCCGCTTCGCCGCTTAGTTGCAGCGGTTCTAGATTCACGCGTGCCGCCGCCAAACAGGCGGGATCGCTGTCAACGAAGTAGACCTTCGCCGCGCCGCGCGACAACGCCTCAATGCCCATGGCGCCCGAGCCGCAATAAAGATCGGCGACGGTGAGATCAACGAGCCCGCCTCGGCTTTCGAGCATGGAAAAGATGGCCTCTCGGGCGTAGTCCGTAGTGGGGCGCACCGTGGGCGGAATTTTTGCCTTGAGCGGTCGTCCCCGAGCCGCGCCACCAATTACTCGCACTCTTGAAGGCTACGCCCTTACGTGCTCAGGACTTGAACAAGTAGTCCGCTTCTGAGTCGTCGACAAACAGTCGCAATTCGTCGACAATTTCCGAATCGGCTTGTAACAAGTTGTCGTGGACCATGCTGCTCGCGACCCGTTGGGCGGCCAGGAGCAAGTCCTCATCATTGCGCAGCGACGCGAGACGGAGATCACTGCGACCGCGTTGGCGCGCGCCGAGCAACGTCCCCTCACCTCGCAGGTCGAGGTCAATTTCGGCGAGCACGAAGCCGTCATTTGAATTAACCAGCGCCTCGAGTCGACGTGTCCCGTCCTCGCTCGGCGGCTCACCCAACAAAAAGCAGTAACTCTGGGCCCGGTCGCGACCAACTCGACCGCGCAGTTGGTG
>PMAL01000129.1:24158-24314 GCA_003152555.1 Acidimicrobiaceae bacterium | reverse complement strand
CCTTCATCTGGCCGTGCAGCAGACCCACGCGCAGACCGCGTAGTTCGTGTTCGACGAGGCGGTCGCGTTCTTCGACCGCGCTGGTGGCTTCCACGCGCTCCGAACCTTCAATCAGCGGGCAGATGACGTAGGCCCGGCGTCCGGCGGCGACTTCGT
>PMAL01000129.1:0-24120 GCA_003152555.1 Acidimicrobiaceae bacterium | reverse complement strand
GTGCGCGGGATCGGCGTCGCGGTCATGACCAGCAGGTCGGGATCGATCTCCTCGGTCGAGCGCGAGCGTCCCTTTTCGCGCAGCGTCGCGCGCTGCTCAACCCCAAAGCGGTGCTGCTCGTCAATGATCACGGCGCCCAGGGACCGGAACTTCACGTCGTCGGTTAAGAGGGCGTGCGTACCTACGACAATGTCCACCGATCCGCTGGCGAGCCCATCGAGCACCGCCTGTCGCTCCTTGGCGCGCAGTCGACCCGTGAGCAGTTGTATCGAGAGTGGCCGCTCACCACCGAGTACGGATTTGTCGTGAATGCTGAGGTTCTCTAAGTCTCGGCGTATCGAGACCAGGTGCTGTTCGGCCAAGACCTCCGTGGGTGCCATCAGGGCGCCCTGGCGACCGCCGTCAATGGAGGCCAACAGGGCGGTCAGGGCAACCACCGTTTTGCCCGAACCCACGTCGCCCTGGAGCAAACGGTGCATGGGCAGCGCCGAGGACATGTCACTGGCGATCTCACCCAACACGCGGCGCTGGGCGCTCGTGAGCGTAAAACGGTGACCGGCCAAGAACCGGCGTACCAGCGACGAAGTAGGCGTGGCGAGCGCCCCCGGCGCCACGTCCAAGTCGTCGACATTTATTGGGTGTCGAACGCCGGCCGCGGTCTCTTCGAGTCGGCGCCGACGCAGTGCGAGCAGCAACTGCAAGCGCAAGAACTCGTCGAAGACGAGTCTGCGACGTGCCGGCGCGATGTTTGCCATCTCTTCGGGCAGGTGAATGCCCCAATACGACGTGGTGCGATCAACCAGTTCGAGCTCAACCAGCACGGTTTCGGGCACCGGGTCGAGCAGCGGGCCGGCGCGACGCAGTGACTCTTCTACAAACCCGCCCATCTCCCAACTGGTGAGACCGGCCTTGCCCGACGCGGGATAGATGGCCACCACCCGTCCCACCTTGGAGGCGTCGCGTTCTTCGCCCGTCGCGCCGACGATGACGTCCACCACGGGATTGGTCATCTGGCGCTGGCCGCGGTAATCCGTGACCTTGCCGAAGAAGAGGGCTTGGACGCCCACAAGCAATTGACGTTCCCGCCACGCCTGATTAAAGAAGACCACCTTGAAGTTGCCGCCGTCATCGCTCACCGTGACTTGGACCATTGCCTTTCCCTGGCGGGTGCGGCGACTCGTGACCTTTTCTACCTGCGCGAACACGGCCGCCTCGTCGCCCACGTTGAGATCCGAAAGGTCAACTCGCTTGGTCCGGTCGATGTAGCGACGGGGATAGATGGTCAGGAGGTCAAAGACGTTCTCAATGCCCAGCGTGGCTAACGCCGCCAGGCGCTTGTCTCCCACGTGGCGCAACTGGCTCACCGAGACATCGCCCAATTGGCGCAGTCGGCGCGGCGCCGCTTCGCTCACTCTATGCCGAAGTAGTACGGGTAGAGGGGCTGCCCGCCCTGGTGCACCTCAACGTTGAGCGAGGGAAACTCGTCGGCCAAGAACTCGGTGATTCGACGAGTGTTGGCGGGCGTCGAGCCGTCACCCTCGATGATCGTGATCAGCTCGTGCGTATCGGTGACCAGACCCGCCAAGAGTTTGTTCGCGGCACCGGCAATGGAGTCGGCGACCGAGCGCACGCCCTCGGCGTTAAGGCCAATCCAGTCACCGACGTGGACCTGTCCGGCGTCGGTGGACGTGTCGCGAATGGCCTGGGTCACTTCCGCGGCCACGACGTGCGAGGCCGACTCGCACATTTCCTTGGCGTTGTCGTGAGCCGACGCGTCGGGGTCGTAGGCGAGCAAGGCAGCGAATCCCTCGACGATGGAATTTGTCGCTACCACCGTCACCTCTTGATCAACGAGCGCGTTCACCTGCTCGGCCACGAGACGAATGTTCTTGTTGTTGGGCAGGATCACCACCTGTTGCGAACCCGTCGCGAGCACCGCCTCGACAAGGTCGGAGGTGGACGGGTTCATGGACTGGCCACCCTTTACTAGCTGGCGCACCCCCAAGGAACGAAAGATCCGACCGACGCCGTCGCCCACGACAACCGCGACGACGGACGTCGCGGGTGTTGTCGTCACGTCCTCGGGCTGTGCGGCACTGCCCTCACGGACCCAGCGTTCTTCCACGATCTGTTCGCTGAGGTCGGTGATGCGAATCTCGCGCGGCGTACCAGCGTCGAGGGCCGCCTCGATGGCCGCGCCGATTTCGTCAGTATGTATGTGACAGTTATAGAGTCCGTCGCCGCCGACGATCACGATGGAATCACCAATGCCGGCCCACACCTCGCGAAAGGCGTGCATCTTCACTTCGTCGGCGTCGAGAAGGTACATCACCTCATAGCGCAGGTTCGCGACGTCGACCGCGCCGTAGTGACCGGGCTGCTCGTGCACGTGAAGGACAATGGATTCCACTGGCGGTGGCTCCGGCGCCGGGTCATTAGCGACCACCACGCACAGCGCGTCAAAGAACAAGAGCAGCCCCGCTCCCCCGGCGTCGACGACGCCGGCCTCCTTCAAGACCGGCAGCTGCTCGGGCGTGAAGGCGAGTGCGTCGCGCGCGTTGTCCCGGGCGCCGCGCACCATGGTCGTGAGCGAACCGCGCTGCGAGCGGGCCCCCTCGGCACCGGCGCGGGCAACGGAGAGAATGGTCCCCTCGACGGGGCGCACCACTGCCTGGCGGGCCAGCACGTCAGCGTGCTCGAAGGACTGGGCCAGCAGTTCGGTCGAGATCTCGCTGGTGGACTTAAATTTCTCGACGAGACCGCGCAACAGCTGGGACAAGATGACGCCCGAATTGCCGCGCGCGCCCATGAGCGATCCGTGCGCAATCGCGTGACAGACCTCGGCCATGGATGCGTCGCCGCCCAACGGAGCGAGCTCCGCGACAACTGATTCAATGGTGAGCGTCATGTTGGTCCCGGTGTCACCGTCGGGCACCGGGTAGACGTTGAGCCGGTTGATGACCTCTTTATGCGAGCGCAGAAGTTCGGCAAATGTGGCGATTGTCGCGCGCAAGTCCCGAGCGGACAGCGTCGTAGAAGAGGTCATTGCTAGCGATGCTACAATGGTCCTTCGCTTTACGCCGGGCCTGCATCGGGCAGGAGCTGGGAACAAGGAGAACGTTCATCATGGCATCAGTCTGCGAAATCTGCGGCAAGAAGCCGTCGTTCGGCATGAACGTCTCTCACTCGCACCGTCGCACCAAACGCCGTTGGAATCCGAACATTCAGCGCGTTCGCGCCCTCATTGGCGGTACGCCCACGCGCGTGAACGTCTGCACGGGTTGCCTTCGTTCGGGCAAAGTCGTCAAGCCCGCCCGTCGCAAGGCCGACGCTTAAGACCTTTCAGAATTGGTGCTGCCAGCCCCGACGCTCAAAGACTTCTCCATTGCACAAACGCACATTGACGTCGCGATTGATGGTGCCAATAGTGACCGGCGCACGTAGCCCGCGGTCAATGAAGATCATGCGCAGTCGGGCCGAATCGTTGGTCACAATCAGCAACTCGTAGTCTTCTCCGCCGCTCGTGGCCTCTTCTAACGTGGCCCCCTCCGCGACGGGCACGTGTGTCAGTTCGAATCCCACCCGCGACGCGTCGGCCAGACGGTGCAGGTCAATACCCAGACCGTCGCTTAGATCCATCATGGCGTGCGCCCCGGCGTTGCGCGCGGCGATGCCCTCGTCAATGCGCGGCCACGGCCGACAGTGGGCCACGACTAACTCGTCGTTGAGCGGTGCCCCGGCGCGACGTCGCCGCAGTCCCGCAGCCGACCTTCCGAGCGGTCCGGTAACAAGAATTTCGTCACCGGCCTTCGCGCCGCTGCGCAGCACGGCGCCGCGATCGGGACACTCGCCCATGACCGTGACCGCGACGGCCACGTCCTTGGACCTCGTGAGATCGCCGCCAACAATCGGACAATTCGTGATGGTCGCGGCGTCGGCGATCCCTCGATGCAGCTCTTCTAAGTCGATGCCCGGCGGCGAACTCACGGCGACGACCGCCGCGCGGGGCCGTCCACCCATGGCGGCCAGGTCCGACACCGCGGCGGCCACGGCCTTAAACCCGAGATCTTCCAATGGGAAGAGCGTCTCGTCGAGGTGCACGCCCAGCACCGCGACGTCCGTACTGATGAGCGCTTGGCCGACAAATGGGGCCAAAACCGCGGCGTCGTCACCGATGTGCACCTCGCCTGAGGGAACCGTTCGCCGTCCAACGATGGCAGCGATACGCTCAAGTACGTCATCCTCGCGTCGGATGTGCTCGCTTGGGGGAGCGGGTGGGTCAATGGACGCGTTCATGTCAACGTCTTATCAGGGCCACGGCGCAACCAAGCGCCGTGGGAGATTGAAGGGAACTCACCTTGACGTACCCCACCCCCAACAAGAAGCTCATTGCTTGGGTTGAAGACATAGCGCAACTCACCACTCCCGATCGTATCCATTGGTGTGACGGATCGGCCGAAGAGTACGACGAACTCTGCCAACTGCTCGTGGACAACGGCACCTTCACCAAACTCTCCGAAGCCAAGCGACCCAATAGCTACTACGCGACCTCGGACCCGAGTGACGTGGCACGCGTTGAGGACCGCACGTTCATCTGTTCGAAAAAAGAAATCGACGCCGGCCCGACCAACCACTGGCGCGACCCNNACATCTCGCACATCGGCGTTGAGATCACCGACTCGGCGTACGTCGCGGTCAGCATGCGCATCATGACCCGCATGGGTCGCGGCGCGTTAGAGGTGCTCGGCGAGGATAATTTTGTGCCCTGCCTACATTCGGTCGGCGTGCCACTCGAGCCCGGTGAAGAGGACGTGACCTGGCCGTGTGATGCGAAGCACAAGTACATCGTCCACTTCCCCGAGAGCCGCGAGATCATCTCCTACGGCTCAGGCTACGGAGGCAACGCGCTGCTCGGCAAGAAGTGCTTCGCCCTGCGCATTGCATCGGCCATGGCCCGCGATAACGGCTGGCTCGCCGAACACATGTTGATCCTGAAACTGACCAACCCCGAGGGTGAATCTCGCTACATCACGGGAGCCTTCCCTAGTGCCTGCGGCAAGACCAACCTGGCCATGATGGTGCCATCACTCGACGGTTGGAAAGTTGAAACGATCGGTGACGATATCTGCTGGATGAAGCCCGGCGCCGACGGACGCCTCTACGCCATCAACCCCGAGGCCGGCTTCTTTGGCGTCGCGCCCGGAACCAACATGACGACCAATCCCAACGCCATGCTTTCGGTCGGGGCCAACACCATCTTCACCAATACCGCCATTACCGCCGACGGCGACATCTGGTGGGAGGGAATGGAGGACCCTTCATCCGCGCTCACCGACTGGAAAGGTCAACCCTGGACGAAGGGCAGCGCCACTCCGGCCGCCCATCCGAACTCGCGCTTCACTGCGCCCGCGAGTCAGGACCCAGCCATTGCACCCGAATGGCAGGACCCGGCCGGTGTGCCCATTGACGCCATCTTGCTGGGTGGTCGTCGCGCCAGCGTCATTCCGCTCGTCTTCCAGTCACGCACCTGGGAACACGGCGTGTTCCTGGGTTCCATCATGGCGTCAGAAACCACGGCCGCCGCGACCGGCACTGTCGGCAACCTTCGACGCGACCCCTTCGCCATGTTGCCCTTTTGCGGGTACAACATGGGCGACTACTTCAAGCATTGGTTCAGCTTCTCGGATCGATTTAGCGAAGAGACTTTGCCCAAGATCTTCTATGTCAATTGGTTTCGCAAGGGCGCCGATGGCCGCTGGCTGTGGCCCGGCTTCGGCGAAAACAGCCGCGTGCTCGAGTGGGTCTTCGAGCGCGTCTCGGGTCGAGGCGATGCGCTCGACACGCCCATCGGCTACGTGCCAACGCCCACGGCAATCGACCTGGACGGACTTGACGTCACACTCGAGGACATGACTGAATTACTAAACGTCGACGCGGCCGAATGGCGCGACGAGGTGCCAAGCATTCGCCAGTACTACGAGCAATTTGGCGATCACCTACCGTACGAGTTGATCCAACAGGTCAACGACCTCGAGGCTCGCTTGGCGTGAGTGTTCGCCCGACCTACGTTCGCCGGATGAATCATAAATTTTTGCGGCGTTAGGTTTGCCTCGTGAATACAAAGATTGACTTGCCAGTCGCGAGCCAATCAATTTTGCGGAGTCGACGAAGTTGGATAGTGCTCTTGTTACTCATTGCTCGCCCTTGTCGCGTTCAATCTCTACCTTCGCCCAGCGCACGCTTAGGACGTGAAGGCGAATTCCAAGATCTGGCTAAAGGACGTGGACATTGCGGAAGTAAAATCATTGGGCGCGAACTTCACGCCTTCCGGCAACCTTCGCCATATTCCAGGGATCGGAGTGGTTAAGGAGGTAATCGTTGACGAAACTAACTTTCGTAACGAAGTGATGGTCGAGTTCCTCAACGGTACCGACCAGCAATACGCCGGGCTCGTCTACCTCAAGGGCCTTCCACCCCCTCCCGACTCTTGCAACGTCCATTTGAGCGGACCGTGGTGGGAAGTTGTCCCACTAGATGACGCAGATATGAAGTGTCCACGAGGTTTTAGCTTTACGGGCGGCGGATGAATATCAGAGTGACAAAGTCGTGGCGCCGCCAATCAAAACCGCTGATTAATCCACCGTTTCGGCGTCGGCAACGATGAGTCTCGGTCCCGAGGGCCAATCAAAATAGCGCCAGGTCCAATTGATCATGACGCGCAGTCGGTTACGAAATCCAATGAGATAAAAGAGGTGCAAGGTCAACCAGGCGAGCCAACCGGCCCGGCCCTTGATCGTCACCCCACCCGGCAGTTTGGCGACTGCCTCATTTCGACCAATAGTGGCCATGATTCCTTTATTGCGGTAGTGAAATGGCTCGGTTTTCTCGTTACGCAGCACGCGTAATATTTGACGACCACAGTGATGACCCGACTGGATGGCAACTGGCGCCAATTGCGGGCAGAACGCACCAGCGCGTTGGGGCACGGCCGCCGCGTCGCCAACGACCCAGATGTTCTTGCTCCCGAGCAGGCGAAGATCCGTAGAGACGAGTGCTCGTCCTCCCGGGCCGGGCTTCTCTTGAAGTTCATTGGCCAGGGTGCCGCTCGCGGTGACGCCGGCCGCCCATATGACGGCCGTAGTTTCGAGACGTTCACCATCGGCGAAGCGAATGGCGTGTTCTTCGACTTCCACGACTGATCGACCGAGTTGCACGTCGACGCCCATGGCGATGAGTTGCTTTTCGGTGTACGTGCTCGCCGGAGAAGGAAACGCCGTGAGCAGCCGTGGCGCGAGGTCCACCAGCACGATCCGCACCTTGGATTCATCAATTTGCAATCCGTCACGGCGAACCACAATTTGTATGAGCTCGGCCAGTGCGCCCGACGTCTCCACGCCGGTCGGTCCGCCGCCCACCACGACGTAGTTAAGTTGCGGCGAGTCATCACCCACGTGCACGTCGGCGACTTCTAGGGACAGGAGCAATCGATTGCGGACATGGCGAGCGTCGGACAGCGTGTAGAGCGGCAGCGCAAACTGTGAAGCACCCGGGATTCCAAAATAAGCCGCCGTGGCACCAGTGGCCACGACCAAGTGATCGAAGGCGATTTCACTTTCGTCGTCGAGTGTGACGCTCGAGCGAGCGTGATCAACCAAGCGCACTCGGCCGTGGCGAAATCCCACGTTCTTCGCGTGTCCGAAAATGGTGCGAATGGGATAGGCCACGTCGGCCGGTTCCAGTCCGGCCGTCGCCACCTGGTAGAGCAACGGCAAAAACGTGTGGAAATTGTGTTGGTCAATGATCGTCACGCGCACCCGCTGATTGGCGAGCTCGCGCGCCGCTGCCAGTCCTGCGAAACCGCCGCCTATTACTAAGACGTGCGGGAGCGTCAGTATTTCAGCGTCACTCGCGGCGGCAATGGGGGATATCGCCATACAACTCACAGCATAAGGAGACTGCCGCGCGCTTAACGTCGAGCGAAGCGACGACCAATGCCGTAGAGAAGACCGCCGGCGACCATCAGTACGGCGAGCAGTCCGTCGCCCACCGAGAACTTCAAGGCAATCGCGACCGGTATGAGGGCCCCCAGCACCCACAGCAATTGTTGGCGCACGGCGAAACGAGCGAACGTCCGGCCCTGGGCCCCGGGCGCTACGTGGCGCTGGGTGATCGCGTCGAAACTTGGCTGCACAATCGCGGCGCACAGTCCTAACCATCCGGCGAGTACGACCTGGGCAACGAGCGTGGGATGCGACGCGGCGACCGCGGCACCGACGCCCGTCGCGAGCAACGCCACCGTGAGCAGCGTTGACTCAGGCACGGCGTTGCGCACGCGAGTAACTATGCCCAGTCCAATTAAGGATCCAAGCGCACTCACGAGCAGCGCCAGCGCGAACCAGCTCAAGCCCGCGTGCTCGCGTCGCAGTCCAAAGGCCAACAGAAACGTGGCGAAGCCAACCGTAAAACGCATCAGCGCGGACGCGCCTAGTCCCCACGCGACCTCTACGTCGCCCATGGGATTGAGCGCGTTGAGGTCGCGCTCCGCCTGGGTCAGCCCTCCCACTTGCTCGCGCACGAGCTTGGCGGGGCGCTGCAGGCGCATACTCGCGACCGTCGCCACGGCGTAAACGAGCGACGCGGTGATGAGGACGCTCGGCGCACCCAGGAGCTTCAGTATTCCCGCACCGATCGATCCCACTATTAGTCCCGCGAACGTGCCCAGCAATGTCAACTGCGCGTTGAATCCGGCGAAGCCCTTTTCTTGCTCGTGCTCTTGGCTCGGCCATCCGGAACGTCCCACATGGGCCGCGTGTTCTCGGAATTGGTCCGTGCGCGCCATTTGCGGTACGAGTGCGCCGCGTGTCACGACGTACAACTTGGAGCAGACCAGCACGAGGAACGCTTCGGGAAATAGCCATAAGGAATTCAGGTGCTGGCTCATTGACCAGCAGAGCAGGACCCGTGCACCGGCCGAAATGGCCACCAATATGCGACGTCCGTTGGCGGACTTGTCAATGAGCGGTCCCAATATTGGTGACACCGCGGCAAAAGGCGCAATGGTGAGCAACAAGTAGAGCAACACTCTCGTTTTGGCTTCGGTCGGCGACACCGAAAAGAACAGCGACCCCGCCAGCGAGACGGTGACCAACGTGTCGCCGGCCATCATGATGACGTGCACGAGAGCCAGTCGACCAAAGGCGGTTGTCTGATTGAAGAGGTCCTGGGTCGCGGCCCACGCGAGCGAGGCAAATCCACGAAGACGCACGAGCCAAAGCGTAGTGGAGAGTTGGCCCGTTCATTTTGGAGAAACGCCGCGAACCTTCGCTCAAGTCACCGCAACAGTAATGACGCTTTCAAGTGGTTAGTTGGAGAAGCAACCCAGCTTGTAAACAAAGGTGGGCAGTGTCTTTGGGTGACAATATTTCAGTCTCGAGACCACGGTCCAACGTTGCGTCGGCACCTTAAATTGCAATACCTCAGTGACGCCAATGGCGTCTTGTTCGTTAGTGCCCACCGTCGCCCAGAGATAAGCAAAGTCCTGCGCGCAACCAAAGTTCTGCACGGACATAACGCGAAACGCACCGTGAAGGGCTTCACTAAGAGCGGGTGGCGAACACAATGCGGCCTCGGGTCCGTTATAGGTTGTCGTGCTGGCGCCCCTCACCGCCCAACCAACGCCGCCAGCCACGAGAAGGGCTGCGACCATTCGAAAGATCTTCACGTACTCAGTTGACCACAAGACGGGTTAGACCGTGTGTAACGGCAGGTTCAGCATCTCCATGAAGAGCGCCACCAGTGTCTGCTCCCATTCGCTATCACTCATGGGATCAGAAGAAATATCGTCCAGGGTCCGGCCCAGCAAGACGGCCTGCATCAACATGGCAATCGAATGGGCCGACACGTCTCGACGCATCCAACCGCGCAACTGCGCGAACTCAGCGATGCGCAACAACTCCTTGGTGAGACGGGCTTGGTTGACACTAATAAGCACGCGTAGATCCGGTCGCGTGATGGCGGCCGCCACGATGCGCGACCTAATGGCTCGACGGACGACGCGTTCTTCACCATTTGAGATTCGCTCGAGCACGGGTCGAATGGCGTCGACGTACTCGTCAAAGGTCTCCAACGACTCGTTGATTTGCCGCAGCGACGCAAGGTCTTCATCGATGATCTTTGAAAAAATCAGACTGTAGGTCGCATCGATAACCCCTTCACGCGAACCGAAATGGTGATACACCGACCCGTAGTTCACGCCCGTCGACTCACAGATCTCGGGTATCCGAATCAGAATTTCGTCGCTCACCATCAGGCGTTCCGACACCGCTTCGAGCACGGCGCGCATAACCGGGGTCGACCTGCTCTGTTTCGTCATGTATGAATTTTACCTTTCGTTCGCCTTTTTGGACGATGAAAGGCCAACGCGAGTAGGGTCCAAAGTCTCAAACTTTCTGTTTAATTGCAACATGACGAGCTTTTATCGACGTATTCCACTCATGGCGACGAGAATGACGCATCTTGTTACTTCGTACGCGTATGACACGTCGTCGCTCATCAACACCGTCGCGACCTTTACACGTCGACGAACGAGGTCGTGGGCCCGACTTCTATGCTTGGCCCAATGACTTCTCCGACGAGGGCAACAACTAACGCGGCGGCGACGGTCATTCGTACCGAGAACCTCACCAAGGTGTATGCCGGTGGGGATTTTCGTGCAGTAGACGAGCTGAACTTGACGGTTCATGCGGGTGAGATCTTTGGACTGCTTGGACCGAACGGTGCCGGCAAAACGACGACCGCGGGCATGCTCACGACGAGAGTCATTCCCACTTCGGGTTCGGCGCGCGTTGGCGACATCGACGTCATTGCCCACCCCGCGCTGGCCAAGCAGATCATTGGCGTGGTCTCGCAAACGAACACACTCGACCGCCAGCTCACCGTGTGGGAGAACCTCTACTTCCACGGCCGGCTCTTCGGGATGGCGTCGGGTATCTCTCGTGTAACGGCCGATCGCTTGCTCGAACAGTTTCAACTGACCAAGTGGGCCAAGGCATCGGTCTACGCGCTGTCGGGCGGCATGGCCCAACGACTGATGGTCGCCCGCTCAATTTTTCACAGTCCCGCGGTGCTGTTCATGGACGAACCCACCGCGGGACTAGATCCCCAGAGTCGCCTCGCGCTGTGGGAGGTGCTCCAACAACTCAACGGCGATGGTCAAACCATCCTGCTCACCACGCACTACATGGAAGAGGCAGAACAACTCTGTGATCGCGTGGCGATCATGGACCACGGAAAGATTCTCGCCCTCGACACGCCAGAAAAGCTCAAGCACTCGGTGGGCATCGACACGATCGTCACCGTGAAGTCCTCGAGCGACCAAGATCAACTGGCCGCCGCACTCGAACAGAACGTTGAAGGGGTCACGAAGAGCCGCAAGACGGACGCCGGTCTGGAACTGCACGTGCGCGGCGCCGACCGTTTGCTCGCGCGCGTCATCGCAGCGGCCGAAGCGGGTGGCTTTGATATCGCCGATATTTCCGTCAACGAGCCCACGCTCGAAACCGTCTTCATCAATCTCACGGGCAAGGAGTTGCGCGACTAATGACGACTGCCACTCCCCTCCAACACGAAGCAATCGTCATCGGGCCGCGTCGCACGACCTACGCGGCGAGCCGCGTCGCCCTCGGCGCGCTGTTGCTTCGCGACGTGACCGTATTGAAAAAGGATTGGGCCATCTTCGTGATGCGCACGATCATCCAGCCATTCCTGCTGTGCTTTGTCTTCCTCTTCATCTTCCCCAAGATCGGACAGTCGGTCGGAGGAAGCGGCGCGGGCGCCGAGAGCGCATTCGCCACCGTTCTGGTCGCGGGCGTCGTGGGCATCTCGATAATGTTCCAAGGCGTGCAGTCCGTCGCGCTACAGATGGCGACGGAGTTCGGCTTCACCCGCGAGATCGAAGATCGGGTGCAGGCACCCTGTCCTATCTGGCTCGTCGCGTTTGAAAAGGTGCTCTCGGGTGCGCTCCAGGGCGTGGTGTCCGCGGCGATCGTGCTGCCCATTGCTTCATTCGTTCACGCCAGTGGCGTTGAAGCGCATCTGACATTGCACTGGCTCATCGTGGTGACGATGGTCCCACTCGCCTGCATCGCCATGGCCGCGCTCGGCCTCATCCTGGGCACCAGCTTCGAGCCGCGCAACATTGGCTTGATGTTCGGCTTCATCATCCTGCCCATCACCTTCCTCGGCGGCACGTACTACCAATGGACCCGACTGGCCCCAGTGAAGATTGGTTCCTGGCACTGGCTGCAAACCATCGTGCTCATCAATCCGCTCATCTACGTGAACGAAGGCATGCGCGCCGCGTTTACCAACGTTCCGCACATGCACCTGTACGTCATCTATCCCGTGTTGATTGCCTTCTGCGTGGGCTTCTTGTCACTGGGCCTGCACAACTTCCGCCGTCGCGTGCTCTCCTAACAAGAACGCACCAGCGATCTCCCAGCAACAACTCGTTGCGAAGAATGCCGATCCTCCGCCCATTGTTTCTCTCGCGTTGGGATGGTGTTGGCAGAACGCTCGGTAACGTTGAGTCATGAAGCTTGACGTCTACCAGAGTTGCACGCGGTCCGAAAAGCGCGACGTACTCAACACGTTCTGGCACACCAACGTCCAGTCGCCGGCCCGGATCCAACAGGCCGCCTTCCAGTACGGTCCGTACGCGGTGATCTGTCTCGTTGCGGTGGCGCTCGAACTGGGCTTCGTGATCGTCGTATCAATTCACCGCGCCCTCGTGGTGGGCTGGATCGCCGTGCTACTTGAAGCACTTACGCTCTGGTCACTCTGGTGGGCGGTCGTGCGCTGGCGCGCGATCAGTGGCGCGTCGAACTAACGCACCGCATTCGTCGCGGCTTTTTTGCTGCCCGCCTTGACGGCGGACATCGGGCACGCGAACAATCCAAATGTGACGACGCTGTGTCCCCCCGCCTGGACCTTCACCCAACGGTCCTGCGAGCGGTCGGACGAGAGGACTTCATACGTGCCGGCCGGGACCACGAAGCGGAACGTTCCATCGCGCGGTAGGGCGCGCGTCATCTTGACGACCTCAACCGCGAGGATCTGTTCGTCGTGTTCGGCCTTGACCGTTATCGGCGGTGCAGTCGGCGCCGGCAGTACCGTCCTACGAGGTGAGCCTGATGTTCGACCGCGCGCCCGACAACTTGGGTGTGGGGGGGCTGGCAGAGCCAGCCGCGGCTCAACTTGGCATCATCCCGGGGATGGCTCTTCGAAACACGCAGTCGTGATTTTCTACACTTAAGGACATGGAAGAATCCAGCTACACCCATTGGGAGCAACTCGCTGCGTTCCACGGGACGGGTGATGACCACATGTACGACCTCGATGCCCTCATCGCGGGCGGCTCGCTCATGGGGCCCGAAGAGCAAGCGGCGATCGATCGGGCGACGCAGGGACGAGGAGTTGCCGACCTTGACGTGCTGCACCTGCAGTGTCACATTGGATGTGACTCGATCACGTTGGCGCGACTTGGCGCGCGCGTAACTGGCGTTGATTTCTCGCCCACGGCCCTCGCGCGTCTCGACGACCTGGCTCGCCAGTGCGGCGTTGATGTCACCACCGTTAAGTCCGATTCGCGTGACCTGCCCCGCGAGCTCGACGGATCCTTCGACCTCGTCTACGCCACGATTGGCGTCTTGTGCTGGATCGACGACCTGGACGCCTGGATGAGCGGCGTCGCGCGAGTATTGCGAACCGCCGGCACCCTCGTGCTCGTCGAACTGCATCCGCTACTCACAATGATTGACAGCGTTGAGCCCCTCGTGCTCGATTTTCCCTACGCCTTCGATGGCGGCCACGTCTACAGCGGCACGGGCTCCTACGCCAATCGCGACGCGGACATCACCTGGACCACTACCCAGTACGCCCACGGTCTCGCAGAAGTCGTCATGGCCGCCACCAGGGCCGGGCTCACGATGACGTACCTCGAAGAACATACGTCGATGAGCTTTGACCCGCGGGGAATGGAGGAGACGGTTGAAGAATTGGACGGCCAGTACCGGATGCGAATTGGCCTCGGGGCGGTTCACGGCGAGACGCAAGACCGGGCCTTTCCATTGCCCGTCTTGTTCACCTATCTCGGGGTTCGCGAACCCTAGATCGCACGCGTATTCTGCGATACCGAGCAAGCGCATCACTCGAACGTGCCGAGCACCGACACGCGCCCTGCGTTGGACGAAGTTACGCGGCTTCCCCTACAGTGAGGTGAACGACGTCAAAATTCAAAGTGGCGAGCGAGCCAAAAACAAAAGGAGTGATCATGAGTGACGACCGAGAAGCAGCCAACGCCACCAACGCGTGGAACAAGACAATAATCGACGAGTTTCACGCCAACGATGGAAAACTCGGCGGGAACTTTGAGGGCGCGACCGTGCTGCTGCTGCACACCACCGGCGCGAAGTCGGGCAAAGAGCGCGTCAATCCGATGATGTACATGAAAAAGAACGGTCGAATTTTCGTCTTCGCTTCCAAGGCCGGGGCCGACACAAACCCCGATTGGTTTCACAACCTCGTTGCGACCCCGAGCGTCACAGTCGAGCTGGGCACAGAGACGTTTGCCGCGACCGCATCGCCGCTAGTCGACGATGAGCGCACGAAGATCTACACCGCGCACGCCGAGCAATACCCCGGATTCGCGGAGTACCAGGCCAAGACCTCGCGAGTCATTCCCGTCGTGGAGATAGTGCGCTCGTAGCCAGCGACTCTTGCCGCTCAATTCCTAAGAAACCCCGCCCGCCCTCTGTCATGTTGCGTGACGCGCTCGAGACCGCGAACGTTATCGGGCGACTCCAGGAACGCGGTGTCGGTTTCGCGCTTGACGACTTTGGCACCGGGTACTCGTCACTTCCATACCTGGTACTACTGCACCCGCGCATCATCAAGATCGATCAGTCGATCGTGCGGCTTTCTCACGAGAGCGTCGACTATGACACGTTGCTCGAAACCATCATTTCGCTCGGACAAAAGCTCGATATGACGATGCTGGGTGAGGGTATTGAGACCAGGGCCAAACAGAACGGCTGCGTCTCCACGGATGTGAGTTGGGCCAGGGCTTTCTCTTCTCTGCGGCCGTTCCCGCTAACAAAGTCCCCGCGCTACTCGCGCGACGGCCGAAGGGCTGGCCGAAAAAGCAGGGCTACCGCGCGGTGGGGTCCTTTGTGTAGGGATTCTTGTAGGGGTACTGAATTGGCACCGTGCGGCGAGGTCCCTTGTTCCTACGAGTTTTCCTCATCATGGCGGCGGCGACCACCACGGTGAGCGCTCCAAAAGCCACGAGGGCGAAACCGCCGAAGTAGGACCACACAATGTTTGTGCAGGTCGAATTAGTTCCCACTGTCGCCAATTGTTCGAGCGTCGGGTGAGCGGCATTGCACGCGGCGTTTTTCGGCTGTTCGATGACGATGAGCCAAATCCCAACCCCGGCGGTCACCAGACCCAGGAATGCCACGATGTATCGCGTCATGCGCCCACACTAACCAAGTTTTGGGCTTAAATGACTGGCCCCACGTATAGTCCACCAATCGCGCCATTTCCTCACGTGCGTTCATAATCAATGCGCCCGACACACCGCTACCCGGCGCGCAAATGGCTCAGCAGTCTCACAATTTGAGATCGACTCGACAAACGCGAAACAACCACGCTCGCCGCATCCACGTTGGTCGACTCGTGACCATTACACCTGCTCGCCGCCCAAGTGCGTTTCCAGAAGACTTATCAATTGGTCCCAATACTGCGGTGGATAGTCGTGGCCCAGTCCTTCGATGACGACGAACCGCGCGCCGGGGATTGCCTCGGCCGTTCGACGGCCGCCACTAATGTCGATCAGCGTGTCCTCGTCACCGTGCAGCACGAGCGTCGACAGCTCCAGCGCGCCGAGGGCAACGGTGCGTGATCCGGAAGCCCGTATCGCCCACAGTTGACGACCGACACCCGCCGGACAAAAGTTTCGGTCGAAGGCCTCTTGCGCAACTGCAGTTCGGAATTCTTCGTTGAAGCAGGCCGGGCTCCCCCACACTTTCGCACACTCGAGTTGCGTCGCCACGTAGCTCTCGCGGTCCGTAGACCGCGCGCCAAGGAGTAGTTCTCGTGCGCGCTCTGACGGTTGCCCGACGTCAGGATCGCCCGTTGTTGACATGAACGACGTCAGGCTGAGTAGTCGTTCCGGGTTTTCAATGGCCATGGTCTGGGCAATCATCCCGCCCATCGACGCGCCCACCACGTGGGCTCGCGAGACGTTGAGTGCGTCGAGCACCGCCAGGCCGTCGCGGGCCATGTCCGAGAGCAGATAACTGCGTCGCGAGCGACGGTCGCGTGTGAGCGAGGCTTCTTCGTCACGTACATCGAATTTCGATTCATCCATTTTCGATGAAAGCCCAACATCACGATTGTCGTAGCGAATCACGAAGTAACCCAACGCGGCGAGACCCTCACACAGTTCGACGCGATAATTGACGCATTGGGAGCCCAGGCCATTTATCAGCAAGAGGGCCGGATCGGTGGCGGGGCCAAACGTCTCGAAATAAATTTCGACGTCGCCGTTGCGCGCAAATGCCATGACGGTTCCCTTCTTTGAGCGTGGTCGTGAGGGTACCACCGACGCATTGCACCTCAGTGATGAACATTTCGCCACCGCCGACGGTAGTCATTAGTACGGCAACGTGCCGGAACGCAACGCGACGCCCATCGGAGACCTCATGACCACTACCGGTATTCACAAATCGCCACGGGTAGCACGTGGTTCACGTCGAATCAAAATCTCCGTAGGTCTTCTCGCGGCCGCCGGGCTGCTCGCCGCACCGCTCGCCGAATCGGCGGACGCATCATCCACCGTCTTGCAATCAGTAAATGTCGGCGGCTTCCCCGGGGCGCTCGCCAACCACGCGTCTCGCACGCTCTACATCTTGACCGTCGAGAAGGGCGCCAAGCTCAAGTGCACGGGCGGTTGCCTCACCCACTGGATCCCGGTGACGGTTAAGAGTCCAGTGACCTCGGTTAGCCTCGGAGCAAACGTCAAAGGAAAGATTGGCTTTGTCGCACGCGGCGCTACCACCAAGCAAGTTACGTTCAACTCCTACCCGCTCTACACGTTCGCCGGCGACTCAGGACCAAAGCAATCCCACGGCGAAGGGGCAGCCTTTGACGGCGGCAAATGGTACGTCGTGAAAGCGGCCTCCACGTCAGTCGGCGCTACACCGATCGTTGGGGCCGCCCGGTCCAGTGGCGGCGCTACGACCACCACGACCGCCAAGAAGCCACCAGCAACAACAACTACGACGACCATGGGTGCTGGTGGGGGTGGGGGCGGCACCACGACCACCACGACCGGAGGCGGAATTGGTTACTAGCAATGACCACCCCGCGAGAACTCAGCGTTGACCATGAAACTGCGGCCGTTCGCTCCGCGTACGACACGAGCGCGGCGATGACGACCGAGGACCTCGGTCGCCCGACGCCAGAAAGCACGGACCACCGTGACGACTTGGAGGCCGCAGACGAGGCGGGACTGCGCAAGGCTTTCCTGGCTCACGGCGGTGAACTGTTCGGGTTTGCGCGCCGATCGCTCTATTCGTCGAACAATGCGGAAGATGCGGTGCAGGAGACGTTCGCTCGCGCGTGGCGCTCACGGTCTCGCTTTGATCCGACGTTGGGATCACTTCGTACCTGGCTCTTTACCATCGAGCGCCGGGTAATCATTGACATCGGCACTCGACAAACGAAGATGCAAACAGTACCGCTGGATCAAAGCGAAGATCCCGCGGCCGAGGATCATCTCGAAACGGCGATGCTCGGGTGGCAGATGGAATCGGCGCTGCAGCGACTGGATCCCGAGCATCGGATGATTATTACCGAGCTCTACTTCAATGGTCGAAGCGGACGCGAAGTTGCGGAGTTGTTCGCAATACCCGAAGGGACCGTTCGCAGTCGAACGTTCTACGCGCTGCGAATGCTGCGGCTTTTATTTGAGGAAGCGGGATGGGACCAGTGAGCGAAATGGGATGTGAAAAGTGGCACGAAGCCATCGCGATGCGCCAGTTCGGCGACCTTTCAGCGAATGAAGAGGCCGGACTGTTGGCCCACCTTGAGGGTTGTGCCGACTGCCAAGGCATCGCCAAGGAATTTGCGCAGACTCACCACTTGTTGAGTTATGTCGATCCCGCGGCAGTAGCGCCCACGGCGGCCGTACCCGCGCAACTCACGGACAAAGTTTTGCGCGACTTGCGCCGTGGTGGCGCGCTACAGCGGCGCAGGCGGCGAGCCACTCTGACGGCCGCCGTCGCTGTCGGACTCATCGCGGCGTCGTTGATTTTCGCTGGTCTCTTTTCGGGAAGCACCGTCGCCAAGCCAAACACGCAGCGCACGCTGGCCCTGAGGGGTCTGACCGCGGTGCGGGCCAGTGCCGTGCTGAGCGCACGACCGTGGGGCACGTCGCTCACTATGCACGAGCAGGGCCTACCCGGCGGCAACGTCTACACGGTGTCGATGCGAACGGCCAAGGGGACGTGGTGGGTCGCGGGCACCTATCGTTCCGTAGCCGGACAAACTGTCGACGCGACGATGTCGTGCGCCGTGCCGCTCGACAAGATCACCGGGTTGCGCGTCTTAAATAGTGCGGGGACAATAGTGCTCAGCAGCTACGGCGACACCCTCCCAACTGGCTAGAACGCGGACGGCCTTCAATTTCAACACCGCACGCGTCAACGCCACGTGCGGGTCCCGCGCTGAATCGCGGAACGGACAGTCTACGGATACGAACTCTCGCGGTTCCTTGAGACGAACCGGCAGTTCGTCGACACGATTTCAGGGCCAACGCCGCGCCAGAAAACGACGCATCGTGTTCACCAACGCGCGCCATCCGATCATCGACGCGCCGAGGAAGCCCAGCGCCACCAAAACAAAAGCGAACGCCGTGCCTTGGCCGGCAACCACTCGCAGCATCATGCCCACGGCAACGGTAATCAGGCAGATAATGCCACCGTCTCTTGGACTGGTCCCTAATTGACCCGTAGCGCGCATCGCCAACCACCCCACGGTCAGTCCCGTCGCAAAAGGCCACGCCGTTGACAACACGCCGAGCACGTACACGCCGTGATCGTGCGTGGCGCGACCGATGACGACGAAGACCAGCACGATGATGAGATCCGCAACGAGACACATTCGACGCACAAATTTCAAATTTACCAGTGCGTATTGATACCACCGGCGCGACAACGAGACCACGGCCTTTCGCTTGGCGGCTCTGTTGCGTCGGTAAAATGACGCAATGACGCCGCGCAAAGAGAAGAAGTCCACTTCGAATGAGGACGAGGCAGCGTCGAAGTTATCCGATTCCGAGTCACCCGCTCCCGTTGACGCTCCCGTGGCACTCTCTCGCGAGCGATTTGCCGCACTAGAAAAAGCTGGCCAGCACTCGTCAGACTTGATGATTGTCATCAATGGCGAGGGCACCGTCATCTACGCGAACCCCGTCGCCCTGCAAACCTTCGGCAAGTCATTGGAAGAAGGCATTGGCCTGAACGCGCTCGACTATCTGCATCCTGACGACCTCGAACGTGTCTCCACACGATTCATAGACTTGCTCGCAAACCCGGGATCATCCGTCAGTGACACGGTCAAGTCCGTGACCGAAAGCGGCGAGATTCGTGAGATCGAAATCGTGTCAACCAACTGGCTCGACAACGATGATGTCCAGGGCATCATCATCAACGGACGAGACGTGACTGAACACAACCAGTACGTGGCTCAGTTGCGTGCCCACGAAGAGCGCTTCCGTCTGGCTTTCGAGGACAACATGGCCCCGATGATCTGCACGGACCTCGACGACGCGATTATCGCCGCCAACAACGCCTTCTGCCAGATGGTGGGCTTCACCAAAGACGAGCTGCTCGGACACGATTCAAAAATGTTCACCTTTCCCGAGGACGTGGGCATCACCGAAGAATCTCACCGACGCGCCACGACTGGCGATGGTGTGCCGGCGCGCTACACCAAGCGATACTTACGCAAAGACGGTCGCATTATCTACGTTGAAGTATCCAGGTCCCCGGCGCGCGACGCGCGGGGCAAGACCCTCTACTTCGTCATCTCCGAGCGCGACATCACTGAGGAGCGGGCTCTCACCGCTCGCCTCTCCCACCAGGCGCTGCACGACCCCCTCACGGGTCTGGCCAACCGAGCCCTCTTCCTGGACCGGCTGGCGCAGGCCCACTCCCGGGTGGTTCGCCAGGGCGGCATGGGCGCGGTGCTGCTGCTCGACCTCGATGATTTCAAGGGAGTAAACGACTCGCACGGCCACCTCATTGGCGACCAATTGCTCGTCTCCATCGCGAGGCGACTCGAACAGGTGTCACGTTCGTCCGACACGCTGTGCCGCTTTGGCGGCGACGAATTCCTCTACCTCGCCGACGGACTGACGTCGCCCGAAGAAGCCGAACAAATGGCGGCGCGTCTGCTCGAAACGCTCGCCGAACCGTTTTCGGTGGCGGGCATTCACATTGGTCAACACGCGAGCATCGGCGTGGTGCTCTGGGACGCCTCCCGGTTGGACTACACGGAAATCGTCCAAGACGCCGACGTGGCGTTGTACGAAGCGAAACGCCAGGGCAAAGGACACCACGTCGTCTTCACCACCGGCATGCACCAGCAGGCGGTCAGCCACTTTGCGATGGTCCAGGACCTTCGCCGGGCGCTCACGAGCGGCGAGATAACTATGCACTACCAACCAATCGTGGATCTCACCGTCACGGGCGTCGTTGGCTTCGAGGCGCTCATGCGATGGCAGCACCCCGAGCGTGGCTGGGTCCCGCCCAACGTGTTCATCCCCCTGGCCGAGAAGAGTGACCTCATATTGGAGTTGGGAGCCTTTGCGCTGAACGGGGCCGTGATTGCGGCGAGTTCGTGGAAGCCCGCCAATGGCGAGAAGTCCGCGCCGTACGTGACGGTCAATCTTTCGGCTCATCAATTCGGCGATCCCGGACTGGTCGCCATGATAGAAAAAGCGCTTGACTTGAGCGGTCTCGAACCGGATCGCCTGATCATTGAAATCACCGAGAGCGTGACGCTGCTCTACATTAGTGAGACGCTAAGCGTGATGGAAGAACTCAATCGATTAGGCATCGGGTTCGCGCTCGACGATTTTGGTACGGGCTACTCGTCGCTCTCCTACCTCGCCCTCATGCGCCCACGAATCATCAAGATCGACCAATCCTTCGTGAGCCCCGTACAAGAGAGTGTCCGCAACGACACCTTGCTCGAGGCAATTGTCTCGCTCGGGCACAACCTCGATATGACCATGCTCGCCGAGGGCATCGAGACCAAGGCGCAGTTACAACGTCTCCAGGGGCTGGGCTGTGAACTGGGCCAGGGTTATCTGTTCTCGCGTGCGATTCCCGCGATTGAGGTGCCGGCCATGCTGGCGAAGCTGCCGGGCAGTTGGAAATAACGGATCGTTGATTTCCTAGGAGACGAGAGCTCCGAACTCGTACCTCTGGTACCAGTAGATCTCGTCAACAAAACCAATTCTGCGATACAGCTCTTGCGGCGTTCCGGGATCGTCCGCATTAATGATGAGGGAACGACAGTTGTTGTTGGCACCCTGCTCTACCCAGTGCGTCAATATTGCCTGGGCGATACCACGGTGTCGAAAAGGAATCCGCGTACCTAGGTTGAACACCAGTTGGTCATTTCCGACGTAACCCGCCAGCACGCCTACCGGTTCTCCTTCGAGACGGGCGAGTTGAAGTTGCGTGAGGGCCATCTCGGAGCGACGTGTGAATATCTCCGCGGAAAACCTCTCGCCAGATGGCTCCACCTCACGGTCGTCGAAGCACCTAATTTTCGTGGTAGCCCACTCTTCTAAGTGCTCGTCGTCCACATCTTCGAATTGGAGATTGGTGGGTCCCGGCTCCGCCCGCAATGATCCGACCAACGCGAGGTGAGTCGTCGCCTTTATCGGNNATGTTAAGTATCATTCGGGGCCCAATCGGTCCCTCGGGGTTGCTCAAGTAGCCATACCAGTGCTGCGTTACTTCGTAGTTGATCTCCAGATTCGAGGTCGTGAACCAGCTGCGCAGTTCGCGAGCGAGCGCATCGTGATCGGGGTGCCGCGATTTTGACCCACTGTCATCCGTTGTTTCAACGCCCATCGACCCATGGTGTCATACGCTGACGAAGTGACCAACAGATTATTCGTAGGCCCCGTCTCGGCGAGCACGAACAACCCGAACCGTGCCACCAATGGCGGCGCAGAGTCCAGCACTCATGAGCAGCGCGGCAGCGATTAGCGCGAGCGGGAACTCACTCGAGGTGTAGAAGAGGCCATTGCCAATGCCGTTGCGCATGAACACGGGCGCGTGTACCGATTCAATACTCCACCACGCCAGCATGGCGGCGAGTATCACGAACATCAACGACGTGAGCACGACCGCCATCGTCGACAGCCACTGAACTGATCTCCGTGGCAGGTCGAGCCGGCGCGCGACTGACACCGCCGCGGACGCAACTACGCCGACCGCGACACTCACCATGAGGCTCCATGCGCCAACTACGTACCCGTACACCGCGAGGGTGCCGTTGCGTTCGCGATACGACAGAAAGTGAGCCCAAATAACTATCGCAGCGGTGGAGACCGCGATGATCGCGCCCGCGACGAGTGCTCCCAGTAAGGGTCGGCGAACGGTGATCCAGTCGCCACCTCGTAACATGCGGAGCAGTGATGGTAAGACGAGAATCGCGGCACCGAGCACCACGAGCACTCCCGCAGCGCCCGACCACTGCACGACGTCGTACAGCGACGTAATGAGCGTACGGTTAGCTCCGCCGAGTTGGCTGGCCCCCCAATTGTCGGTGAACTTGGCAAAGATGGCGCCGGCGATCATGAAGGCGCCCCAACCGCACAGCACCAGCAGCGATCCGGCGCGTTCGCGCTCGTGGGGACTGGTTGCGCTGCCAATGAACCCAACCTCTCGGGCACGTTCTAGTGAACCGGTTTTCACGAGCGATAGCCTGACCTTTATAGGCACGCGACCCGTGCCGTACGTATCTTCTAAGAGCGCGGCCATGCCCTCGGCGTACTTGGAGCGCCAGTGCGGCGGGTACCAATGCAGCATCCGTTCGAATCGGTTGAATCTATTCATAGCGAATATCCGGGCGTGGCGCCGCCGAGCGTTGGGCGCGACGTCGCGATTCGTGCACCTAGTCGCGACGTGCCAATCTCACTTAACTGACGCATTTGCTCGAGCGCGGCGCTCAGGGCCGCCCGTCCGCTAGCCGTGATCCGGTAGGGCTGGCGACGGTCGTCACTCGGCGTTGGTTCAATGAGCCCGCGCTCTTCTAAGCGCGTTATCGCTCCATAGAGCGTGCCGGGCCCGAGCGCGACGCCGGCGAATCCCTCGATGTCCTTTGACAGCGCGTACCCGTGCTTCTCCCCCGACGCGAGACTGGTCAAGATCAAGACGGCCGGTTCGTTGTTGCGCTCGAGTCCGCCTACTGGTGATGTGGTCCGCTTCGCCATGTTGACGATAATACTACGTCACACGTACTAGTGTCGTCAACTCCCGGTGGAGGACCTTCCAATGCGTCGCAGCGCCGGCAGCGTGAGCGGTGGCTGCTGGCGCGCGGGCAGCTCGTCCAGCAGATCCGCGGTGGCGCGAACGACCCGTACCACCGCCTTTTCAAACGCCACTTCAGTGAGTTTCGAGGTTGCCTGCACGCCACTCACCTTGCGCACGAACTGGCGCGCGGCGGCTTCAATCTCTTCGTCGGTTGCCCCCGGATCGAGACCACGAAGCGTAGTTATGTTTCGACACATAGGCCCAGATTAGACCCGAGCTTCGATGGTTAGCCCGGCTCAACATCCCGATAGGGCAGCGACTCCGGTGGGATGGTGAAACTGCCCGTCTCGGCTGGCGGTATCACCGGTAATGGCTTCTTGACCTCGGAGACGAAGTAGTAGATCACTCCGACAATCAGGATTGCCCCGAGCACGGTGTAGAGAATCGGGATGTTATTCAAGAAGTGGATACCGAGGCTTAAGGCCCCCGCAGTCTGAGACGG
>PMAL01000081.1 GCA_003152555.1 Acidimicrobiaceae bacterium | reverse complement strand
TCGCGACAGAGATCCGAACGGGCTCGATCTGCCCTCTAAAGCGGAGCCCATGTCTTCAGCCTTCAGTCGTGTACGTCGGCCCCATGCCCTCTCCATCAATTCGACCGCTCGAACGAGCTGAGTCTCGAAAAGTTACGCGAATTTGAGATGTTGAATGGAAGAAGGTCAGTCGATTCGCATTCCGATTCCGTTCGGCTTCTCAAGTTGATGATCCGGTTTTTGATCGCTCCTTCATCGGTGTCATCATGGTCTCTAAAGATACCGCCAGGTGGCCGTGAAACAAAAGTATCGCGGTACAACTGAATCACGGTGCGCACAGGAGACGGTCATGAGCATTTATGCGGACAAAGTTTTGCCTCGTCTCCAAGACAAGGTAATGAACCGTCGCGGCGTGAGAGAGATTCGTTCTCGGGTCTGCGCCGGACTCATCGGAAAGGTTGTCGATNNGATGAAGTAACGATGGTCTTCGCCATTGAACCTTCACGGGTCTGCATGCAACTAGCACAACCTCGGATCTCGGCGTCGGGCACGCCGGTTGAGCTGGCTGGACTCACCGGTGAGCATCTTGATCTGGCATCCGAAGAATTCGATAANNGCAGGGTACCTTCCACTTTGTGGAGCATGGAAATGCGCCTGACGCGAGAGTCGTTCGCTGGCAGCAGCGCTTGGAGCCGATGAATAAGAAGCTCGCGGGGGGATGTCACCTCACTCGAAAAATTCCTGAGGCCATTGAGCGGGTCGGCTTTAGAATCGATCATCTTGACACCTATTACCTCAAGGGTGAACCGAGGCCCTATGGCTACACGTTTGAGGGCAGGGCGTCAAAGTCGTAGAGATTTTCGCTCTCTTCATGAGGTCTGCAACTGGCAGGCGATTCGTCCTGGGTACTTAACTCGACTCGAAAATGAGTCACTCGTGATTGACAATTGATATGTCGAATTGAGCGGGAACGTTGAGGTTAACTCAATTCCAAGTTTGAGTCCTCTCTCGATCGCCAGATTTGGTGAGATCTTGAAAATGTGAGACCTGTTATTAGGTCTGATCTGGTAACTCAATGATCAGGAAGTAGGGAATAGATCACCATAATCTCTGCGATGAGTTTCTGAAAGGTGCGACCGTTGGGGTCCGTGATCAAGAAATGACTGCATGAAAAATTGAACTCAGTGCTCCGGCCGGGACTTGAACCCGGANNCTGTTGATTAAGAGAAGTGTGATACCTGTTTTGACGTGTCGGTGTGGTCGATTTAGCCCTTTGTTCGTAAGGAATCATCGTCCGTTCCGGTCGGTTTGGTAGTTCCTAGTAGTCGTGGTTTGTGGTGTTTTCTGTGGTGTTGGATCTGATGAAACTGACGCGGGCATCATTGAGAAAGAGTCCAGGTCAAATGCGACGAAGGGACCTCCATCGGGCATCGGATTGTCTCCAGACTCGGATCATCCGAGACTTGTCCGAAAGGACGGTATGACTGGTTATACTCGTTGCATGAGCAAGTCCAGTCATTTTGTGAAGACAACTATTTCGGTTCCAAATGAGGTCTATGTTCGCGCGACGCGTCGGGCGAAGGAACTCGGTACGAGTCGCTCAGCACTCTTTGCTCGAGCTGTCGAAAAGGAACTCGACGAAGAGGAGTCGTCGGTCGACGTCATCGATCGAATCAACGCCGTCGTGGATGCCGTGCAGGAAGACACTCTCGAATTTTCCTCGACGGCGGCTCGCCGTGTCTTGGCGAAGGATGACAACGCGAAGTGGTGATCCAACGTGGTGAGGTGTATTGGGTGGATCTTGGTGAGCCAAAGGGGTCGCGACCTGCGAAGCGTCGACCTGTATTGATCGTTTCTGATGATTTCTATAATTCAAGTCGTTTGGCGACCATCGTTGCCGTTACCCTTACCACAACGCTTCGCCTCGGTGACATGCCGGGCAACGTGCGCGTCGCAAAGGGTGAAGCCGGAATGACCCGTGAATCCGTGGCCAACGTGACGGCACTCGTGACGCTCGATAAGAGCGAACTCGGGCGACGCGCTGGCCGTGTACGGCCGCCTACGCTGGAGCGCATTGACGAAGGTCTCCGGACGGTTCTTGGGTTGTGAGTACCTTCAAAATTAGGTTTCAATGGACGTTCGATTGAACTCATATTTGACGCGAGAGAATGGCTTCGGCTCAACTTGTTCGCGTGCGGGTTCGAGTCGGACCTTCGACGCCAACAATCTCCGGTACCTTGAGTTCATCGTCTGCCATTAAAACGTTAAGTGGAGTCCGTTCCTCATGGGAATGAGATTTGCTCAAAAAAGGAGTCGCTCAATGTCAAATCGAATTTTGACCCCCTACACGGCAGTCTCCACGGCGGCCGAAGTCGTCGCTGGTGTAGATCTCACCGGAAAGCGCGCAATCGTAACCGGGGGATCTTCGGGAATCGGAGCGGAGACGGCGAGGGCCCTGGCCTCAGCCGGTGCCCAAGTAACGCTTGCAGTCCGTGATATTGAAGCGGGCAATCGAGTGGCTCATGACATTGTTGTCACCACAGAGAATACGAATGTCCTCGTCGAGCGGCTCGACCTCTCCGACCAGTCATCCGTCGCGGACTTCGTTGCACGATGGAGAGGGCCACTCGATATCTTGGTAGATAACGCGGGCATCATGGCGACGCCAGAACTTCGAACCAAGGAGGGCTGGGAGCTCCAATTCGCCACCAACCACCTCGGGCACTTCGCTCTCACTACAGGACTGTACGACGACCTCAAGGCTGCGACACGTTCTAGAGTTGTCGTCGTAAGCTCGGTCGGCCACGTCAACGGTGAAGTTCTCTTTGACGACCTCGACTTCACGAAACGCCCGTACGATGCTTGGGTTGCTTACAGTCAGTCCAAGACAGCGAACATTCTCTTCGCGGTCGAGGCTGCAAAGCGATGGGCCGATGATGGGATTGCCGTTAACGCGCTCAACCCGGGTCGCATTGCGGACACCAATCTGAGTCGCCATATGGAGAAACCACCGGCAACCTTCGATCCAAAGGGGAGTACTGGGGTCTCCGTGAAGAATATTGAACAGGGCGCGGCAACGTCAGTGCTCCTGGCCGCGTCGCCTCTGGTCGACGGGGTGACTGGGCGATACTTCGAAGACTGCCAAGAGGCTGTCCCATTCGTGCATGGTGTTCGACGTGGTGTCACCGATTATGCGTTGAACCCCGAAATAGCTAAGCGGCTCTGGCAAGTCTCGATTGACAAGATTGCTGAATCCTNNCCAGTTCGCAAGTTCAGAACCGTCAAGTTGGGCCACCGTCTCGAACTCACACGTTGAAAAGTGAATGGCGATGGGTTTCGCGTTACTGAACTTCCTGAAAATGTTTGAATCCTCGTGTCGTTGGCCGGCGGGCGCGGCAGTTGGGTTGCATGATTTCGTAGAGCGTGACTACTTTGGTGCGCTACTTTGGTGCGCCTGGTGCGCCGGCCGGGACTTGAACCCGGAACCTGTTGATTAAGAGTCAAATGCTCTGCCAATTGAGCT
>PMAL01000110.1 GCA_003152555.1 Acidimicrobiaceae bacterium | reverse complement strand
TCCCCGTTGGGCCGACTCAATGGCGATCGGCGCGTGGCTACCCGAGGTGAGGATCATCACCGCGTCGAGCGGTTCCTTAATCATCTCGCGCCAGTCGGTATAGACCGACGCCACGCCGTACTCCTGCGCGCAGCGCGTCGCATTCTCGCGTGAGAGGTCACAGATGGCGGCAATCTCGAACCGGTCGCTCAACTCGCGCAGGAAATGCAGGTGCATCACTTGGCCAATGATGCCCGTGCCAATTACGCCGACCCGCAAGCGGCGACTCACGACGTGGCTCCTATTTTGAAGGAACCGAAATAGCCCACGCTCATTTTTTGCACGGTGACGACGCTACAGCACAACACGGGTATGCGGTCATCCCTTGACACCGCCGCCGAGCACGAAGCCTTCGCGGAAGAGTCGGGCCGACGCGGCGTAGAGCACGAAGACAGGGATGCAAAAGACCAGCGAATAGGCGGCGATGTTGCCGAATTCCACCTTGGGCAACGTGAGGAAGGTGTAGAGCGCGATGGGTGCGGGCTGCTGCGAGTTCGAGCTGATAAGGATCAGCGGGACTATGAACGACCCCCACGCGTTGACGAAGCCGAAGATTGCGGCCGCGGCGATGCCCGGCATCGCCAACGGGATGATCACCCGACGCAAAATCTGCAACGTGCTCGCTTGCTCCATTCGGGCGGCCTCCTCAAAGTCAATCGGGACGGCGTCGATGAAGTTCTTCATGAGATAGACCTCGAACGGCAACGAGGTGACCGACAGGAACACCGCCGTTGGGAAGAGGCTTAAGAAACCGAACCTCGCGAAAATCTCGTAGACGGGAATCACCATGATGGTGAGCGGCACGCCCGAGGAAAAGAGGATGAAGAGCAGCAGGGGACCCTTGAAGGGAATCTTGCGCCGCGAGAACGAGTACGCGGCGAACACGCCGGCGATCGACGCAATGGCGGTCGAGATGACGGCCAGAATCACGCTGTTAAGGAGCGAGTGCAGCAGGCTGCCCGTCAAGACGTGTTTGAAATTGATCAGAGAGAAATGCGGCCACTCAATGCCCCAGGACGCGTGCGAATCAACCGAGGCCAGCAGCAACCAGAGCATCGGCGCGACGAACAGCAGTCCGATCCCCCCGAGCACCGTGTTGGTTGTGAGACTGCGCAGGGCGGTGCTCTGCGTCGGACGATTCTCCGGCGGGAGAACCGGAGAACCGTCCGCAGCGGCGTCGAGTTCGGGCGGATTGCCCGGATTGGTGTCTACGTGCGTCGTCATGATCTTGCCGCAATGCGCACGTAGAGGACGCCAAATATCGAAGCGATGATCACCATCACGTTGCCGATGAGCGCGCCGTACGCCAGATTGTTGAACGTGAAGGCCTGCTCATAGGAGTACAGCGGAAGGATATTGGTCGCGGTCCCGGGACCGCCCTGGGTCATTATGTAAATCAACGAGAAATTGGCGAGCGACAACAGGGCCACGAGCAGCACCACCGCAATGATGGTCGGGCGCATGAGCGGTAGCACAATCAACCGGAAGCGTTGCCACGGCGAGGCGTTTTCTACCACCGCGGCTTCAATCGCTTCACTCGGAATATTGCGCAGCGCGGCCCCCATGACCAGCATGCAGAACCCAGTCATCGACCAAATGTTGGCGAGGGTGACGATCAGCAGTGGCGCGTTGTCAAGAAAGTTCGTGTTATGCAGTCCGGTGAGAGTGCCGAACGTGCCGCCCCCGGTCGTCGAGGCATACCAAGTCATACCGGCGGTGACCGCGGGCATCATCCAGGCGATCACAACAATGCCGCCGACGATGATGCGCATCCATGGACGCGCTCGCATCAACAACGACGCCAGACCGTAACCAATGACCACCACGCCCAAAATCGAACCCGCGATGAAGAAACCGGTAGTCCACAGCGAAGTCCAGAATTCGGTGTCGGACTTCATCCGCACGAGGTTCTGCGTGCCAGTGAAGCCCCACTTGATCGCCGTCGGCCCGACCAGGGTGAGATTCGTCAAACCGAGATAGACCGCGTAGCCCATCGGTATGAGAAAGAGCACCGCGAGCAGTCCGAACGCGGGTGTCAGCAACGCCAGACTGCTCCACTGGAAGCGTGTCTTATCGTGACGGGTCTTCCAGAGGTCGCCCACGTGAGGGGCGGTGGCGACGTCAGAAAGAATCGCTGTCACCGTCACCGCCCTCGCCTCACGTAGTTACCCTCGTTTCCTCGTCCGACCTATTTGAGCGTTGTAACTTCGCTCGGACCTAATTGGTTGGTGACGTACTGCTTCAGTTGGGCCATTGCCTGCGCCCCGGTGGTGCTCGGTGTCTGAGCGATAGTCCCACTCACCTGCTCCATACCCTGAACCCATACGTTGTAGTTGGAACTCGACGGCAGTTCTGTCGAGTACGGCAGCAACTTTCCGAACTCCTCGTTGAACGGAGCCGCGAAGTTGGTGTACAGCGGCACGGTCCAGTCGGACTGCACCGGAGGAACCCAACCGGCCCAGTTGCCCGCGTCAATCAAGTTCGTTGACTCTTGGGCAACGTTCATGAAGTTCTCCGCGGCGGTTGCCTGCGCTGCGGAAGCCCCCGACGAAATGCCGTAGTCCCAACCACTCAGTGTCGACGCGTAGCCCTTGCCACTCGCGGTCGGTAGACCAGCGACGCCCATGGCGGTTGACGCCTGCGCCCAGTACGGGAAGCTCACTTGCTTGGTCCAGTTGCCACCAATGAAGTTCGCGCTCACCGCAATACCCAGCGTCCCCTTGAAGAAGTCCGTCGAGGGAATGTTCGGCGCGTTGTTCGGGCTGAACAATTGGGACGTTGGCGCACCCAAGCCATCGGCAAAGACGGTGTGGTAGAAGTTGAGCGCCTGCAAGATTCCCGGGCTGCTCACCACCATTTTTCCGCTCGACGTCTGGATTGTCGGTGTGCTGGATCCGGCCAGCATGTTCAAGATGCCGTATCCGGCACCATTGGGTCCGGCGGCCGTTCCGGCGTTGAGCCACAACGGAATCACCTTGGGTTCGGCCTTCTTAATGGCCTGAGCCGCAGTGATGATGTCCTGCCAGGTCTTGGGCTGCCACGGAAGCTTGATCCCGGCCTTGGTCAGGATGGCCTTGTCGTAGTACAGACCGACGTTGTTCTCCCCCGAGCTCACGGCGTAGATGTTGCCCTTGATCAGTCCCTCGTTCTGGATGACCTTTGGATATTCCTTGAACCACGATGTCGTAGCCAAGTACTTGTTCATCGGCATCAAGTAGTCCGTCGACGCGTAGAGCGCAATCTCGGTTGACGGGAACTGCGCCAGCGTGGGCGCCGTTGACGCCGTGTGGTACAGCAGCGCCAACTTCGTCAGGAAGTCCGGCTCACCACCCTGGACCGCAACCAGCTTGACGGTCACGTTCGGGTACTGCGCCTCGAATTCCTTCTTCACTTGACCCCACCACGTGGTGCCCAGCGGAGTGGTGTCAAACGTGGTGTTGGCCGCGTAGGCCACCGAGATGGTGACCTTGCTCGACGCGCCCGCCGTCATTGCGCCGCCACCTAACGTGATAGCCGTCCCCGCCATGGCCATGACTGCGGCCCCGGCGATGAACTTATGTAGTGATGCTTTCTTCATGATTTTCATAACGTAGATATTCCCCCTAGTTGGACTTTTTCTAATCTTCTTGACGCCTACTGCTTGGGCAGCCTCCCCCTACCTGATACTGACTTTTTCTCGTTCTGAATCCCGACGCAGCAGACTCTTGCGAGACTCCACGTCAAAGAGCAGGACACGATCTGCATTAAAAGCAAGCTCCACCTTTTGCCCGCGCACGGGCAGTGGCGTGCGCGGCAGGCGCGCAATGACTTTCGCGTCGCCCACGTCTATCGTGGCGAAGACTTCGGTGCCGGTGTGCTCGACGATGTCAATTAATCCCTGCACGCGTTCACTCTCCGGACCAGACTCTCCTGCGAGGTGCAGGTCGTGGGGACGGATGCCCACGAGCACCGAGCCTCCGGACGGCGTCGCTTCGATCCGGCCCGTAATCTCCGGGCTCAATGTGGTGCGCACGCCGAGACATTCAATGTTGGCGACGCCACCGGACGTGTTGAGCGAGCCCGGCTGGACGTTCATCTTGGGAGATCCAATGAATTCGCCGACGAACACTGACTCGGGATATTCGTAGAGATCGTTGGCGCTGTCCACTTGCAGCAGCACGCCGTCCTTTAAGACCGCGACACGGTCGCCCATGGTGAGGGCTTCAACTTGGTCGTGAGTGACGTAGACGGTGGTGGTGTTTTCCAGCCGGTTGTGGAGCCGTATTAACTCGGCGCGCATCTGCACACGCAGCGCCGCGTCAAGGTTAGAGAGCGGCTCGTCCATCAGGAACACCTGCGGCTCGCGAATGAGCGCCCGTCCGAGAGCCACGCGCTGGCGCTGGCCGCCGGAAAGCGCCGATGGCGACCGGTTGAGGAGTTGGCGAATCCCGAGCAAGTCCGCGACCTCGTTGATGCGCCTATCGAGATCCTTCTTCGGTTCCTTGCGAACCTTGGGACCAAACGCCAGATTCTTCTTCACGCTCATGTTGGGATAAAGCGCGTAACTCTGAAACACCATGGAGACGTCGCGCTGACCGGTGGGAAGGTCGGTCACGTCCTTGTCACCCATCCAGATTCGCCCATGGCTGGGACGCTCCAAACCTGCGAGCATTCGAAGTGACGTGGTCTTGCCACAACCTGACGGCCCGACGAGTACGAGAAATTCACCTTCACGAATTTTCAGATCAAGGTCCGAGACAACGGCATTGCCCTCGAACAGTTTCCAGACGTGATCGAAGCGCATCTCGTTCACGGGAAACGTCCCCGATCCGTTGGCCCAGTGAAATCGGGACGCGTGGCCAACCGTATGGATGTCCGATTCGCCACTCGCATTTTCACCGCCCCCCTATGCGCACCAACGTCGCTCCAGCATCGTCCTTGCACCGCCGCGAGTCCACGGCACCCGCCTGCCGTTTCGAGCGACTGTAACCCAATTAAAACGGTATGTCAATAACTGCTATCAATAGACATTACATAGCTCGATCTTGGTCAAAACCCTCGGCCGCGACAGTGCTGAGCAGCGCGTAGCGCGACGCACGATAGACGTGCTGGCCGAATTCAATCGCCCGTCCGCGTTCGTCGTAAGTCGTGCGCTCCATGGTCAGCAGCGCCGTGCCCTTGGACTCGTTGAGCAGCCTCGCTTCAACGGTGGAGGCATTCTTCGCCGAGATTCGCTGCGTCGCGCGACCAGGAAAGACGCCGCTCGCGCGCAGTAACTCGTAGAGACCGTGACCCTCGAGCATCTCACTCGACAAGGTCACGAGGGACGTCGGAATGAAGTTGTGCATGAGCGCAATTGGTTCGTCGTCGCCGAATCGAAGTCGCTCCAGGAAGATCACCAACTGTCCATCGGCGAGCCCTAAGGCCTCTCTCACCAGGTCAGATGCCTTTACCACCTCATTGTGAAGGATCTTGGTGGTGGGTCGTCGCCCGGCAACCGCCAGGTCATCAAAGAGGCTCGTGAGTTTGACCGAGCGATTCACCTTCTCCTTGGTGACGACGGTGCCTTGGCCCCGGCGTCGCAGCACCAGTCCCTTGTCAACGAGGTATCGGAACGCCGCTCTGACCGTGGGCCGCGAGAGTCCCAGGTCTTCGGCGATCTTGACTTCGTTCTCCAGACGGTCGCCAGAGTCGAGATTGCCAGAGTGGATTTCGTTCTCGAAATGTTGGGCCAGTTGGAAGTACAGCGGCACGGGACTGTTGCGGTCCAACACGATGCTCTCGAGTGGATTGTAGGTGGGTACTGCTTGTCTGGCCATGTGTATCCCCCGTGCGTGAAACGCCAACACCCTATACCAATTGAGTGTCGCTACTGCTATTGTTCTGACATATGCGTCCGACCACGTATTTTTTGCGCTTTCTTTGCGCCGCTCGCGCGCGACGTGAGCAGCGTCGGGAAGGCCCAATCGTCGTACATCCACTCGCGATATGACCGAATCCTTCGACGTGCTCACGATGGGTCGTATCGGCGTCGATTTCTATCCCACGCAGGCGGGCCGGCTGAGCGACATCAAACTCTTCGAGAAGTTCCTCGGCGGTAGCCCCACCAACGTCGCGGTGGCCGCCGCTCGACTGGGCCGACGAAGTGCGGTAATCAGTCGCACCGGCCCCGACCCATTCGGCGAGTTCATCCATGGCGCCCTGAAAAAGTACGGCGTTGACGATCGATTTGTCACCGAGTGTCCGGGGTTTCAGACGCCGGTGACGTTCTGCGAACTGTTCCCACCCGACCACTTCCCCATTTATTTCTATCGTGCGCCCAAGGCACCCGATCTGGAGATCTACGAGAAGGATCTTGACCTCGAGGCCATCGAAGCGGCCACGCTCTTCTGGGCGACCGTCAGTGGCCTGTCGGTCGAGCCCAGTCGCTCCGCGACGATGGCGGCGCTACGGGCGCGTTCGCACCGACACCCAACCGTGCTCGACCTTGACTATCGACCAACGTTCTGGGATGCAAAAGATTCTGCCCGCGACGCCGCGCGCCAGGCATTGACGCTCGCGTCAGTCGCCATTGGCAACCTCGACGAAGTGGAGATGGCGGTTGACTCACGCGATCCGCGCGTTGCCGCTGATCGACTGTTACAACTCGGCGTTGACCTGGCCATCGTCAAGCTCGGACCCGACGGCGTGCTCGCCAAGACCCGTGATGAAACGGTCGAAGCGCCGACGGTGTCGGTTGAGGTCGTGAACGGTCTCGGCGCGGGCGACGCCTTCGGCGGAGCATTTTGCCACGGCCTCTTGGCGGCGTGGTCCTTGGACGAGATCATCCATTTTGCCAATGCCGCGGGAGCGATTGTGGCGTCGCAGTTGGCCTGTTCGGACGCGATGCCGACGTTAAGTGAGATTGAAGAACTAGTTGAGGGAGTGGATCGTGCGTAGCGAAGATCAGCAATTACTCATGGAGACGCGATTCTCGAATCCCGCCTCGATCGCGACCCTGGCGAAAGGCCGACAACTTCGTGCCTCATTAGACGGCTCGAGTCGACTGCTCATCATCGCGGCCGACCACGCCGCGCGAGGAGTAATGAACGCCGGGAACCACGAAGACGCCATGTGGAGTCGCTACGACCTGCTCGACCGACTCACGACGGCGCTCGGTGTCGCGGGCGTAGACGGAGTGTTGGGAACACCGGACGTAATTGAGGACCTGCTGATACTTCGAGCGTTGGAGGACAAGTTCGTCTTCGGCTCAATGAACCGGGGCGGTCTGCCCGGCGCCGTCTTCGAACTGGATGACCGCTTCACCGGCTACACGCCGGAATCGATCGTGGAGTCGAAGCTCGACGGCGGCAAGATGCTGCTGCGCATCAACTATGAGGACCCCGGCACGGTCACGACGCTCGCCGCCTGCGCCGACGCCGTCACTCAGCTGGCAGCCTCGGGCAAAGTGGCCATGCTCGAGCCGTTCATGAACGAACTTGTCAGCGGAAAGCCCAAGAATGTGCTCACTACCGAAGCGATCATTCGCTCGATGGCGATCGCGAGCGCGCTCGGCGCGACGTCGGCGTTCAGCTGGCTCAAGATCCCCGTCCTTGATGAAATGGAGCGGGTTGTTGAGGCGTCGACGCTGCCCATCGTGTTGTTGGGTGGCGAGCGCAGCGAGCAGCCCGACGAAATGTTTGCCCGATGGGAACGGGCGCTCAAGCTGCCGGGCGTTCGTGGTCTCGTGGTGGGACGCAACCTGTTGTACCCACCGGACGACGACGTCGCGGGCGCCGTGAAGACCGCGCTCAGTTTGCTATGAGCTCTCCGTGGTTCCACAAGGCGCGTCCGGCGGATGAGGACGGTTACGTCGTCTCCATCAGTCCCGAAAGCGCCGAGTGGAACTATTCATCACTTCGCGTCGCGACGCTACGTCCAAAGCAGACGCTGACGTTTTCGACGTTGGACTCTGAGTGGATCGTGCTGCCGCTCGCGGGCAGTTGCGAGGTCACGTGTGGCGACCAGAATTTCGCGCTCGAAGGTCGCACCAGCGTCTTTGATCGAGTGACGGATTTCGCCTACGTACCTCGAGATGCGACGGTCACCATCGCGAGCGACGACGGCGGTCGTTTTGCCCTGACGGGCGCAGTAGCGCGAAAGGAACTGCCCGCCCGCTACGGTCGGGCCGAGGACGTGCCAGTAGAACTTCGCGGCGCCGGCAGCGCCTCTCGACAGGCCAATAACTTCGCGTCACCCGAAGGGTTCGAGACGGACCGCCTCGTCGCAGTTGAGGTCCTCACGCCAGGAGGGAATTGGTCCTCCTACCCGCCGCACAAGCATGATGAAGATCGACCCGGTGAAGCCGTGCTCGAAGAGATCTACTACTTCGAAGTGAACGGCGGCGCGACGCAGGGTCAACCGGGGCCCGGTGGGTACCAGCGCGTCTACGGCACCGAGGCCGATCGACAGATCGACGTGCTGGCGGAGGTCGGCACCGGCGACACGGTGCTGATCCCCTACGGTTATCACGGTCCGACCATGGCGGCCCCCGGCTACGACCTGTACTTCCTTAACGTGCTCGCCGGTCCCGCCGAGACACGGTCTATGGCATTCTGTGATGACCCCGAACACAGTTGGATTCGTGACTCGTGGAAGGGCCAAATGGTGGATCCGAGGCTTCCCATGACAACTCATCGAGCGCGTCCATGAACCTGACCGTCGCCCAAGCGCTCGTTCGTTTTCTCTCAGTTCAGTCCGTTGAGCGCGACGGACACGAACAGAAGTTCTTCGCCGGCTGCTTCGGGATTTTCGGACACGGCAACGTCGCGGGTCTCGGACAGGCGTTGCTCGAGAGTGGCGACGACTTCCCCTATTACCTCGCTCGCAATGAACAGGCAATGGTGCACACCGCGGTCGGTTTCTCACGTATGTCCAATCGACTACGGGCCTTTGCCTGCACGTCGTCGATTGGACCGGGCGCGACCAACATGGTGACGGGCGCCGGCGTCGCGACGACCAACCGCATCCCCGTGCTGCTCCTGCCCGGCGACGTGTTCGCGACGCGCCGGGCCAATCCGGTGCTCCAGGAATTAGAGGATCAGCGTTCGCTTGACGTGTCGGTCAATGACTGCCTGCGACCGGTGTCACGGTACTTCGACCGGATCTGGCGACCCGAACAACTGCCCCAGGCGCTACTGCACGCGATGCTCGTGCTCACCGACCCCGCCGAAACCGGCGCGGTCACGTTGGCGCTGCCCGAAGACGTCCAGACCGAAGCGTTTGACTTCGATGACGAACTCTTTCTGGCCCGCGTGTGGTCAATCAGACGCCCGACGCCCGAGCGGCGCCACGTCGTGGGGCTCGCCCAGCTGGTGCGCGAGTCGAAGCGTCCAATGATCGTCGCCGGTGGCGGCGTCATCTACAGCGAGGCAACTGAGGCGCTGACAACGCTCGCCGAAGCAACGGGCATCCCCGTCGCCGAGACCCAGGCCGGAAAAGGATCACTGCGCTTTGACCACCCGGCGAGCCTCGGCGCCCTGGGTGCGACCGGAACCGCCGCCGCCAATGAGGTCGCGGAGACGGCGGACCTCGTGATCGGCATCGGTACACGCTGGAGCGACTTCACGACGGCGTCGTACTCCGTGTTCCACAACCCCGACGTCAAGGTCGTCAACATCAACATCACTCCCTTTGACACGACGAAACTCTCGGGGGCGGCGATCGTGGCCGACGCCCGCGAGGCGGTTGACGCCCTCGACGTCGAACTTGCGGGATGGCGCGTGTCGACCGGCTATGAACACACCTACCAGGACGGCGCCCAACACTGGAATGAATTGGTCGAAGCGTCGTACCAACTGGGTCACCGACCACTGCCGGCGCAGAGTGAAGTGATTGGCGCCATTGAGGAGTCGAGCGAGGACCGTGACGTAGTCGTCGCGGCGGCGGGCAGTTCGCCCGGTGACCTACATAAGCTGTGGCGCACGCGCGACCCCAAGGGCTACCACGTTGAGTACGCCTTCTCGTGCATGGGCTACGAAATCGCGGCGGGCCTCGGCGTCAAGATGGCCGCACCCGATCGGGAGGTCTACGTCGTTGTGGGCGACGGTTCGTACTTGATGCTCAACTCAGAACTGGCCACGGCGCTGCAAGAAGCCATCAAGATCATCGTGGTGCTCGTCGTCAACCACGGCTTCCAATCAATCGGCGGACTGTCCGAGTCCGTGGGTGTCGAACGCTTCGGCACGAAGTACCGCTACCGAAATGCGTCGGGTCAGCTGAACGGTGACAAGCTGCCACTGGACCTCGCCAAAAACGCCGAGAGCCTCGGGGCAACGGTGCTGCGAGCCACCACCATCGACGAGTTTCGCAGTGCGCTCGCCCAGGCGCGCGAGAACACCAACACCACTGTCGTGCACATCGAAACGGATCCCAGTGTCGGCGCGCCCGATTCGCAGTCCTGGTGGGACGTGCCTGTGGCCGAGGTGTCGAATCGTGCCACCACGCAAGCGGCGCTCGTTACCTATCAAGCCGACCAAAAAGTCCAGCGCGGCTATCTTCGACCCACGACCCTCCCGGACGGTGGAACAGATTCGCGTTCGTGAGTTGCGCATGAAATGTTCGGTACTCCTTGACGGCGCGTCACACGGTATTGCTCACAACGTAAGTTAGATAAATGGACGCGAGCAACCCGACACCGATTGTCACGCCCCAGAACGAGGTAGTCATTCAACCGTTGGCCTTCGCCAATATGACGGCGATGTTCATCCTCATCGGTGCCATTGCCTCTCTCTACGGCCCACTGCTCATTCGCTTCAGCCACAAGTTCCAGATCTCGTTGCCGGCGGCGGGCGTCGTGATCAGCGTGCACTTCGTGGGCGCGCTCTTTGGCGTGCCCATGGGCTGGCTCGGCGTGAAACGTGTCGCGGGCAAGGTCGCCATCATCGCCTCACTATTCGCGCTGGGTGTAGGGGTGGCCGGCGTCGCCACCGCGGACTCGTGGACGCTGCTGCTGGTGTCAGTCTTCTTTGTCGGCTTTGGTTTCGGGGCGTTGGACTTCACGGTCAATACATTGCTCGCGAGGACCGCGATCAAGCGGCGACCACACCGGCTCAGTCTCGCCAACGCGGGCTACGCCGTCGGTGCCGTCATCGGACCGTTTCTCGTCATCGTGCTGCATCCGCACAACTATCCGATTCTGTTTGGCGCCATGGCGGTCATTGCGGTGCTGCTCACGTTCAACAATCGCGGCATCATCGCGCC
>PMAL01000084.1:8591-17683 GCA_003152555.1 Acidimicrobiaceae bacterium | reverse complement strand
AATAGAGGAAACATCCACGGTGGTCGTGTTGCACGCGCCGGTTTCTTTCGAGTTGGACCTACCGGCGGGGGTGGAAATCCGCCGACGGGCCAGGGGTCGGGCCGATGTGGTCGTGGCGTTCTTCACCCACAAATCGAAACTGGCCCGGGAGATCGACGCGCTCGGTCGCATGATCGTTCCCTCGGGCGCACGGTGGATTGCCTGGCCCAAGAAAGCGTCCACGGTGGTGACCAACGTGACCGATCACGTGGTGCGTGACACTGGCGTGTCGCTGGGCTTGGTGGACAACAAGGTGCGCGATTGACGCTACGTGGACGGGTCTGCGCTTGGTGTGGCGGGTGAGTGTCCGCGACGCACGCGAGTAAACGCAGAATGCCACCTCTTAGTAAGANNGAGTAAATGCAGAATGCCACCTCTTAGTAGGAGGTGGCATTCTGCGACGGGTAGGTTTGGTGGCTGATTAGCCAATGAACTTCTGGTAGTCCGCGATCAGCTTGTCCTCGATCTCCAGGTTCCATAGTGAGTCGGCCATGTCGACAAAGAGGAACAGTTCGCTCAACAACAGCGTTTCGGCCGCAGCGACACCGAGGTGCTGTAACCATTTGCCAATGCCCACCTTGACAGTGAAGTCAGCGGGCGTGCCGTTGATGGTGATGGTGAGGGCGCGGTCGGCGTCAACGATGGTTCGCATCCAGTTGCCCTTCTTGGCCTGGATGACGCGGGTGTTGTCGGCCGCTGGTCCGGTCTCCACGGTGAAGCCATCCTTCTTGAGGTACTCCTCAATGTGCGCTTCTAGAGCGTCGAGCTGTGTGCCCTTGCCTTCAAAATGCTCTTCCTTTACACCGATCATCACGATCTCCTTTGGTTGCCCTTTTTTTCTTACGCACATCGTACGGGAGTTGGTGACAACTCATCACCGCTGACCCGATAGACCAACGGTCCGCGGGTTTTGCATAAAGAATCGAAGTCACCAGCGTGACGCTCAAGCGGGCGCGAACGTGTCGCGGTTATCCTCGACTCGGCAATTTCCAGTAAGGCAGTGGCATAGGCGAGTGGTCGGCGAGCAGCGCCTCAATTCTTCGCGCCGCGTCGAGGATGGTCCACTCACTGTTGGCTCGACCAATGATGGCCAGACCAACGGGAAGATCCTTCACGAGACCCAAGGGTATGCACATGATCGGCCAACCCGCGATGGCCGGCGCCATGGTCGCGCAACTCGCTGGTCCGGGGTGGCCGCCCACGGCGAGGTCGCTCTTCCATGAGGGTCCATAGGCCGGCGCGATGATGACGTCCACGCCGTCGAGTCCGGGGTTAAGGCAGGTGTCAACGGCCCAGGCGAGATTTCGCGGTCGGGCCTCGATGTAGGCCGCAGTGTCGGTCCCGCCAATGTCGATGGCCCTGGTGAAGAGGTCGTGACCAAAGTACATCAGCTCGGTGTCGTGGTGTTCATCCTCGTAGGCAATGACGTCGGCGAGCGATTTGACACCCTCACCGGGACGCTCCGACAGGTACGTCGACATGCCATCGACTAATTCGGCCAGCATTACCGTCAACTCGTCCTGGAAGACCTGCTCGTCGGGCAGTGCCAACTCCCTGGGTGTCACGTTGAAATCCGATTCGCTCAGTAGAGCCACCACGTCGTCGTAGAGCTGATCGGTCTCGGGATCGCCGGTGCGCCAATTCGTCGCGGCGGCAATTGCAGGAGTGGGCGTTTTGTTCGCCGGCGACGTTGCCGAGAGCACGCCGTAGAGCAGCGCGACGTCCCCAACACTGCGCCCCATCGGTCCGGGGCTGTCCTGGCTCTCACTGATAGGTATCACGTACTTTCTGGGCACGTTACCCACGGTCGGCTTGAGCCCAGTGATGCCGTTGACCGATGCCGGGCAGACAATCGATCCGTCGGTTTCGGTCCCGACGCCGAGCGGTGCCAATCCGGCCGCGATGGCGGCGCCGGTGCCGGACGATGATCCTCCGGCCGAACGATCGAGGGCCCAGGGGTTGCCAACGAGTCCGGCGCTGGAGGAGTACCCACTCGTCGAGCGCACGGAGCGAATATTCGCCCACTGAGAGACGTTGGTGCTGCCCAAGATGATGGCGCCGGCATCGCGCAGTCTTGTGACCAGTGGCGCGTCTCGAGTGGGTCGCCCGATGAGGGACGTGGAGCCAGCAAGTCCGGGCAGGCCCACGACCTCGATGTTGTCCTTAATGAGTACCGGTACGCCGTGCAACGGTCCACGAATGACTCCTGCGGCTCGCTCGGCGTCACGCTCGCTCGCCACCTCGCGCGCATCACTCGAAATGGCGGCCACAGAGTTCAGTGCGATCGTGGTGCCGGGTGCGTCAAGAGCATTAAGTCGGCTCAGCAGCACTTCAACGAGCTGACTCGAGGTCAATCGACCGTCGTCCAACCGCTCGTGGATATCGGCGGTGGATAGGTACGCAATCTCCGTGCTGACGGCGTGCGGGTCTGTCATGTAGTCACGTGCGAGGGGTGTTGTGCGGGCTGGCCGGCGTCGATTCAGGCAGCGTATCATTCTCGACATTGTTGAACCGGGCCGGACTTTGCGTTGGTGGCGCCGGACGGCGAAGAGAATGCGCGCTAGATTTCCAGTAGCAGCTGAACAGTGGTGGGGGCAATATGAGTGACGCAACGCTTTACGAAACGCCGGTGGTGCATTCGCCGTCGCCGCCGGAACGGGCCAAGATTCAAGTGGTGCCGCTTCGGGGCCTACCCGTCGTCGCCGTCGCGGTGGTCTTCGTGGCGCTGGCCATTGGGTTTAACTGGCAGTGGGGCCTGATGTTTAGTCACGTTGTCGGTGGCGGACTGTGGACGGGCATTGACCTCTTTGTGGGTCTGGTAATTGGTCCCATTTTGGGGCGTCTGTCGATTCCCGCCCGAGCCGAATTCTCGGCCCGATTCATGCCCAAGATGGTGATCATCATGCCGACCGTCGTGATGATGACCCTGGCGACGGGATTTCAAATTGCCCGCCAACTGGGCAACCTAAAGATTGACAGTCCGAACCACGCCTGGCTCATTGTCTCGTTCTGCGTGGTGGGCGTGATGGCGGCGGTCGCGCTGGGCGTGCTGGAGCCAGCCAACATCGCGGTGCTCTACGAAATGAATAAGCCGGTGCCCAATGGCGAGCGCATTGGACGTCTGATGAAGCGATTCATCGTCACGGCCGGCATCACTGGAATAATGCAGATCGCGACACTCCTCATCATGACGAGGGTGGCAACCCAATGAGCATTGACAGCCCCCGCGTGAATTCAAATTCGGTTGACCGACCCTATCCACCGGTGGCGTGGTTGAGCACCGGGGCGCTGTGCCTGGTGATCATCGGCGGCATCCTCCTGGCCTCGTACGCGCCGCGAGTGGCGCCGATAAGCGTGACCTTTCCTCTGCTCGGCTTCGCCGCCGCGCTGCTGTTGTGCTCAGTAATCCTGCTCGCTCGACTGAAGGAATTCTCGCGGCGGACGTTCGCCAACGTATTTAAGTGGGCGCTACTGGCCTACGTCATCACCTCGGGCATGATTGAATTCGCCTTCGTGAGGGATCACACGCGGGGTTCTTCGCTCGTGCTCGTGACGTTGATGCTCGTCATCTTTGCGCTCAGCGTGCCCATCACGATTGCCTTTACGGTTGCTCGCTACGCGGTGCTCGACTGAGGGGCATTTCGGCCCACGCGCAGTAGAGCGAATTAGGTCGTGACGTCCTTGGGCAGCCCGAGCACGCGTTCGGCGATGATGTTGCGCTGGACCACGGACGTGCCGCCTCCAATGGTGAGCGCCTGCGCGTAGAGGAAGCCGTACGTCCACGAGGCGCCCTCGGCGCCGTCGACGCCGCCGGGACCGCGACCGTTCAACATGCCCGCGGCGCCCGCCAGTCGGTTGGCCAGGCCCATCACCTCTTGACCGTGATCGTCCGCCAACGCCTTGCGAACGCTCGCCTCGGGTCCTTGATCGCGTCCCGCCAGTGCGGCTGACACCAGTCGCAGGCGCAAGAGTCGAAGGATCTCGCCGTGGGCCCAACACTGCACCAGGTCGTCGCGCTCGAGTGCGGTGTGCGCCACGCCTGACGTTCGCACGAGGTCCACGAGGTCCTTGGCGGTCGGACCGCGGCCCCAGAGCGAGCCCTCACCCGAGAGCGCGACGCGTTCGTTGCCCAGGGTCACCTTGGCGAGGCGCCAACCCTGGTTGACCTCACCAATGAGGTAATCGCGCGGCACGCGCACCTCGTCGAGGAACACTTCGTTAAAGGCGTGGTCGCCGGTCATGTCGATGATTGGCCGCACGCTCACACCCGGCGCCTTCATCGGGCAGATGAAATAACTGATGCCCTGCTGCGACGGTCCCTCGTTCGACGTGCGCGCGAGCAGGATGCCCCAGGTCGAGATGTGGGCGTAACTCGTCCACACCTTCTGGCCGGAAATGACCCACTCGTCGCCGTCTAAGTGCGCCGACGTGGTGAGCGACGACAGGTCGCTGCCGGCGTTGGGCTCACTGAAGAGCTGGCACCAGAACTCCTCGCCGCTGAGCAGTTTGGGTAGCCATCGCTGTTGCTGTTCGNNGCACGTGGGCGCGACTGAGTTCGTCGTCGATGATGAGTTGGTCCTCGACGCTCGCCCCGCGACCCCACGGCTCGGGCCAGTGCGGCGCGACGAGTCCGGCCTGGGCGAGGTCTTTTCCTGACGGGTTGGGGTGGCGTTCAATCCATTCGCGTATTTCTACGCGACGCGGATCACTTTGGTCGACGTCGTCATCCTGGGGTAGGGCCGTCATGGGCGCGAGCAGCCCCCGGCCCTCTTTGTGTGTGTGGGTGGTGCTCGTCATTGAGTCCTCCGGGAATGTCCCTTAACCAAGGTAGTGCTCGTTGGGGCCCCAACGACCAGCAGTGGTGCCTAGCTTCGCAGTTCCTCTAGGAACGCCAGCACCTGGTCACGATCGCGGGTTCTTTTCATTGCTGGGAGCTTGCGAAAGAGCGACGAACGGTAACTGGACTCGGCGAGGCGGGTGTCGAGGACGGCGACCACACCGCGGTCGGTGTTGGTGCGAATGAGCCGTCCCACCCCCTGGGCGAGCAGCATGGCGGCGCGCGGCAGGTCCACTTCGTAGAACGGTCGGTCCGACCGGCTGCGACGGGCCTCGGCCAATGGGTCATTGGGCACGGCGAAGGGCAGGCGGTCAATGGTCACCAGACTGAGCGAGTGACCCGGCACGTCGATGCCCTGCCAGAAGCTGGTGACCGCAAAGAGGCTGGCCTCGGCACTCTCGCGAAACTCTTCGATGATGCGTTGGCGTGAGAGCGTGCCCTGGACCAGTATTTCGGTCTCCAGCTGGGGAGCGACGGCCTCGGCGACGCGGTTCATGACGGAACGATTGGTAAAGAGGGCCAGCGTGCGACCTCCGGCCGCGGTGATGAGTTTGACGAGTTCTTGCGTGATGGCTTCCTCGGCGCCCTCGGCATTGCGTTGGGGAAAACCTTGGGGCACGTAGAGCAACGAGTTGGTCTGGTAGTCAAAGGGGCTGTCGAAGTGTTCGACCAGGCAGTCTCCATCGAGCCCGAGGTTCTTGGGCAGCGAGTCGGGGATGGTGGCGCTCGTCAGAATCGCGGTCACCTTGCCCCACAGGTCGTCGCGCAGTCGCGGGCCGACGTCGATGAGCGAGATCTCGATGGTGATCTCGCGCTCGCGGCGGTCAAGGAACAGCAGCTCTCCGTCGCGGATCTTGTTCACCCGTTCGAGGTCATTGCCCAGGTGCACGGCCGGTCCGAGGGCGCGCACGCGTCGGGCTTCGGCGTCGGCACCATCGGTCGGCAGTGTTCGCAGGGCCTCAATAATCGCCGTCACCAGTTCGTTGGCGCGGCCCAGTTCACGTACGCAGTCCTCGCTCAGTCCCGTCAACTGGTTCGCGTCATATTGAATCTCTAGCGACGTCGCTAGGCGGTCGGCCACCTCGATGAGTTGGTCACATCGTTCGTGAAAGTCGCCACCTAAGAGCGATCTCGAGACGCCACTGAGGGCCCGAAGCCGCGAGGTGGTGAGTGACGTGCCGAGCAGCGAGGCAAAGATGTCCAGGGCTTCGTGGGCCTCATCGAACACCACGAACTCGTGACTGGGCAGCAGCATCGAACCCGACGCCAAGTGGGCCGCGTAGAGATGGGTATTGACTATCAAGATCGAACTTTCACCGGCGCGATCCTTCGCCAGTTCGGCGAAACAGTTCTGGCCCTGGGGACACTGCACGCGGCCCAAGCACTCCTGGGGCGTGACCGAGAGCCCGCGCCACGCGCGCTGGTCAATCTCAAATGGCAACTCGTCGCGGTCGCCGGTCTTTGTCTCGTTGGACCACTGGAGGATTCGGCGCATCTGACTGGCGACGCCGCGCGGCACGTCGGTGCCGTCGTCGAAGCTCATCTGCCCGCCGCCCACCTGATTGGCGCGATTGCGACAGAGATAGTTGTTCTTTCCCTTGAGTACCGCGACGTTGACCCTGGACGCGTGCGCCGCGACGGTGGGTGCGTCCTTGGTGGCCAACTGGTCCTGCAAGTTCTTGGTGGCGGTCGCGATGACCACGCGCTGACCGGTCATGACGGCGGGGACGAGGTAGGCGAGCGACTTCCCGACGCCGGTGCCGGCCTCGATCACGGTGTGCTGACGTCGGGTGAACGCGGCCGCCACGGAGCGAACCATCTGGCGCTGTCCCTCGCGGCTCTCACCGCCGCCGGGCAGGTCGCCGGTAATGAGGTCGAGCAGCGCCAGCGCCCGGTCGGCGTCGACGGCCACCACGTCATCATCGAGCTGCACGCCGACCTCGTTCTCCACGTCGACGTAGGGCGTCTCGTCGTCGGGATCGAAGGATTTCACGTAACGACCTTAGGAGCAGGAGGACAACGGCCACGACTGCGATTGAAGGGAAACAGGTAAGTTTTACCTGTGCCCGATCCCCGTCCCACGCCAATTCCCGCGTCCCTAGAACGCTCCCACGTGCCGCGGCACGTGGGTGTGGTGATGGACGGCAANNGACACGGTCTACGGCGCATTGTCCTTGGGTATGAAGGCCCTGACGGTCTACGCCTTTTCTACCGAGAACTGGGTGCGGCCCATTGACGAGGTTCGCTACCTCATGAACTTCAATCAGGGTCTGCTCCAACGCCGCCAGCACGAACTGCACGCCGACGGCGTGCGCATTGTCTTTTCTGGTCGCCGCGATTGGCGGGTGCCCCGTCGTGTCCTCAAGAACATGGAAGAGGCGGCGGAACTGACCAAGAAAAACAAGGTGATGACGCTCAACATCGCCTTTAACTACGGCGGACGGGCCGAGATTGTCGATGCGGTGCGCCAGCTCGTCATTGACAAAGTGCCCGCTGGCAAAGTCGACGAGAAGACAATCCGCTCGCGGCTCTATCATCCCGAACTGTCCGACCCCGACCTCATCGTGCGCACCTCGGGCGAGTATCGGATCTCTAATTTCCTGTTGTGGGAGATGGCCTATTCCGAACTGGTCTTTACCGACGTGCTCTGGCCCGACTTTCGTCGTGAGGATCTCTTCGCCGCCATCGAGGAGTATCAGCAGCGCGAGCGACGCTTCGGGGGTCTCGACGCATGAAGTGGACCTACAGCACGATTGCCTTCGGCGTGCTGGTGTACATATTCCTGTGGGTCCTGGCGCTTAATGGCGCCAACGAATTGGTCGCACCACTGCTCATTCCCTTGGTGTTGTTGGTACTGGTCGCCGCAGGCCTCGGCCTCGACCGGTACCTGGGCATCGTGCCTCGCAAGCAGCATTTTCAAGATTCGGACGACGAGACAGAGCGGTGAAGGAGTTCCAGGACGACGCCGTAGTCCTGCGCACCTATAAATCCGGTGAGTCCGACCGCGTGGTGGTGCTCTGGACCCGCCAGCACGGCAAGGTCCGGGTCTTCGCCAAGGGGATTCGCAAGACCACCAGTCGTCTGGGCGGCACGCTGGAGGCGCTCGCGTACGTGCGGGTCAACCTCGCCGAAACCCGCGGCGATTTCTACGTGGCGCGCCACGTCGCGCACTTGGAGCATCTTTCTACGCTGCGATCCTCGTATGACCGCATCAACGCGGGCTACGCCGTGGTCGAAGTCGTGGACGCCATTCCCTCCGACGACGTCGCCGACGAGGGGATCTTCGACTTGCTGGTGCGCGTGCTGCTGACGCTCGATAACGAAGAGTTCGAGCCCGCACTGGTGCCGGCCTCATTTTTCTTTAAGCTACTGGCCCACGACGGCTCCGAACCGGTGAGCAACATGTGCGTGAACTGCGGACGCGAGGGCCCGCTGGTTTCCTTTGACGCCGAAGTCGGTGGCACGCTGTGCGCTTACTGCCGATCGGGACACAGTATTTCTAGCGACGCGCTGGAACTAATTCGCCGCATCCTCGGTGGGGACCTCGCCCAGGTGCTGCGAGAACCATCTCCCCGAGGCATCGGTGAAGTGATGACCCTGGCCCAGGACGCCATTGAGCAGCACTTCGGGCGGCGCCTACGGGCGGCAAAGTCGTCGCCGCCGCTGAGCCCTCCTGCGGGACGAACGTGAGCGACTTCGGCGTCTACGTGCACGTGCCCTTCTGCGCGCACCGCTGCGACTACTGCGCGTTCGCCACCTACTCGGACCGCGATCAGCTCATGGACGACTACGTCGACGCGGTCGTGAAAGAGATCGGCTGGTCGCTGGACGCCGGGGTGCGCAGCGCCACGTCGGTGTTCTTCGGTGGCGGCACGCCATCGCGGCTTCAACCCGACGAGCTGCTGCGAATCCTTGACGTTATTCCGCGAACGGAGGACTGTGAAGTGACGGTTGAATGCAACCCCGAAGACGCGAACCTCGGACGCCTGACGTCCTACATCCGCGGCGGCGTCACAAGAATGAGTTTTGGCGTCCAGTCGACGCAACCCGCGGTCCTAGCCGACCTCGGGCGGCGACACGGAATAATGGCGCACGAGGAGGTGTCGCGAGTTGTCACCGAGGCCGGATTCAACACCTGGAATATGGACCTCATCGTAGGCTCGCGCGCCGAGACCTTGACCGACGTGCAGCGCACGCTCGACGACCTGCTGGGACT
>PMAL01000084.1:0-8566 GCA_003152555.1 Acidimicrobiaceae bacterium | reverse complement strand
GACACGAGTGCCGTCACAACCACGTCTACTGGGATCAGGGCGACTACTTGGGATTTGGATCGGCCGCGCACTCGCACCAACACGGTCGGCGGTTCTGGAACGTGCGCACGCCCGACCGCTATATCGCCATGGTGCAGTCTGGTGCACGTCCGATCGGCGGCGAAGAGGTGCTCGATGACGCAACCAAGTTGTTCGAACGCGACTCGTTGTCGTTGCGCACGAGCAGGGGAGTGCCCGTTGAGGCCTTCGACTCATTGGACGAAATCTTGCACTTGGTACGAGTGAGTGAAGGCCGCGTGACGCTGGCGCCCGAGGGACGGCTGCTCGCCAACCAGGTGATTGTGCGTCTTAAGAGTTCGACCTAGTCCGGTAACCTTGAGTATGGATTCGACGCCACCAACCGACCCCGACCTGCTCGAAAAAGTCATCAATCTCGCCAAACGGCGAGGTTTCATCTTCCCGTCGGCTGAAATCTACGGCGGATTCCGCTCCACCTACGACTACGGCCCGCTGGGCGTGAACATGCTGCGCAACGTGAAGCAGGCCTGGTGGTTCGCCATGGTCCAGATGCGCGAGGACATCGTGGGCCTCGACGCCGCCATCCTGGGCCCGCCCGCCATCTGGGCGGCCTCGGGTCACCTCGAGACGTTCACCGATCCCTTGGTGGACTGTAAAAAGTGCAAGGAGCGCTGGCGCGAAGACAAGATCGATGGTGTCTGTCCTAACTGTGGCTCGACTGAGTTCACGGAGCCGAGGGCCTTCAACTTGATGTTTAAAACCCAGGCCGGACCCGTCGAGGGCGAGGGCGCCACGGCCTACCTGCGGCCCGAAACGGCCCAGGGCATTTTCACCAACTTCGCCAACGTGCTCGCGAGCACGCGCAAGAAGCCGCCCTTCGGCATTGCCCAGATCGGCAAGTCCTTNNTGGAGATGGAGTTCTTCGTCCCGCCAGCAGACGCCGACACGTGGTATCGCTACTGGGTGAAGGCCCGCTACGACTGGTACGTCGACCTAGGCATCGCGCCCGAGCAGCTTCGTCTGCACGAGCACGCCAGGGAGGATCTTTCGCACTATTCCAAGGGCACCACGGACGTCGAGTTTCTCTACCCCTGGGGCTGGGACGAGTTAGAGGGCGTCGCCAACCGCGGCGACTACGACCTGACCCAGCACGCCAATGCCTCGGGGGTGCGTCTGGAGTATTTCGACCAGGGCACCAGCGAGCGCTACGTGCCCTACACGATTGAACCGGCCGCCGGGGCCACGAGGGCCATGATGGCCTTCCTCTTAGCTGCCTACCACGAAGATGAAGTGGAGGGCGAGACTCGCACGGTCCTGCGCCTTGACTGGCGACTGGCGCCGAACCAAGTGGCGATCCTGCCGCTTTCCAAGAAGCCCGAACTGGAATCGGTCTCGCGCGAAGTGCTGGCCCGACTGGCGCCGCACTTCATGTGCGACTACGACGTCACCCAATCAATAGGTCGTCGCTACCGGCGCCAGGACGAAGTGGGTACGCCGTTCTGTGTCACCGTGGACTTCGAGACCTTGGAGGACCGGGCGGTGACGGTGCGCGAGCGTGACACCACCGAACAGACGCGCGTAAAAATTGACGACCTCGTGATGGACATCCGACGCCGCACCGGCCAAAGCTAGATGCCCGCAGAGCGCGCCCAATCCTTTGGCGCGATTGCCGAACTCTACGACCACTACCGTCCCTCGCCACCACCCGAGGCCGCGACAGTGCTTGGCGACATTCGGGGAATGAAAGTCCTGGAAGTCGCGGCCGGCACCGGTCTGTGGAGCCGGTTTCTCCTAGAGCATGGCGCAGATCTCACCATCGTGGAACCGGATGAAAAAATGCGAGCGGTCTTAGAGCGGAGGAGCCCGCAGGTTCATGCTTTAGTGGGTACCGCGGAAAATTTGCCCGTTGCGGATGCCAGTTTCGACGTCGTCGTGATCTCGTCGGCCTGGCACTGGTTTCGCCAACCGGACGCAACCCAAGAGATGGCGAGGGTTTTGTCAGACGGCGGTCGACTGTTTGTGTTGTGGAACGGTTTCAGTCGCTCACTCGAGTGGGTGAACGAACTCTCTAAGTTGCGCGACGGCAAGGGGGATCCCTCGGTGCGCCCGCGCAGTTGGACGGCGCCGGAGCTCGCCCTCGGCTTGTTCCTCGACGTGACTGACATTTCAATTGATTGGACGTGGCCACGCACCACTGACGAAGTGGTCAAACTCTTTGGCACGTACTCGGGGGTCTCTACTCGCACCGAGGCCGAGCGCGCCGAGATTGGGGCCAAGCTTCGCGAACTCCTGGGCCAAGTGACGGTGGACGGCGTGGTGGACGTACCGATGACGCTGCGTGGCACCGTGGCCACGAGGTCAGCTCGTTAATACCCTTGCCGTTCGCCACACGAGGGCCGGCACGATGATGAGCGCGCTAATCACCGAGCCCAGCGCACAGACCCCCGTCCAGCCGTGGTGCGCGTACATGAATCCAGTGGCGAGTGATCCAAACGCACCGCCCACAAAGAAAGAGAAAATATAGACACTGGTAATTCGACTGGGCTGGTCGGGTGCAATCGTGTAGATGGCTGTCTGATTGGTGATCTGCAGGCCCTGCGCGCCGATGTCGAGCACGAAAATTCCCAGCGCCAGCACCCACACGTCGTGACGACCCAACCACATCAGTGCGAACGCGACCAAGAAGAAGAATCCTGAGAGGATGGTGACTTGCTGGCTACGATCGCGGTCGGCTTGGCGACCGGCAAAATTTGCCGCCATCACTCCTCCGACTCCTAGGAGACCGAATAGTCCGATTTTGATGTTGGAATAGTGGAATGGTGGGCCCGAAAGTTGGAAGGCCAGCGAAGCCCACAGCACATTGAAAGCGGCAAAGCCCATCGCCCCCAACCAGCACCGATGGCGCAGTGCTTGGTAGGTCCCGAAAAGCCGGAAGGATCCGCGGACCAGTTCGCCATACGTCACGTGAGCTCGCGCTACGTCTGAAGGCAGCACCCGCGAGAGCACCAGCCCAATAGCGAGCAACAGGGCGGCCGCCGTGACGTATACCCCGCGCCACCCAAATATTTCGGCGCCGATTCCCGAAAACGTGCGCGACATCAGAATCCCCAACAGCAGACCCGTCATCAGTCGCGCCACGACTCGACCACGTTGGCCGTCTGCGGCGAGGTCGGCGGCGAATGGAATGAGGACTTGGCCCCCGACGGAAGAGAGTCCAACAATGACCGACAGTATTGCGAACCACACGAAACTGTGTACGAGCGAGCCAACGAGCATGGCCACCGCCGCGGCGAAAAAAATGGTGACGACGAGACGGCGGCGGGGGAGGAGGTCGCCGAGCGGAATGACGAAGATGATGCCCGCGGCGTAACCGACCTGAACGAAAGTGATGAGCGCGGTTGTTGCGACCGTGCCCACTTGGAAGTCGCCCTTCACCTGGTGCAGAAGAGGCTGTAGGTAGTAGAGGTTCGCGACAATGATGCCGACCGCGAGGGACATGAAGAACACCAGTGGTTTGGTGAGCGGACGAGAGGTCAACTCATCCGGTTGGGTCACGAGGATTCGGTCGTGGTGCTCGAGGGAATGGCGTAAGTCACTTGAGCCTTGGCCACCATCTCGTCGCGCCCTCTCGAGTAGACGGACACGTCAACGACGGCGAGCTTGCGACCGAGTTTGAGGACCGTTCCACGCGCCACCAGATCGGTGATGTCGGGCTTTCGCAGAAAGTCAATGTGCAGACTGGTCGTGACCGCGAGCAGCACGGGACCGATTTGGGCGAGCACGGCAACCCAGGCCGTGGTGTCCGCGAGCATCATCATGAGCGGTCCAGACACGGTCCCACCGGGTCGACTGTGGCGTTGGGATACCGGTTGGCACACGACCACCGTGTTGCCGTCCGCCTCTTCGACGAACGGTAGATCGCTGTCGGGAAAGGCGGAATTCAGTATCTCTTGGAGTTGCGCGACGTTGAGTTGTGTCACGGGAAACCTACGCCACCTTGCGGTACTGCGCGGTTGCCAAGGGTGCGAGTATCGCGATGGCGCCAATCGACCAGGCGAGGGTGATCCAGGTGGAGGCACCGTGAGGGCTGCCGAGCATAAGCCCGCGTACTGCCGTCGCGCACTGCGAGACGGGCTGGTTGATGGCAAAGGGTTGCAGCCAGCCCGGCATGCTGGGTACGTTCACGAAGATCGATGACGCGAAGGTCAACGGGAATATCAATGGGAACGTCATGGCCTGGGCCGTCTCGGAGTTGGGCGCCGCGAGTCCGACGAAGGCGAATCCCCACGACACGCAGTAGGCGAAAATCAACATCAGGAGACAGGCCTGAATGTACGAAACAAAACTGCCAGTGGGGCGAAAGCCCACGGCCATACCGACGAACGTGATGATGGTGACGACGCCAATATTTCGCGTGAGGTCGGCGACAGTCCGTCCTCCCAATACCGCCATGCGGGCCATCGGCAGCGCTCGGAAACGCTCAATGAGTCCGCGCTGTAGGTCCTCGGCCAGTCCGATTGCCGTACCGACTGCGCCAAAGATGGTGGTCTGGACCAGGATGCCCGGAATGAGGAAGTTCACGTAATCGACGCCCGGAATGTGAATGACGCCGCCGAAGATGTAGCGGAATAACAACACGAACATGACGGGTTGAATGACGGCAAAGACCAGCGATGTGGGAATGCGGACCAGGGCCAGCAGGTTCCGCCGAGCAATTGTTAATACATCACTGAGAGCCCAGCGCAGTGAACTCCTGTTCGACTTGCTGAGCGTGAGTGTGGGAGCGGTGGTGAGACTCATGTCCGGGCCTTTCGTCCACGACGGCCGGTGGGGGCTTCGTCGGCCAAGAATTCGGTAATGTCCTCAGCCTTGTGTCCGGTGAGATTTAGGAATACGTCGTCGAGGCTTGGTTCACGCAGGGCCAATCCGGCGAGCGTTATCCCGGCACCGTCCAGACGACGAAGTACGTCAGCCGCTATTGCCGGACCACGCTCGACCGTCAGGTCCACGACGGTGCCCTCGATAATGGCGGGCGTTGGTGAAAGGTCACGGATCAACTCGACTCCACGCGACGCGTCGTCGGTATTCGCAAACGTGACCGAAAGGACAGTGTTTCCCAACCGCGTCTTGAGTTCTTGGGAGGTCCCTTCGGCAATGATCTTGCCGTGATCGAGCACGACCAACTGCTTGGCGAGACGGTCGGCCTCTTCGAGATACTGCGTTGTGAGCAGCACGGTGACACCATCCTCAACGAGCCCTTCGATGATGGCCCAGAGATCCTGCCGACTCTGGGGGTCGAGCCCGGTCGTTGGCTCGTCGAGAAACAACAGCGGGGGATTGGCCACCAACGCAGCACCCAGGTCAAGTCGGCGTCGCATGCCGCCGGAATACGTTTTTGTCGTGCGATTCGCGGCNNAGGCCAATCATGCGCAGGTTCTCGAATCCGGTCAGGTTCTCGTCGACGGTGGCGTACTGTCCGGCGAGACCGATGCTGCGCCGCACGGCGTCCGGGTGCTTCACGACATCAATGCCGTTGACCGTCGCCGTGCCCGACGTGGGCTTGAGGATGGTCGACAGAATGCGAATCATCGTGGTCTTGCCCGAACCATTCGGTCCCAGTAGGCCGAAGACCTCACCACGCGCGACGCGCAACGTCACACCGTCGAGGGCGCGGACCTCGCCGTCCTTGAAGGTGCGGACAATATCGAGNNCGGGCGGCGACTGACATTGTTGCCCTCATCAGTGAGCAGGTGGCGCTCAAAAAGTCAGGTCGGCGTTGGACGGGTCTCTGCCCCTTTCACGGTGAAAAGACGCCGTCGTTTTCCGTAAACGCCGAGGAGGGTCGCTACTACTGCTTCGGGTGTCGGGTTTCCGGCGATCAGATCACGTTCGTGAGAGAGATGCAGCATTTGGATTTTGTCGAAGCGGTCCGCCTGCTGGCCGACCGCGCCGGAATTGAGCTGCACGAGGACGCGAACGCCGGTCCGGCGCGCAAGGAGCGCCAGGAATATTTGGCGACCATGGAGCGGGCGGTTGAGTGGTATCACGAGCGACTGCTCACGGGACCCGACGCGCGCGCGGCACGGGAGTACTTGAAGTCTCGGGGCATTGATGGCGAGGTCGCTCGCCACTTCAAGCTCGGCTGGGCGCCCGACGAGTGGGACGCGCTCTCTAAGGCCCTGCAACTCAACGAAAAGCAATTGCTCGGCACCGGGCTCGGCTTTGTCAACAAGGGCGATCGCCGCCAAGACGCGCTGCGGGCGAGGATCATCTTTCCTATCTTCGATTCAACCGGCAAGGCCATTGCCGTGGGTGGTCGCATCATGCCGTCGGCACCGGCGAGATCCGACGGACGCGTCGAAGCCAAGTACAAGAACAGTCCCGAGACGACTATTTATTCCAAGCGCAAGACGCTCTACGCGCTCAACTGGGCCAAGGACGACATCATTCGCTCCGGCGAGATCATTGTTTGTGAGGGCTACACGGATGTGATTGCATTTTTTAGCGCCGGTATGCCGCGCGCAGTCGCGACGTGCGGCACGGCACTCGGAGAAGACCACTTTCGAATCATGAAGAATTTTTCCCAGCGCATAGTGCTGGCGTACGACGCAGACGGCGCCGGACAGAGCGCGGCCGCGTCGGTGTACCAGTGGGAGCGCCAGTATGAGGTTGACGTCTTGGTCGCTCGCTTGCCCAAGGACAGTGACCCGGCGGACATGGCGCGAAACGATCCTGAGGGGCTACGCGCGGCGATTAGCCACGCTGTTCCGTTTTTGCGGTTTCGGTTGGACCGCGTACTCGATAGTGCCAATCTTGCAACCGCCGAGGGCCGGGCACGGGCGGCCGAACTTGCCATGGAGGTGCTGGCGGAGCATCCAAGTGAACTGGTTCGCGATCAGTACATCATGGACGTTGCTTACAAGTTGCGCTTAGAAGAAAGCACGATGAGGCCCCGAGTGGCCGAGATGGCGCGTAGTGGTGTGAAGCGAGCAGTCCCTAATGAACCGCCCGACGGGCAGGCTCCTCTCCCGAGCCGCGGGCCGGTGGTTGCCATGCCGCGGCCCGGTCTAGAGGCCCTGCGACTGTGCGTGCATTTCTCGAGCGACGTGAAGGACCGACTCATAGGCGCATACTTCGTGAATGAGGTACAACGCGATATTTTTGAGGGCCTCTCGTCCGGACAGCCAATTTCTGACGTCATCGATCAGTTGCAGCGACGGGGCGAAGACGACGGGGCGCAGGTGCTCAGCCAATTGGTGGTGGACGAGCTTGACCGTGACTACACCAGCGAGGACGTCAGCGCGGTCGTGTCGCAGTTGATCAGGAGTGCAGTAGGCGAGGAGCTCAAGAACATTGAGCGCGAACTTCGTGACGAAGTAATCACACCGGACGTTGCGATGGCCACAATTCGCGACGTGAAGGAGCGTCTGGAGTTGTTGGGGACATCCCAAGGCGAAGTCGCCGAACGGGACTTACGAAGTTGGCTGCTCGCGCGAACCCCCGTGTCCCTGTCGTGAGTGATTCGCCGTTCGGACTAATTGGCGGTCTAGTAATGATCGCGCCACTGGGCGCGGAAGAAGAACGCAAGTTGCATCCGGTGATCCAACGCGGCCGTGAGGCGTCCGAGGCACTGGCGAAGGGAAACGTCTCCGATTCTGTAAAGCGACGTCGGTTACTTCGACAACGCCAAGAAGGTCAAGAAGCTGAGTCACTGCTGCTGCAAGCCACGTGTGGTCTCGTGCGTACGCGAGTAGTGGAGCGTGGTTACCACTTCGGCAATGAAGACCTTGAAGCGGCCGGTATCGAAGGTCTGGTCAACGCACTGCGCAGGTTCGACCCCGAACAAGGGACGAGATTCTCTACCTACGCGAATTACTGGATCATGAAATTGGTGAATCAGGCAGTTCAGCAACAAGCAGGATTGAGCGACAGCGAGATGCGTCTTATTCTCAAGTTGCGGAAGTTAGAACGCCTTTCGAGTCCGAAGAGATTGACCAAACATGAAGTCGCTGACTCGCTAGGCATCACGCTCGCCAAGGCAACAGAAGTCATTCAGATGAATCGGGAACTTGTGTCAAGAAGGTTCCAGCCCGCGGAGTTCAACGATGTCACGGATACCAAGCAGCCGGTAGATGTTGCGGAGGCGCCAACTTGGGTCATTGATTCATTGCGAAGGCTATGTGGCGATGATTTTGATGCTTTCTGGCAGTACACGTTTCACACGATGTCTCTTGACGAGATTGCACGAAAAAATGGAATTACTCGTCAGGGCATGACAAAACGGATTGAACGATGCCGTCGTGCAGTTCGTGACAGTGATGAAGCACAACGTCTCCAAGCGTGGTTTGACCAGCAATAGCAATAAGAAGCGGGTGCTAATGTTGCCTTGCCTCACGCATTCCCAGATAGCTCAATTGGCAGAGCAAGCGACTGTTAATCGCTAGGTTGCAGGTTCGAGTCCTGCTCTGGGAGCCAATATAAAATCGTCCTGTAGTTTCATTGATTCACCGTTGATGATGGTGAAAACCGAAGGGCCGTAGCTCAGTGG
>PMAL01000080.1:14699-16930 GCA_003152555.1 Acidimicrobiaceae bacterium | reverse complement strand
AGGTCGAGCCCGCGACGAGCGCGACGTTGCTCGGCGTCCCGATTGAAATCGTCACCAACGAGGGAGCACTTACCTCGGTACTGTTAGCCACCACTAAAGAGAAGATCAGTGTTTGCGATGACGCCGGGGCGGTGAAAGTCGGTTGCACCGCGCTGGGGTTGGACAGCGTCACCGTCGGGCCAGCCGTCTGGGTCCACACATAAGTCAGTGACAAATCGTTCGGGTCCGAGCTGGCGGAGCCGTCCAACTCGACGCTCGCTCCCAAGCCCACGGCCTGGTCCGACCCAGCCGAGGCGATCGGCATATCGATCGCCGGCACGGATCCAACTATGTACTGGCGTAGTAACCAGGGTCCGTACGCCATCGACGCGCACGACGCTTCGTTCGAGCAGGTCAGCGAGTCGTAGGCACCATAGGCGTAGAAGGCCGATTGCTTGGTGGTCAGAAGAGTGCCACTGACGTTGGCCGCGAGCGCCGTAATCGGGTAGCCCATATAACCGACAAAACTGTGCGACGTTGCGTACAGATTGTGCGCTGACTGCGCAAATTGCGCCGCGGCGTAGTGATCCATGTGGTCGCCATCACCGAAGGTATTGACGTAGTCCTGCACGACTATCAGTTGGGGTTGAAACGAACTCATCATGGAGGCCAACGTGCTGATCAGGTCCTGGGAAACGTACGAGGTCGAGCCGTCCACCGCTGTCATCGAAGACTCTGAGCCCAGCCAGAGCTGCATGAGGCTCTGGAAGCCATACATAGTTGTGCCAGTGCCATCGGGATAGCCACCGTCGGGAAGGCGCATGAACGCTACCGTGACGTTGGGCTGCGCGGTGAGCGTGTCGAGCACGATCTGATGACTGCCTACCGTGAGCGCAGAGGTCGCCCATGTGTTTGGCGCGTTGGCCATCAGGGCGTACGCCGCTTCGATGCCTAACTCACGCTGGCCCCAGTAAGATTCGCCCAACCCGTCGTCGCCCGCGGTTAGATGGACCGTCATAACGTCAAGGCCACTGTTGATGTTCTGCAGTAGCGAGGGGCTCTGAAATATTAGGGAGTCGTCCGGGTGGGCCACGATGTACATCGCGTTGGTAGGGTTGGACAAATTAGCGGAGAGTTCCCTTCCCGTCATTCCCGCGGGTTTCGTCGCCGCGAATGAACTTTTTGCCCGGAGATCGCCTAGAGCAATTGCGCCTGCCACCACACCCGCGCCAGCCAGAACTTGGCGTCGCGGCACGATCAGGGGTGACCTGGGAGCCGCTCCTTCACCGTCGATTCGTGTCGAACTGGCCATGCTCTGAACCCTCTCCCTCGCAGCCAGATCGCAGGTAAAACCGTTCTCATCCGATGCCGCATGTTCAAATCTGCCCGGCTTCGCGTAACGAAACCCACTGAAAGTTGAATATGAGTGTAGACATGGCCCAAAGGCTTCATCTGGGAAAACCGCATATTTTCGAGAAAAGTGGGGCTCACTAGGGGTTGATTGGCGCCCCTTGGGCGAAGGGACGGCACTTGAGCTCCATACCGATTCTGCGAGATCCTGAAAAGATTCTCAACGTGATTCATTTTTACCTCGAATCGACTAGGCCTGCAATGTCGCAGAAGAATTCTGGGCATGGAATGACAGGTTCACTGAGGGCCTAGCGAATCGTTGTCTAAAGGTCCGTATCGACCTTTCTGGTGAACTTCGGTACGATTCTTGAGAATGTGGCTGACTCAGGGTAGTGAGGTGTGATGCGTGCCCGATTGATTTCTTTGGCTGCGGTGGCGTTCCTTACGAGTCTGGGGCTCCAAACTTCAGCCACCTCCGCGCCAAGGGCGTCCCTGGTCGTGAGCGCTCGAGGTCTTGACGTAGCGCACCTCGGCACCCGCGAATCAACCGCAGAAAGGACGTTCAAACAACTGCTCGGGCCGCCATCAACACCTCTGACCTCGACACCGGGGCTCTCTAATTGCGGGCTAGACGCGGTGTCGTCGTGGCACGGTTTCAGCGCGTACTTTGATCACGGCCGGCTGGTCGGACTGTCACTCGGCCCCGACCTCACGCCGTCGGGCAGAACGTCAAATGAACTAAAACTTGGCGACACGCTGGGCCACGCGCGGGCGCTCTACGGAGCGTCGCTGCGCTCTTCGACTGAACAGGGCGGTACCTGGTTCGTAACAACGAGTACGGGGCGCATTGACGGTTTCTTGAACCCGAGCACCGGGCGAGCCCCCAAGCCTTCGGCTCGAAT
>PMAL01000080.1:11522-14632 GCA_003152555.1 Acidimicrobiaceae bacterium | reverse complement strand
CCCGATTCACGCGATCGCGATTTGTCGAATCTCATGAAGCCCTGCGGGCCGCTTTCGTATGCGGACTCGGGAAGTCCCGGCCCACCGTCTTCGACCCATAGTTCAATGGTCTCGTCGTGCTCGTGCAGTATCACTCGCACCGGGGCAGTCGCTGGCGTGTGGCGGCGGATATTGGAGAAGAGATTTTGCAGCAGTCGCTCGACCCGACTCCTCGACCCCACGAGGGTTACGTCCTTGTCGATTTGAGAGTTGATCACGCGATGCGGCTCCAGCGTTCGAAAATCCGTGAGCTGCACGTGCAGAATGGCACTCACGTCGATTTGCTCGTCGTGCGCGGCGCGTTGTTCTCCCAGTTCGGTGAGTAATAACAGGTCGCTGATCAAGCGCTCCATGCGCTGAACTTCTTCTCCCATGCGATCAAGAGCGCGCAGTTGGACTTCCGGAGAGGGGACACGGTCGCTTCGTAGCAACTCGGTGTAACCACGAATGACCGTCAGCGGTGTTCGCAGTTCGTGCGAGGCGTCTCCGAGGAACTGTTGCATTCGTTGTGAGATGTTGCGCTCCAGCACGACAGCGTCGTTGAGCGTGTTCACCATCCTGCCGAGCGCGCTGGAGAGTTGATCGACGTCGGAACGTCCGCTGGTTTCGGGCAGCGTCACGTCCTCGTTCTTGTCCGCGATGTCGTTGGCCAGTCCAATGAGCTCCTCAATCTTCTTGGTGTCGCGTCGGATGATGACCTGCACCGCGCCGCTCATCAAAAGGTCTGCGACGACAGTGAAGAGCAGCAGGCGAAGGATGAGATTGTGCGTGGAGCGTTTCACGTCGGCGGTCGACATGGCAATGAAGAGGGAATCACCGCCGGGCAAGCCGACCGTGCGGAAGCGAATACCATCGCCGTCGGTTGACGACTGAATTGAATGTACCGAAGCGTTGAGCAACGCCTGGCGCGGCAGCGTCGCTACGTTGAACGTGGCGAGTGAGAGCTGTGAGATGGTGCCGTCGTCGACGAAGTCGACCACGGCGTTGAGGTTGTTCTGGTGCACCGCGAGCAGTGCCGCGCCTATGGCGTCGCTCTTAGAGCCCCTGGTGCTGAGAATAATTTGATTGAGGTTGTGATCGAGGATGGAGAGCTGAGAGTTCTTGGTGGCAATGACGGCGTAACCGCCAATCAACAGCGAAATCAATGTGGTAGCGACAATCAACACCAGGGTGAACCTGGTTCTCAGCCTCACGGGTGACTCGTAGAGTCCACGATTCGATAGCCGACGCCGCGGACAGTGGTAATTCCTTCAAAGCCGTCGCGATGTAATTTGCGTCGCAGGTAAGAGATATAAGTATCGACGATGGAGGTGTTTGATTCGAAGTCAATGCCCCAGACGTCGTCAAGTATTTGGGATTTGGTGACCACACGATTCTGATTGGCCATGAGGTACTCCAGCAGACGAAATTCGGTGGGTGACAATTCGACCAGCACGTCGTGGACAAATACCTCGTGCTGGTTTTCGTCTAACGTAACCGGTCCGCACGTGATGACGGCGTCGGCGTCTAGGAATTGCGTGCGGCGCAGAATCGCGTTGACGCGCAACAACAACTCTTCAAGTCCGAAGGGCTTGGTCACGTAGTCGTCCGCGCCCAGGCGAAGCCCCTGGGTCACGTCACTGCGATCACCACGTGCGCTCAACATCAGGGCCGGTGTCAGGTTGCCCTTGGCGCGGATTTGGGCCAGCAACTCGAATCCGTTGAGAAACGGCATATTCACGTCGAGAATCAATAAATCAGGCTTGGCCGTTCGCAGCGCCACCAGCGCTGATTCACCGTCTTTAGCGGCCATCGTCTCGAATCCGGCGATAGAAAGGGCGTCACACAGCAAATCGCGCACGCCCTCTTCGTCATCGACCACAAAGACAAGGGACTTATGCGCTTTAGTCACGTTCCTAAGGGTATCGGGGCGCGAGAACGTGGGACGAATGGACTTTCCAGTTAACATGCGACGCACTGACCATTCACAGAAATCTCACACTCTGAGCCAATAGTTTTGATGCAGTGGTCATATCGACCGAGAAGTGCAGTGTCGAGGAAATTTCATGAAAAGCAGGATTATTCGGAGTCTTACCGTGGGATTGGTAAGCACTGGGCTCTTCGCCGCATCGGCGAGTGTCGCGTCGGCGTCGGGTACCCCCAAGCGCACTCAGGCGCAATATGAACTGCAATTAAAGGATTACAAGGCTGAAGTCCAGACCATCAACTTCACCTTCCAGTTCGCTATCCAGACCGCAACCGCCAACTACAAGACCGTCCTGAAGGCGTCGCCCTCGACGCAAACGACCGTGGTCGCGGCCGCGGAAGCTCGCTACAAGACGGCCCTCGCGGCGGCAACGACGCCCGCGGCCAAGGCGGCCGCGCGTGCAGCGCTCGCTGAGGCCGTCGCCGCAGCCTGGCAAAACTACGGAAACGCGCTGTCGGGATCAAATACCGCGGCCATGAGCGCGGCGTTGTCTACGTTTAACGCGGCCGTGACCGCCGCGGTGTTGGCCCAGCAAAATGCCATTACGGCGTTGGGACCGAAGCCGGTCCCGCCAACCAAATAGCCACTTTTAAGCCACCGCACCCTTCGCTCCGCCGAACCGCCCTTTTTCTGACGTTCAATTCAACCGTCAGAAGGTGGCCCACGTGTGTCGGGATCCCACGGCGGTAGTCTCCGCACTGCACGCGAAACGCCGGTGTTTACCAGAGTTTTCTTAGAGTTGTCGCCATACCGACGCTCTGCACTGTGCTTTCACAAGAATTTCACAGTTTTGGACAAGAGACTGGAAATTGTNNGTTGCTGCCGCCTCAGACCACGGTTCACGCCTCTCGAGTCATCACGATTCTTTCGGCCAGTCACATTGGAATAATTTTCTTGGTGGTGTTGTCACCGCGGTAACAGCCACCTCAGTATCGGTTTCGCAGCACGGCGGCACCCCCGTTACCTACACCATCACCGGAACAACCGTGTTCGCTGAAGGTATGACCACAGTCTCGGCCACTGACCTGGTTCCTGGATCATTTGTCGGCATTCAGGTTATTGCGGCTGGATCGACCACAGCGGGCGTTATCGAAATTGTGCCTCC
>PMAL01000080.1:0-11477 GCA_003152555.1 Acidimicrobiaceae bacterium | reverse complement strand
CGCCACCCCGTCCGATTTGCGTGAGTGGCCTCGTTACTGCGGCCAGTTCCACGTCAGTGACGATAACTGACCACAAGGGCACGCCCGAAACGTTCGCGATCATCGGAACGACGACGTTCGCCGAAGGCAAGACCACGGTGCTACCCGCCGCTTTGGTAGTTGGCGAGAATGCGCAGATTAAGGCATCGCCGGGCACGCCGCCGACGGCAACCCGCATCAATATTTCGTTGTCTCATTTCAGTGGCAAGGTCACCTTGATCAGTGGTGACTCGATCACTGTCGAGGGGTTCAAGGGTGTCACCAGCACCATCGTGACGGACGGAACTACGTCGTTCACCAAGGATGGGTCCACTGCGGGGCTGACCGATATCGCGGTTGGCGACTTCATCAACGCTCAGGGATTGATTGGTGCTACGCCAACGACGCTTGACGCGTCCAGTGTCAGCATCCTCGAGCATTGGGGTCAGCCGGTCCACGTTCCTCTTGGCCACCAGCGCTTCAACTCAGGTGGCAGCGGATCCAATGGCGGATCGAATAGCCAGGGATTTTCAGGACACAGCTCGTTCCAACACGGAAACTTCCGCCGGTAACGTAGTTCATTCTTGAATTTCTCATCCAGTTGTTCCGTGTTTTCGATTCTCGAACGCGGAGCAGCTGGATGAGTCATTTGTGAAGACAACCGCTATCTTCCTGCTGACCTTGTCCGGGTACGTCGGCCACGAGTGACATGACGTACGTTGCATCGCGTCGGATCGGCGCGTAGGGCAAGATTGTCTCGTCGCAGGGCAACGAGAGGTCGCCGCATGATTCTTCGTACGAGTGAGCGCGGGACCTCAATGAGATTCGCACGCCACCGACAATGGAGGTCGATTGTGGCGTCGGCCGCAGCCATCGTGCTGCTCGGCATAAGCGGTGGCAGCGTTGAAGCGTCCTCGCCTTCGTTTGCGCTCAAGATGGCGATGTACGCGGTCGCGACCGCCACCCATGATCAGCCGGCCCACGTGGTCAACGCGGCTGACGTCAGTAACGCGTTCGATACGTTCTCTTCGCTGAAGACAGATCAGTTCAGTCTGGTGTTCAATCTTGGCGGAGTTCTGGAGTTTCCTCGATTAGTCGACCTGATCAGTTCGATTACGTATAAGAGCACGTGCATTGACTTTCCAGACAAGATCGGGGCGAGACCGACGATTGCCCCCTGCCCGCTCCAAGCCATTGGAATGTTTAACGTCGAAGGCAACGCACTAATTATTGGCAGAAATGCGATTGCTATCGCCGCATCTCACGGCAAGGCCGTGTCGGGCGCCGATGTAGTGGCCGCTGATGTGGGCCCGCATTTGAGAATGGAACCGGTACCCACCTTCGCCGCGGGACAAGGTGGCGTGGTGAAGTTCGTCACCAAGGAGCAGATAAACCAAACCCCAATCTCGCTCTCACTCTGCCTCGAGTTTCCTCAGACCGCGTATGGCATCTCTCGTCTTGTGGCCTGCTGAACTCACGAAATTAGAGGGGCCTCATTTCAGTTTGTTACTGCGGTGCCACGCTGACGGAATGTCGACCGAGTGAGGGTTCTGCTCCGTTGCTGAAAAGATCCGAATTTTTTCTAATCGACTCCCAACTGATGAGTCAGACCTATGGTGAAACGGAGCGCGCACGCGTTCTTGAGAATTTGTGACACCTGGTGACGCCGGTAGATCAAAGTGGATCAATCAGAGGGCGACAATGTGCTTTTCTCCAACCGGTGATCTCGTCGGTGGCAGCGTGGTGGTGGTGATTGGCATTGACGCCTGCCTGCACGTGAAGGGCCGGCCGGAGTACCTGGCGGTCGCCGCACTGCCGATTGTTCTGGGACTGCACCAGATTGACGAGACGTTCGTGTGGTGGTGGTTACAGGGACACGTTTCGCAATCCATCGGGCACGTCGCAATGTGGATCTATCTTTTGTTTGCATTGGTGGTGCTGCCCACGCTGGTGCCTTTGATGTTCTTCTTTGTCGAACCGCGGGGGCCACGTCGAAGGCGAATAGTGCCGTTTTTGTTGTTAGGTGTGGTGGTATCGGCGATATTGCTTGAGGCCATGTTGGTGGGTCATCCGAGCGTGAAACTCGGTGCGTACCATCTGGCGTATTCGATTGGTCTGCATCACGGCGTGGCCATCATTGGCCTCTACATAGTTGCCACTTGTAGCCCGTTGCTCTTGTCGGGTTTCCGAACTGTCTTCTGGTTTGGTGTGGCGAACGTGGCGGCCGTTATCGCCCTTGTCCTGCTGTGCGCCAGTGGTTTCACGTCACTGTGGTGTTTCTACGCGGCGCTCTTAAGCGGCGCCATTGCCTTGCACTTGCGCTACGTGCAGCCTCGAGTGCTAAAAGCCCCTCGAGTCACGTCGGGTTCTTTGTAGAGACGCCCAGAGTGAGTTTGGTCGCGCCGTTACCGTAAGAGAACGTTCATAGCGCTCGAGAGGACCTTGTGCTCGGTAAAGTCGCCAAAACTGGGCTGGTAAGATTTTCAGGTTACGAAACTGCAACGATGCGGCTTTGCGAAGGAGCGATATGAAGGTACTGGTACTTGGCGGCGACGGATTTTGTGGCTGGCCCACCTCACTGCACCTCTCTGACGCTGGTCACGACGTCACCATTGTTGACAATTTGAGTCGTCGAGAGATCGACATCGAGCTCGAGGTCGAATCACTCACGCCGATCCGACCCATGGGCGAGCGTCTTCGCGTCTGGAAGGAGCTGACCGGAAAAGAGATTGGCTTCGTCAATCTCGATCTGGCCGAAGAGTACGAGCGCTTTGAAGGTCTGCTGCGTGAATTAAGCCCCGACGCGATTGTCCACTTCGCAGAGCAGCGCGCCGCGCCATATTCCATGCGCAACTCCATTGCCAAGCGTTACACGGTGGACAACAACGTGCGCGCGACGCACAACGTGCTGGTGGCAATCGTGTCGAGTGGCCTCGACATCGCGCTCGTGCACCTGGGCACCATGGGTGTCTACGGCTACGGCTGGTCCGGTTCGGCGCCGATTCCCGAGGGCTACCTAACGGTGAAGGTACCCACCCCCGACGGCGACATTGATCGCGAGATATTGCACCCGGCCAACCCCGGTTCGGTCTATCACCTCACCAAGACCTTGGACCAGTTGCTGTTTTCCTTTTACGCGGTCAACGACCAAGTGCGCATCACTGACCTGCACCAGGGAATTGTGTGGGGCACGCAAACGCCCCAGACATCGTTGGACGAGCGCCTCATCAACCGATTCGACTATGACGGCGACTACGGGACGGTGCTCAACCGATTCTTGATGCAGGCGGCCATTGGGCACCCGTTGACGGTGCACGGTACGGGCGGACAGACGCGGGCCTTCATTCATATTCGTGACACCGTACGCTGCGTCCAGATCGCGCTCGAAAACCCGCCGAAGCGCGGCGATAAGGTGAAGGTCTTTAACCAGGTCACCGAGACGTACCGACTCCGCGACCTCGCCGAACTGATTGCCAAATTGATGGACGCCAAGATCGCCAACTTGCCAAACCCGCGCCGCGAAGCGGTTGAGAACGAACTCAACGTCAGCCGCGAGAAGTTCTCGGCGTTGGGACTCAACCCTACGGTGCTCTCCGAGGGCCTGTTAGAAGAGGCGCGCGACATTGCCCTTAAGTATCGTGATCGGGCCGACACCACCAAGATCATTGCGCGTTCCGTGTGGCGCGCCGGCATGGAGACCTCACCCGACCTCGTCTAGGCGAGCAGCGCTGGCAACACCATTTTTTAGTGGGCTTCGTAGCGCCCATGAATGCCCGTGTTTCATGAGCGTGCGTGTGAGAATTCGGTCATGTCATCTATCTACGAATACGTACGTCATCCCCGGTCCGCGGAACTCCGCGCTCACGGGCCGGTCAAGACGAAGGATCTGCTGCGCACCGATAGTGAGAACTTCTGGGTGCGTTTCAACGCCAAATTCGGCCTGAAGATCACGCTGGTCGTCGGCACCATGTGGTGCGCCTACATTTTCACATTCCTGGCGCTCTTCGCGCTGCCCTCGGCGATCAAGCAGGGCACGTATTTCATCATCGTGTGGATGTCGAGCAGCTTCTTGCAGCTGGTGCTGTTGCCGATCATCATTGTGGGCCAAAACATTCAGGCCACCGCCGCCGACAAGCGGGCCGAAGATACCTACAAGGATGCCGAGGCGGTGCTGAAGGAGTCAGAGGAGATTCAGAATCACCTGCTCGCCCAGGACAAAGCCATCGAGGACATTCTCGATCGCATGGAGCTGATGCTGCAACAGAATGGTCCCAAGGCTCCGTAACCAATTGCTCTGATCATTGGAGTGGGTCTGGTCGCTTAAGCGCACTGCGTGCAAGAGTGGACTGTGCACTCACTCGTTGGTTCAGGTTTGCTTCGCTCCGTCAATACGTCCACGACGGTGCAGTTCGTGCACAATGGAGCGGCGTTGCCCGCGGCTCGTGTGGTGGTGATAGCCGTGCCGATCATCATGTTGACGGGGTTGTGGTGGCTCACGAAACGTCGAGGTTCGTAGGTCATAGCGGCACCTCGTTAGGAGCGCAGAAGATCCTTCGCAATGGCGACCACTTGCATCTCGTCGGTGCCGGCGTAGATGCGCAGTACCCGAGCGTCGCGGCTCAGCTGCTCCACGCGGTACTCGGTGATGTAGCCGTTACCGCCAAATATCTGAATGGCTTCGTCCGCGACCTGGCACGCCGCCTGGGCCGAATAGAGCTTCATGGCGGAGGCTTCAGCGAGCGTCGGCACGGCGCCGGCCGCAGAACGTTCGATATGGGCAAAAATCATGTTGCGCACGTTGACGCGAGCGATTTCCATGTTGGCGAGTTTGAGTTGGATCAGTTGGAACTCCGCAATGGGCTTGTTCCACAACGTGCGGTGCTTCGCGTAGTCAATGCTCAGCCGAACGCACTCTTCAATGATGCCCAGTGACATGGCGGCAACGCCGGCCCGCTCGGCGACGAAGTTGTCCTTCGCGCTCTCACGACCGCCGCCCTTGGGCTCTTCGGTCTCGCCGAGGAGCCGGTCGCGACCCACTCGCACGTCTCTGAGGAACACCTCGCCCGTGGGTGACGCGTGTTGACCCATCTTGCGCATGGGCTTGGCTTGATCAAGCCCGGGCATTCCGCGGTCGAGCACGAAGGTGAGGACCTTGCGATTGCGAACCTCGTCCTGACTGCCGTCGTCGAGTTTGGCGTAGAGCACGATGGTGTCCGCGTAGGGCCCGTTCGTGATCCAGGTCTTCTGACCATTCAACACGTATTCGTTGCCGTCACGGGTCGCTCGCGTGCGCATGCCCCCTAACGCGTCCGAGCCCGAGTCCGGTTCGGTGATGGCCCACGCGCCGATCTTGTCGAGTGTCATGAGATCAAGGCTCCAACGCTGCATCTGTGCCGGCGTACCCAACTTGTTAATCGTCCCCGCCGCGAGACCGGTCGATACGCCCAGGGACGTGACAAAACCGGGACTGACGCGGCACAGTTCGATAGTGGAGATGAGCTGCGCCGAAGGATCACCGCCGCGCGACGCGTGAGAAGGCTCTTCGCCCGAGACCTTTCGTTCCAGCTGCCGCTTGAAATTTTCCTGAGCCATCTCCTTAAGACCGAATGTCTCGTACATCTTGCGCATGATGTCAAACGGGGCCACGCCATTGTGCTCGAGGTCGTCTAGGTGGGGGCGGATCTCTTCGTCGACGAAGCGACGAACTACCGCCGCGATGGCCAACTGCTCTTCGGACCACTCGTACATGCCCCCTACTCGACGCGCATCAGCGTGTTGCGGTCGGTGTGCATGATGATGGTCTGGCTCTTTCGATGCTCGACCACGATTGTTTCATCGTAGGAGAAGGTGTCGGCGTCGAGCGTGACCGTCACTTCAAATCTGGTGGTGCGGGCCACCTCGTCGAGGTACTGACTCGACAGGATGCCATAAGTGTTTGAACCGAGCACCGCCTCTAATCGAAAGGTAGTCGCGCTCGGTTGGACGGTCGCTCCGGCAATCAACGTGACGGCGAGCGGGGAGGTAAAGCAGCGCATCACCTGCTGGTTCGTGGCGTCCCACATCCAGTAGCCCACCTCGGTGTGAAAGGGACCGTCATCACCTTCTCGCCAGACGCTGGTGCGGTAATCAAGTCCGAACAGCGTTCGCTCGCCATTTTCGACCGGTCCAAAGGGGACAAAGGAGGTTCGCTCGCGAAATGGCGTCTCGCCCACCTTCCCGCTGTCGTTGTGAAAGGAGACGTCGAGTCCGTCATACCCGGACTCCCAAGTCCCGATGAGACCGGCGAGCGGTCCCCACAACTCGTTCGCCATGTGGCATTCTCCCTCGAACGCAATCGTCGGCGATTGTGTTGTCATTCTACGAAAGGGCGCGCGACACGCTCACGGGTGACCCGGAGAGTCGGTCCAGCAGTGCGGACGTCCAGCGCATGTGGTCGAGCGTTACCAGCGCGGGGGCCACGCCGAGCCACAGCTCGGTGTGGCTCTGACCAATGAAGAGGGCGATCAAGATTGTTTCGGTCACCACTCGCCAAATTGGCGAGCGACCGCCCAGGCGCTGGGTCACGTGATAGCTGACGACGAGCACGTTGATACCGGGCAGACAGGACTCGAGGGTCCAGTGGCCCTCGAACTGGCGCGCGGCGAGGCTAAAACAAAGCGAGCCAATGACCAGTAGCCCAACGCCAACGTCGAGTCCAGTACTGGCGAACCAGAACGGTGCGGGCTTGGCGGTGCCCGGCCAGTGGGCGAGGATGTTCACCGCGAGACCAAGACCGGCGAAGAACGTGACGATGCCGTAGCGCAGTAGTCGGTGCAGCGCGTTGATGAGTGGCAGTGACTCGACCATTGGCGTTGTCACGATTGGCTCACCGTAGGGCCGGGTCAGTTCGGACCAGTCCGTGCCGGTCCACACCCGCCACTGGCGCGCGCCGCTCGGATCTGGGTACCAGCCCGGCGGAACTGTACGGGGCGGTGCAATACTCACCGCACTAGCCTGCCATAGAAACACGTAAAGGAACACTGATGAGCCAATCTCGAGGAGCGTCAGCTGCGACTTCTGGGACCCAAGACCAAGTCGCCGTGCTGGAATCAGCGCTGGATCAAGCGATCGCCGACGTCACCGCGCACGCGAGTGAGTGGGCCAGCACGCCACCGAGCGAACGCGCCGATTTACTGGCCCGAATTGTTCGCGACACGTACGAGGTGGCCGAGGAATGGACCGCGGCGGGATGCGCGGCGAAAGGCTACGACCCTCGAAGTCCCGAGGGCGGTGAAGAACTCTTCAGTGGTGTGGGCACCTTCGTTCGCATGACGCAGGCGTTTCGCCAGTCGATGCTCGATCTCGCGTCGCAGGGTCGCCCCCAGTACCCGGGTCCCGTTCGTCACAAGCCCGGTCAACGCATTGCCGTGCAAGTTGTGCCCGCGACGATTTTTGACAAGATCCTCTTCAGTGGTGTGTCCGGTGAAGTGTGGATGGAGCCCGGCGTCACGGAATCTGACGTAATGGCCACGCAGGCTGAGACGTATCGCAACCCTCACGAGCACGTGGGTGTATCGCTCGTGTTAGGTGCGGGCAACGTGGGTTCGATCGGACCGCGCGACGTCCTGACCAAACTGTTTGTTGACGGCAAGGTCGTGGTCCTCAAGGCCAATCCGGTGAATGATTATCTCGTACCGTTCTGGCAGTGCGCACTGCGAGCGCTTATCGACGCCGGCTTCTTGCGCATCGTCAGTGGCGGAGCGCAGGTCGGTGGATATTTGACGAATCACAAGGGGATCGACGAGATCCACGTGACCGGCTCGGACAAGACGCATGACGCCATTGTCTTTGGGGTCGGTGCCGAAGGTACGCGTCGCAAGGCCGCTAATAATCCCCAAGTGACCAAGCCAGTGACCTGTGAATTGGGCAACGTCTCGCCGGTGGTGATCGTGCCCGGGACGTGGTCGAGTAAAGAGATTGAGTACCAGGCCAAGCACGTCGCGACCATGCTCGCTAACAATGCGGGATTCAACTGTCTCAGCCCGCGGGTGATCGTCACGCACGAAGAGTGGCCGCAGCGCGAAGAGTTTTTCGTGGCGCTAGAGAGGGTCTTTGCCGCAATTCCCTCGCGCCACGCCTACTATCCCGGTGCCCGCGAGCGTCGCGCGGAGTTTCTTGAAGTTCATCCCGACGCCCATCAGATTGGCGAGGGTGACGAGAAGAGGATGGCGTGGACCATCGTGCGAAACGTGGACGCTCATGACGTGGACGACATCTGCTTTAACGTCGAAGCCTTCTGCGCCCTGACGAGCGAGACGGCTTTACCGGCGAGCTCACCAGCCGACTTCGTGGCGAAGGCGGTGGCGTTTTGCAACGACGTTGTTTGGGGGTCCCTGTCGATGACCCTTTTGGCCGACCCGCGCACCTTGAAGGACCTCGTGATCGGTCCGGCGATTGAGCAGGCCATTGCCGATCTGCGCTACGGCTCGATTGGCGTCAACATCTGGCACGCGATGAGTTTTGCCTTTGGCTCGACGGTGTGGGGTGCGTATCCGGGCCACACGATCACCGACATTCAGTCGGGCAGCGGATTCGTGGGCAATGGTTACCTTTTCGCCCATCCCCAAAAGTCAGTCGTGCGCGGGCCATTTGTCGCTCGGCCCGCGCCAGCGTGGTTCGCCACCAACACCAATGCGGGAGTCGTGATGCGCAAGCTGCTGGCCTTTCAAGTCGACCCTTCGTGGTCGAAGTTACCGGGTCTGATGGCCGCGGCGATGAAGGGCTAGGGGCGAAGCGACAGCACGGTGCTCGCGGCGATCGCCGAGCACGTCTTGACACCGCAGGCCACGCCCAGCAGTGGCGACGGCACGTATTTGAGCGCGATACTGTGTAGGTGGTTGCCCTGTAACGTCGCGAGCCACGGCGCCTGGTTCGTCGTTTGGCCAACCACCGCGCACCGCGAGAGCCGGGCGCAGGCCAGTGCGTTCGCTTGTTCGCTGAGGGCCTCGCTCTTCCACACCCGGGCGAAGGTGTTCGTGCGCTCGACCAGTGACTGCGTCGCGGTCGCGACGAGTCCGACGCAGCGCAGCGCGACGCAGGATAACGAGTTAACGGATATCCAGGTGCTGGGCACCGTGCGAACGGCCCAGGTCATCCCGCCGTCGTGGGTGACCTCAAGCAGCGCCTGGCGACTTGAGTTGGTGGCGGCCACGAGACAGTTCATTGCGTCAGCGCACGACAGCGCCGTCACGGACTCACCTACGGTCCACGACAGTGACTCTGGGGCTGTCCACGTGGTGCCGGCGTCGCTGGTGAAGGAGAGTCGCGCACTGCCGGTGATGCCGGTGGTATCAACAACGGCGCACGAGGAGGAGGCGTAGCAACTGAGCGCGCTGACGCCCTTACCCGCGCGGGGAGTGGGTGACGCGGTCACGGACATCGTGCTGGGACTGACGAGCCACAAGGTATCGCCAGAAAGTTGCGCGCCGCCAACGAGGCACTGGCTGCTCCAACACGCGGCCGACGAGAATGAATTGACGAGCGTGCTGGGAACGCTGGGCGCGGTCCAGACGCCGTTGGCGCGGCTCACCTGCACGACGGCCGAGGGTGCGACGCTGCTTCCATTAGCTCCGGCGGCGACGCAGGCGCCTGACGTAGTGCAGGCCACGCTCTGTAGCGGCACATTGATGCCCAGTGACGGTGTGCCCGTCAGGTGGGGACTCACCACGACTTTTGCGCTACCGCACCCCGCCAGCAACATGGCCGTGACGCCCACGATCAACCCGCCACGCCACGACCTGCGCGCGGTGGCTGTGGCTCGGCTCATGGCGTTCCCGGTCTTCTCTCGGCACGTGGCGCTTTATCGATGGTACTCATGGCGCCTCGAGAAGTCAGTGAAGACTTCGCTCAACGGTGTTACACGTTCTCGCGCAATATTGAAATCAGCTCGCGGCGCGCACGGCCACGCCCAGAACATCGAGCCCGTCGGCCAATTGCTGGTCGGTGATCACCAGTGGTGGCAATAGGCGAATCACGTTACCGAAGGTGCCACAGGCGAGCACGATGACGCCCTGCTGGTTGCAGTAGTTTACGATCGCCTTCGCGGCCGCCGAGTTGGGCGTCTTGGTGCCGGGTTGGGTGAGTTCAATGGCGATCATCGCACCTCGGCCGCGAACGTCTCCAATGATGGCGACGTCTTGCTGCAACGCGCGAAGGAACGCGAGCAGTGTTTCACCAATTTCACGGGCGCGCGCGACAAGATTGCGATCGCGCAGAGTCTTGATGGTGGCAATCGCCGCCGCCGCCGCGACGGGATTCCCGCCGTACGTGCCGCCGAGGCCGCCCTCATGCACGGCGTTCATGAGTTCGGCCCGACCGGTGAGCCCCGCGAGCGGCATGCCGCCAGCGAGGCCCTTGGCGGTCGTGACCATGTCGGGGATGACGCCCTCGTGGTCAACGGCAAACCAGTCACCGGTGCGACAGAAACCGCTCTGAATCTCGTCGGCGATGAAGACCACACCGTTCTTGGTGGTCCACTCGGACAGCGCCGGCAAGAATCCGTCGGCCGGCACGATGAATCCGCCTTCGCCTTGGATGGGCTCAATGAGAAGGGCCGCGACGTTGTGCGCGCCCACCTGAGTCTCGATGTCCTTGATCGCAATGGCCGCGGCTTCAGCACCGGTGAGCCCGTCGATGAACGGATAGCTCATGGGCACGCGGTAAATCTCGGGAGCGAATGGGCCGAAGCGGTCCTTGTAGGGCATGTTCTTGGCGGTGAGGGCCATCGTCAAGTTGGTGCGACCGTGATACGCGTGGTCAAAGACGACGATGGCTTGGCGACCCGTCGCGAGACGTGCCACCTTGACTGCATTTTCCACCGCTTCGGACCCGGAATTGAAGAGGGCCGACGTCTTGGCGTGCGTGCCCGGGGTGAGGGCGGCGAGCTCCTCGCAGACCTCGACGTAACTCTCATAGGGCGTGACCATGAAGCAGGTGTGGGTGAACGCGGCCACCTGAGCGCTCACGGCGTCGATGAGTTCGGGCACGGCGTGGCCAATTGTGGTCACGGCGATGCCCGAGCCAAGGTCGAGAATCTGGTTGCCGTCGGCGTCGACGAGGATGGCGCCCTCGGCCCGCTCGATGTAAATGGGAAAGCCATTGGTTAGTCCCGCGCTGACGGCGGCCTTGCGACGTTCGTGCAAGGCCCGCGACTTGGGTCCAGGAAGTTCCGTAATCACCTTGCGCTCAGTACCGACCTCAGATTGGATTGACGAAACCATGGGGACTCCTCTGTTGCGTGCTGACATGTGTCAGACATGACCAGATTAGTTCTGTGGGACGCAACCGTTACTGAGGGCAGAAACGGGTGACCGAAGTCACCCGTTTCTATACGGCGGAGGAGGTGGGATTTGAACCCACGGTGCCCGGAGACACAGCAGTTTTCGAGACTGCCCGATTCGGCCGCTCTCGCACCCCTCCGT
>PMAL01000036.1 GCA_003152555.1 Acidimicrobiaceae bacterium | reverse complement strand
TAGGTATCGGAATCGTCCCAATGTGCACGTGCCAGGCAAGGATCGCCTGCGCCGGAGAGACCGAGTGTTCGCTGGCAATAGTCGTCATGACGGGATTGGTGAGTAGATCACTGCCCTTACCCAATGGACTCCACGCTTCAGTGAGGATCCCGTGTTCGCGGTGGTACGCCACGAGTTCGGCTTGGGGAAAGTAGGGATGCAACTCAATTTGGTTGACCGCAGGTAGTTCACCGGTCTCGACGCGAAGTCGCTCCAAGTGCTCCGGTTGAAAATTGCTGACGCCAATGTGGTGGACCAGTCCGCGGCGTCGTGCTTCGATGAGCGCACTCCACGCTTCGACGTAGTGATCCTCAAGAGGGTTGGGCCAGTGGATGAGGTAGAGGTCAATATTCTCAAGTCCCATTCTCATGACGCTCTCTTCCACGGAATTGAGCGCGTCATCAAAGTGGTGGTGACGCCCAGGAAGTTTTGACGTGATAATCAACTCGTCACGCGCGATGCCCGCGCGTCGTACTGCAGCTCCCACGGCCCCTTCGTTCTCGTAGTTGACGGCTGAGTCGATCAGTCGGTAACCCAAACGGATGGCGCCGGCTATGGCATTCGCCCCACCGTCGCCGTAGAGGGTGTAGGTGCCGAATCCGATTGCGGGCAGGGATAGGCCGGAGTCGCCCGTGAGCGTAGGGGGAGGGTGCATAAGATAAAATTACATGTCCAGGGGTACCGTCAATATTGATGTCCGCTCAAATCATTTAGGCCGCATTCACACGCATATCGGCAGGCCGATCCGGTGACAAGCAACCTCCTGGTGAGCCACAGTTCACCGCAGGTTGATAATGACCTCCTTTAGACGAGTGAACTCCTCGATTCCCGCGACGCCGCCTTCCTTCCCGTAACCGGACGAACGAAAACCGCCAACGGGCATCTCGGGCGCGAGGATCAAGTGGTCATTAATCCATACCGTTCCGAAGTGAAGCGCGTTGGCAAATCTGGTGGCGCGCCCGACGTCGCGCGTCCATACCGATCCGGCGAGTCCGTATTCGACACCGTTGGCGAGCGCGAGACCTTCGTTGTCGCCGGAAAATCGCTGCACGGTGACGACGGGACCGAAACACTCTTGTTGGACTAATGCGTGGCGCTGATCGAGACCGGTCACGATGGTTGGCTCGAAGAAGAAGCCGGGGCCTTCTAGTGCACGTCCGCCGAGAACGATGGTGCCGTTTAATCGGGCGTCGTCGACGAGGCCACTGACACGTTCGCGCTGGACCTGGGAGATGAGGGGGCCGAGCGTCGTCGTTGGGTCGGTGGCATTCATCGGGGTGAAGCCCTGAAACTGCGCAACGAGGCCACTCAGAAACTCGTTGAACACGTGGTCCTCAACGAGAATTCGGGTCGCCGCGGTGCAGTCTTGCCCCGCGTTATATAGCGCGCTACTCGCGATGATGGGCAGCGCGTGCGCGAGGTCGGTGTCGGCGAAGACCACGACCGGCGCGTTGCCGCCCAATTCGAGGATGATGGGCTTTGGCGTCTTGGCGGCGAGTTCGGCGATGCGTCGGCCCGCGCGAGTTGAACCCGTGAACGTTGCGAGCGCGACGAGTGAGTGCTGAACGAGCGCTTCACCGGCGACGTGACCTCGTCCATGCACGACGTTGAGCACACCGGGGGGAAGGATTTCTCCTGCGAGTTCGGCGAAGGCGGCAGTAGTGAGCGGCGTGTTCTCCGAAGGCTTCACAACAATCGTGTTGCCGGCAGCGAGTGCGGGCGCAATCTTCCAAATCGCTTGCCAGAGCGGGTAGTTCCACGGCGTAATGGCGCCGACCACGCCAAGCGGTTCGCGTCGCAAATAGAAAGTGTGGTCCGTGACGTAGTCACCACCGCTCTGGCCGGACAGTGTCCGAGCCGCGCCCGCGAAGTGGCGTAGCGCGTCCGCGATCGCTGGAAACTCAACCTCACGCGCCGCGGATACGGGCTTTCCGGCGTCGGCAACCTCGAGGTCCGCGAATCGCTGAAGGTCACGTTCGAAGAGGTCGGTGACGCGATGCAAGAGTTGGGAACGCTTGCCAGGCGTTAGTTGACTCCACGCGGGAAACGCACGGGCCGCCGCCTGCACGGCGTCATCGACATTGGACGCTGATGAGGCGCCCACAACTGCGATGAGTTCGCCCGTCGATGGATTGACCACGTCCATCACCTCGTTGGACGAAGCGCTCTTCGCGGCACCATCCACGAAATTGTCGACCACGATCACTTCGTTTCCCACAAGCGGCCCCCTTACGATTATTCAACGCCTACCAACGTATCGGTTCGCGGAACAGCGCCGCCGAGAGCATGCCGGAGTGCCGGTCTCGCACTCGCTCGATGACGACTCCAAGCATCGCAAAGGTACGTAGGGATGGGTAATGTGTTGTCCTGAGAAATCGCCTGTCGCCACCGTGAGGACGTTATGGTCGGTGCAGGCTCAAGAATCAGGTGGTCCATTAGGTTTCGTGGCGACGATGGAATGAACAGTGAAGATGAACGTCCCTTCGCCTAAGGATTGGTTGATGCGAATGGCTGAATTGCGAGTGCCGCATCCCGTGCCCCGTCGCTCTAGAGTGCGCAACACCGTTCACCAGCGTGTTCGCGCGCGCCTTCGGTTATCGCTTGCTTGGCGATCGTGACGTCCCTATTCACCTCGTCACATCACGATGCGTCACTCGCGTTGTGTACCAAGCAAACCTTGGTATGAGAGAGACACCCCGACTGCGTTGCTCGATTCCCGCGAGGTCATCGATCCAAGGAACATGCGCTGTCGCAGCTCGATTTGAAATACGCACTCGAGTCCGGCCCGCGGCGGCCGTCGTGGCGGATGGAGTGCAACTGTCGCGCTGGCATTTGGGACATTTGGCCCTATCGAAGACGTGAATAGCCACTTAACGTTTTTATTGCAGTCGACGAGTCCGCGCCGACCTTAGAAAGGACACGTTATGAGAACGACAAACATCGATTTAGAGTCCGAAGTCAAGGAGGCACTTGATTGGAGTCCACAGGTAGACGCGCGTCACATCGCCGTCAGTGCCAATGGTGGAGCGCTGACGCTTTCTGGCAACGTACCCACGTATCTCGCGAAGACGCGTGCGGTGGATGTGGCCGAACGTGTATTTGGCGTCAAGGCCGTCGCGGACGAACTGGAGGTTCGACTCCTGAAGCCGTTTTCGAGGGACGACTCTGACATAGCTGAGTCGATCGCCCGAGTCTTCGAGTCGAATGTCGAACTGGCAAAACACAACCTGAAGGCGAAGGTCGCCGACGGCCACGTAACGCTCACCGGCAGTGTCGACTGGAACTACGAACGCGTAGAGGCACAACGGGCGGTCGCTCGAATACTCGGCGTGACACTCGTACTAAACCACATTTCTGTCAAGCCCCGTGCTACTGCAGCAGAGGTGCAGGCGCACATTACGAACGCCCTGACTCGACACGCGGCGCTCGATGCCCGCCAAATTCACGTCGCGGTGTCCGGAGACAAGGCAGTCTTGAGCGGCCATGTTCATTCACTTGACGAAGCCCGATCCGCAAGAACTGCCGCATGGGCTGCGCCGGGCATCTCGCACGTCGAAGATCTCATGACCGTCGAACTAGAGGCTGTGTAGTACGTCAAGAGCGTATTCGACCCGGCACCCAATCGTGGTTGAGTGCCGGGTCGACATCGTTGGGTTGCCTACCGTGGCCGGGCATCGAGATCGAACTGATTTGACGACCTCGAAGCCGTGAGCACTCGGTTTCCCCTTCATCTTTCTGCGCCGTTAGTCGCAGTCCCGCAACGAGAGTCAGAGCCTCTCGAAACCTTCTATATGTCTTCTTTCTAGGCAGTCGCCTCAGTGAACTGGCTCTCGTAGAGCGAGTAGTACAGGTTTCGGTTCGTCATGAGTGTCGCGTGGCTGCCCTGCTCGATGATGCGTCCATGGTCCATGACGATGATGGTGTCGGCCTCGCGGATCGTCGAGAGCCGATGCGCGATCACGAAGCTGGTGCGTCCCTCGCGAAGGCGTGCCATGGCCTCTTGAATGAGGACCTCAGTGCGGGTGTCGACGTTGCTGGTCGCCTCGTCGAGGATGAGGATGCTCTGGTTGGCCAGGAAGGCGCGCGCGATGGTGAGCAGCTGTTTTTGGCCCGCGGAAAGGTTCGACGCGTCTTCGTCGAGCACCGTCGCGTAACCATCGGGCAGGGTCCGCACGAAACTGTCGACGTGGGCAGCTTTGGCCGCCTCGACGACCTCGCCTTCGGTGGCGCCCGGCCGTCCGTAGGCGATGTTGTCGTGGATGGTCCCGGCGAACATCCAGGTGTCCTGGAGCACCATGCCAAAGGCGCTGCGAACCTCGTCGCGAGACAGGTCGCGGTAGTCGACGCCGTTGAGCAGAATGCGTCCGCGCTCGATCTCGTAAAAGCGCACGAGCAGGTTGACGATGGTGGTCTTGCCCGCGCCGGTCGGTCCGACGATGGCAATCGTTTGGCCCGGCGCCACGTCAAGCGTGAAGTCTTCAATGAGCGGCTCGTCGGGCTCGTAGGAAAAGAACACGTGATCAAGCGTGACACTGCCCGGTCCGTGCGCGTGAGGGCCCGCCTCGAGTACCGCTGGAAGATCGGGCGCCTCCTCGTCCGCGTCGAGGAACTCGAAGACGCGCTCGGCCGAGGCGAAGCCCGACTGGAGCATGTTCATCTGGCTGGCGATCTGGGTGATTGGCATCGTGAACTGGCGTGAGTACTGGATGAACGCCGTGACGGCTCCGAGTGAGAGCAGCCCCGAGGCGACGCGGTACCCGCCGAGCACGGCGATGGAGACATAGTTGATGTTGGCGATGAACTGCATCGAGGGCTGGATGATGCCCGAGAGGAACTGCGCCTTGAAACTCGCGTCGTAGAGTCGCTTATTCTGACGGGCGAACTCTTCGATGGTCGCCTCGCTGCGTCCGAAGACCTGGACCAGCTCGTGTCCGGTGTGGGTCTCTTCGACGAGCCCGTTGAGGGTGCCAGTCTGACTCCACTGGGCGCCGAACTGCACCTGGGATCGTCGCGCGATGAACAGCGTCACGACGAGCGCCAGGGGGATCGTGATAATGCATACCGCCGCGAGCAGGGGCGAAATCCAGAACATCATTCCCATGACGCCAATAATCGTGAGCACCGAGGTGAGCAACTGGCTGAGGCCCTGCTGGATCGTGGTGGTGAGGTTGTCGATATCGTTGGTGACCCGGCTCAGCACGTCGCCGTGGGGATGGCTGTCGAAGTAGCGCAGCGGCAATCGGCTGAGCTTCGCCTCGACGTCGCGTCGAAGGTCGGACATCACACGCTGGGTGAGACCGGCCATCGTGAAGCCCTGGAAGTAGCTGAAGGCCGCGCCGAACAGGTACACCAGCGCCGCCAGGCCGAGCACCAGGCCGAGGTCGTCGATGTTGACCCCGATTCCCGGCGTGAGCTTCATTCCGGCGATCATCGAGGCGATCTGGGAATGGCCCTCGCTGCGCAGCAGCGCAATCGCCTGGGCCTTGGTGGTGCCGGGCTTCAGGCGCATGCCGATGAGGCCGTTAAAGAGCACGTTGGTCGCGTTGCCGAGGATCTCGGGGCCCGACACCATGAAGGCGACCGACGTGACCCCGAGGGCGAACGCCGTCACCAGCTTGGTCCGTTCGGGACGCAGCCGTCCGAGCAGGCGGTGCAGGGTCGCGCGCAGGTTCTTACTCTTCTGGGGCGGCACGCCACCGCCGCGCATCGCGCCCATGGGTCCCATGCTCATAGTGCGGCGTCCTCGCCGAGTTGGGAGACGACGATCTCGTGGTACGGCTCGCAGTTCACCAAAAGCTCGTCGTGCGTGCCCATCCCCACGACTCGTCCGTCGTCGAGCACGATGATGCGTTCCGCGTGCATGATGGTGCTGACGCGCTGGGCCACGATCACGACCGAGGCGCCTTGGGTTGCGGACTTCAAGGCGGCGCGCAGGCGCGCGTCGGTGGCGGCGTCAAGGGCCGAGAAGCAGTCGTCGAAGAGGTAGACGCTCGGCGCCTTAACGAGCGCCCGGGCGATGGAGAGACGCTGGCGCTGGCCCCCCGAGACGTTGGTGCCGCCCTGGTCGATGGGCGCGTCCAGCATGCCCGCCATGGCCGAGACGAAGTCGCGGGCCTGGGCGATCTCCAACGCCCGCCAGAGCTGTTCGTCGGTCGCGTCGGGGCGACCGAAGCGCAGGTTGGAGGCCACCGTGCCACTGAAGAGGAAGGCCGTCTGGGGGACCAAACCGATCGAAGCCCACAGGGTCTCTTGGCGCTGGTCGCGCACGTCGACGCCATTGACTTCGATGGTGCCGCTCGTGGCGTCAAAGAATCGCGGGATCAGATTGAGCAGGGTTGTCTTGCCGCTGCCGTTGGCGCCGGTGAGGCAGAGCACCTCCCCCTGCATCCCGGCCAGGTTGATGCCGGTCGCCACTGGTACGCCGTGACCGATCGCCAAGTCCTGCAACTCCCAGGCGACGTCACCTGAGGACGGGTGGCGGTGGGCGCCAAGGGGAGCAGGACCTGATCGGGTCGTCCCCGGGGAGATGAGGGAGCCATGGTCGAGTTCCAGCCGCTGAGAGCCTGGGCCATCCAGCCTCCAGGGGCGGTGCTCGGCGACCACCACCGCCAGCCCTTGGGCGGCCAGGTCCCGGCATGCCAGCCGAAGGGAATCCGCCCCGGCGTCGTCGAGCTGAGAGGTTGGCTCGTCGAGGACCAAGAGCGTGGGCCGCATCGCCAGGGCGGCGCCCAGAGCCACCCGTTGGCGTTGGCCGCCGGACAGGGTGGCGATCCTGCGCTCGGCCAGCTCGAGGAGTCCCATCGCCTGCAGGCCACCGTCCACCCGTTCTGCTATTTCCGAAGCGGGCAGACCGAGGTTCTCGGGACCGAAGGCAACCTCGCGACGCACGGTAGCCAGGACGAACTGGGATTCCGGCTCCTGGAAGACCATGGACACGTCTCGGGCCAGCCGCCTGGTCGAACTGCTGCGGAGGTCGTGCCCGAGGATCGTGGCCCTTCCCCACGCCTGGCCGCCGTGGAAGTGTGGGACGAGCCCGTTCAGGCTGCGCAGCAAAGTCGTCTTGCCACTCCCCGACGCTCCGCCCAACAGGGTCAGCCCACCATGCAGATCGAAGGTGACGTGGCTCAGGGCCGGGTCCGCCTGCTCCGGATAGCGGTAACCGAAGCCATCGAAGGTCGCCAGGTCGCTCATGACAGGAGGGCCGGAATGAAGAGAACAAGGCAGCAAGTCGCGGGCCACCAACTGAGGGCGGGAAGCAGGAGCGTGGGGAAAGGCTGCCAGCTCGGCACCTGTCCCACGAAGAGGGCGACGACGAAGGCGACGATGGCCAGGACCGACGTCCCGGCTATGAGCAGATCGGACGGTCGCCACGTCGAGGTTGCCAGCGCGGTCCGGGTTCCGGACCCGAAGGCCCTCGCCTCCATGGCCTCGGCCAGGAGCACCGAGCCCTCGATGGTGGTCAGCACCGAGGGGACCAGCACGGCTGTCCACGAGCGCAGGCCGCGGGCTCGCCAGCCGCGCATCTGCTGGGCCTCCCGCACCGCCACGAAGCTATGACCCAGGCGCGGAACCAGGGTCATGGCCGCGCCCAAGGCAGCCCCGGTACGGGAAAGCACCGCCGGTAGGGAGTCCACCAGTTGATGCGGCTCCACCACCAGGGAGAGGGTGATTCCAGCGACGATACAGGCGGCCAGCCCGAGGGCGAGGTCCAATCCGTACACCCCGCCCTCGATTGTCAGCGGGCCGCCCAGGGCAGGCAGCCAGCCGGGCAGGGTGAAGACCACGTCCTGGCCGGTGTGACTCAGCAGAAAGTTGAAGAGGACGGTCAGGATACCCGCCACGCTGACCGCCACCAGGGCGGGCCGCAGCCTGACNNAGGCTAAGCAAAAGCACTGCCGCTACCCACGCGGTCAGCGCGCGCGGATTCATCAGGTCATGACTTGGGCGGCCGGGGAGGTGCAGCGGCGGTACCGGTGCTGGGGTCGTAGCGCCAGCCGAGCGCCTGGCCGCTCTTCAAGGTGACGTCGCTGATTCCGGAGGAAGCCGCTTTCCACTTGCCCCCGCCGGTCGAGAGAAAGAGGGCCCAGTAGGGCTGGCCGGAGGCGAAGCAAGCGGTGTAGGAGGCGGGATCGTGGTCGATCTGGCAGACGGCGTCCCCATAACTAAAGTGCTGGGACGCGAACTCAATCCCGCTGCGACGGAGAGCTGTTTCCCCTTTGATCTGGGCGTCCTGGAAGCCGACGCAGCGGTCGACAACGTGATGGTTGCCGAGTTCCACCACCACCTCCACGTGATGCCCCGACCCCGAGCAGGTGGATCCCGGGGTACTGGGACTGCCGCTGCCTGCGCTGCTGCAAGCCGACATCAACAGTCCCATCGCCATCGCGGCCAGTACTGCGCTGGCCCCTCGAGACGATCTCATCGTCTCAACCTCCTGGCGGCGCTTGGTCCCGTCACGCCAGAGGTGGACCTGCCGCCGAAGGCCGACCTTCCCGTTGCGCGCGGGGGTGCATCGATCCCTCAGGGCCGGTCTCCTGGCTCGCGGATCGACGCCTGATGCCGCCTTCCCGGGACAGTCCCAGTGGCTCGCTGGCTCAGGCTCCCCGCACACAGTTGCGCGACAGCTCCGGCTTTGGGTGACGCCCCGCACCGGATTCCCATTCGCCCGTCGGGCTATTCGGATGTGTGCTGAATGTTAGGCCCCCGAGGGCTCACTCGGGATGCCACTCTGGCTCTCGGCCAGCTGACGTTGGCTCCCGATGGCCCCTGCGACTTCGGTTGCTGCGCTCTTTACCAAGGCTGGCCCCGCCTTCCGGGGCTGGCGAGGCCAACCACGCATCCCCGGTTTCAGGCATCCACGTGCTGGTCGCGCGGTGACCCGGCTAGCTGCCAGACTTGGCGGGCAGATCTGAAACAAGGAGATGGCCATGGCGGAAGAGGTAAGGGCTTCGCCCAAGCCCATCGAGTTCATCTCCGCGGTGCTCATCACCTCGGCTGATCCAGGCCGACTGGTGCTCTTCTACCGCGACATCCTGGGGGTGCCGTTTGTCGCTGAGCGCCATGGCGAGGGCCGTTCTCACTACGGGTGCGAACTAGGCGACGTCCACTTCGCCAGCCACCCCGGCGTCGGCACGAGTCCCGGAGGTGGCCTGAAGGTGGCTCTTTGGGTGTTTGATCTAGCTGGCCTGGTCGCTCGCCTTGACGCGCTAGGCGTGCCCCTCGAGTACCCCATCGAAGACTTGGGCGAGGCTTCGCTGGAGACTGCGGTCCGTGACCCCGACGGCAACGAAGTTGAACTGACGCAGGTGGGCGACTCCTGGTGGCAGCACCTAGCCGACCGCCGGGCTGACGGTTTCGACCTTATGAGCTGGACGTCTAGCCGACTGAGGCGATCGAGGTGAGCGAGTTGGTGGTGCGGGCCTTCACACCCGAGCCGGGGCAATACGCCTGGACCTTCGGCGGCGCCCCGCCCCTGGCCCGGATCCAGCCCGGGAGCGTCCTGGAGCTCTTCACCGAGGACTGCTTCGCCGGCCGGGTCAAAAGCGAGAAGGACCTCGTCTCCGAGGTCTGCGAGTTCCCCTTCCTCAACCCTCAGACCGGCCCTTTCTACATCGAGGGGGCCGAGGTGGGTGATACGGTGGCGGTCCATTTCATCTCGATCGAGCCGGCCCGCGACTGGGCGGCGTCGACAACGGTCCCCCTGTTCGGGGCGCTGACGGCGACTCACCTGACCGCGCTCCTGAACGAGCCGCTGCCTGAGCTGGTCTGGATTTGGCGGCTCGACCGTGAGCACCGCCTCTGTCGCTTCGAGGCCAGGTCCGGCGGGTTCCAGGTGGACCTGCCCATGGATCCGATGCATGGGACGGTGGGGGGAATGCCCGCCAACCTCGAAGTGCGCTCCGCTCTGGTACCCGACGCCTTCGGAGGCAACATGGACACTCCGGAGATGCGCCAGGGCGTCACCTGCTATCTCGGAGTGAACGTCCCGGGCGCCCTGCTGTCGCTCGGCGACGGGCATGCCCGTCAGGGCGAGGGCGAGACCTGTGGTGTGGCGGTGGAGTGCGCCATGAACACCGTGATCGCGGTCGAGCTGATCAAGGGCCGGCCCTGCCCCTGGCCGAGAATCGAGACCGATGACCACCTCATCTCGATAGGCTCGGCGAGGCCGCTGGAGGACGCTTTCCGGATCGCCCAGAGTGACCTGGTCCACTGGCTCGGGGAGGACTTCGGCCTGGGGACGATGGATGCCTATCAGTTGGTGAGCCAGGGCGTGCTCTCCCCCCTGGCCAACGTCTGCGACACCAACTACACCTC
>PMAL01000018.1 GCA_003152555.1 Acidimicrobiaceae bacterium | reverse complement strand
AGGTTCTCGCCGCCGAAGATGTCCGAGACCGATGAGTCCTCGAAAATGGCCGCGATCGCGTTGGCGACAATGGTCGCAATCGAGAGAATCTCCAGCTTTTCGAAGCGTCGCTCCGGCGGCAACGGCAAGGTGTCGGTGACGATCACGCGACTGACGGGCGCGTTGAACAGTCGGTCGACCGCGGGCGGGGAAAAGATGGCGTGCGTCGCCATTACCCAGATCTCCTCGGCCCCGTGGGCCTTGAGGAGATCACAGGCCGCCACGATCGTCCCGGCGGTGTCAATCATGTCGTCGATCAAGACGCAGTGGCGACCGTTCACGTCACCAACGATGTGACGCGCTTCGGCGACGTTCTTCACGCCGCGCGGGCGGGTCTTGTGCACCAGCGCGAGGTCGCAGCCCAGGTGTTGGGCGTATCGCTCGGCGACTTTCACTCGACCGGCATCAGGGGCGACCACCACCAACGTGTGCGGGTCGGCGTGTGCCTTTAGGTAGTCCTCCAGTACCGGCGCGGCGACCAGGTGGTCAACGGGGATGTCGAAGAACCCCTGGATCTGACCGGAGTGGAAGTCAACCGACAGCACCCGGGTGGCACCGGCCACCTGGAGCATGTCCGCGATCAGCTTGGCGGTAATTGGCTCGCGGCCGGCCGACTTGCGGTCCTGGCGGGCGTAGCCGTAGTTCGGGATGACCGCGGTGATGCTCTTGGCCGACGCCCGCTTGGCGGCGTCTATCATGATGAGCTGCTCGACCACGGCGTCGTTAACCGGCGAGGAGTGGGTCTGGATGATGAATACGTGAGCACCGCGTATCGATTCGTCGAACCGACAGTGAATTTCTCCGTTGGCAAACTCACGCAGGTTGGCCTCGGTCAGTTTCACGCCTAACTTGTCGGCGATGTCCTCAGCGAGAACGGGGTGGCAACGTCCCGAGACAATTACTAGACGTCGCTTCGCGAGTGTCTCCACAGCGCCAGCGTACAAGGTGAGCGCGAGCTCGTTATCTAGTTCGGTTTTCGAACGGTGCGACGACCTCGGAGCTGGCCACTTTGGCGCCCGGGGACATCACGACAAACGAATGAACTGTGGCGTCAGCCCCAACGTGCGCGTTGGTCGCTTCGACCATGGCGACCTTGGCGTTCTCACCCACGTAGACGTCGGTCAAGTTGGCGTTGGGTCCAAGTTGCGCGCCGCGTTGAATGACGCAGTGGCCCTTTAAGACGCAGCCCGGCAGCAGCGAGACCTCGGGACCAAGTTGCACGTCGGCGTCGATGTAGGTATGGGCGGGGTCCCACATGGTGACGCCGCGCTTCATCCAACGCTCGTTGATGCGCGCGCGCAGCACCGCTTCAGCCTCGGCCAACTGCAATCGGTCATTCACCCCCTGGGCTTCGGTGGGGTCGTCGAGCAGCATGGCCTGGGTGACGTGACCCGTGTCGTGCAGCACGGCGATGAGGTCGGTGAGATAGAACTGATTTTGCGCGTTCTGGCGGTCCACGCGGCGCAGCGCCGGACCGAGCAGGCTCTTGCGCACGACCATGATCGACGTGTTCACCTCGTTTATGGCCCGCTCCGAGGACGTGGCGTCTCGTTCTTCAATGATGCGCGCCAAGGAGCCGTCCTTATCGCGGATAATGCGCCCGTATCCCGACGGATCGTCGACGACGGCGGTTAACACCGTCAGCGCGGCCTGGCTCTGACGGTGCTGGGCGAGCAGTGCGCCCACGGTCGACGCACGAAGCAGTGGCGTGTCGCCCGGGACAATGAGCACGTCGCCATCGGCGCCCCCGCTCTCGTCTTGAATGGTGGGTAGCGCTACCGAGACCGCGTGTCCCGTGCCCAACTGCTCGTACTGCTCAACGAACGTCAGGTGCACGTCCGCGCGCGCCCGCTCCGTCAGGGCCTTTTCGACCCACGTCGCGCCGTGACCGACAACCACGACCGTGGCGCGCACGTCGTCGTGGGAGACGGCGTCGAGCACGTAGAGGACCATTGGTCGCCCGCACAGGTGGTGCAACGGCTTGGGCCGCGACGAACGCATCCTGGTCCCCTCGCCCGCGGCGAGCACCACCACAAAGATCGGTCGACTCATACCTGTATCTCTAGCAGCCGTGGAGATTGCCGCCTCACTGCTGAGTGGCGTCTCGCGCGGCATGTTCTTATGCCGCGGCGTGCAGCGCGTCGAGCAAATGGCTGATTTTTGCCGTCGCGACACCGATGCAGCGGTCGGCGGCGCCGTAGGTCAGGTACACCACGTCGCCGTCGGAGTGCGCGCCCTGGACGAACACCACGTTGTCGACGTCACCCCGGCGCTCCCATTCGAGCTCGGGCACGAGGAGTGGTTGGGGCAGGCGGCTACGCAGACGTCCCGTCATGCGGTCGAGCAGCGCCAAGTTGACGGTGTACGCGCCGTCGGCGCGGCGTTCGTGGAAGAACAGCAGGAAGCCAGCCTCGGTGTCGATGGGCGGCGCGCCCGCGCCGATGCCGAGCGCTCCGCGTGACGGGCGAATAATCGTGTGAGCGTCCAGATTGGCCAGGTAGTGATCCCAATACTCCGGCCCGGCGTTCCAGAGATGCTCCAGATCGTCAAAGACAGCCAATTGCATGTCCGGCTGGATGCGATGAATGAGCGCCACCCGCCCGTCGCCCAGGGTGAAGACAATGGCGTCCTTGTTGGCAATGTCGGGCGGACCCAGCAACTGGCCGGTCGTCGCTTCGACGTTGAACCGGCTGCCGTCCCAGACAAGGCGGTGCGCGCCGATGCGCCACGGCTTGCCGCTCTCGTAGGGCGGCAGATTGGTGTAGGTCATGACAATGTGCTCTTCGTCGCCGCTCTGGACGCGCTGGACCCTGGGGTCTTCAAAGCAGTGCACGCCCAGTTCTCCCGCGCGACACAGCACGTAACCGAACTCGTACTTTCGTCCGTCAACCGAGGTGAAGACCAGGACGTCGGAGATGTAGTCCAGGAAACGTGGTCCGGAACCCACATTGCGGGTGTAGCCGTCGCGAATACCGCGCGCGAAAAGGTGATAGATGCCGTCGTGGTGCAAGAGGCCAGCATTGAAAACGGCGCCGTAACCCGGCACTGATTGCGCCTCGATAACCGGTCGATCGTGTATTCGACGGGCGTGAGGCTTATCTCTTGATGCTGCTAACACAAACGGTCCACCTGGCTCCTTGCACTCCTTGCCTCCGAAAGGGTGCAATTGCCCTATGTTGGATACAGAGTGTAGAAGTTAACAAGTTCCTATTGGGGGATGCAAATGACCCGAATTAATGAACCACGCGAGCTATTTACCCGCTTTAATGGCAATCCAATCATATGCGCGAGCGACTTCCCCCATACCGTGAACGCCGTCTTCAACCCGGGGGCCACCGAGTTCGAGGGGGGCACCCTGCTTCTCCTGAGGGTGGAGGACCGCACCGGCCTTTCGTCGTTGGTGGTCGCGACCAGCGAAAATGGACTCACCGACTGGAATATTGACCAGACGCGCGGTTTGACGCCGGACGCCGATCTGGTTGAAGAGCAGTGGGGCGTCGAGGATCCGCGAATAACCCGCATTGGTGACGAGTACTACGTGGTTTACGTGGGCTACTCGGCCTTCGGACCCCTCGTGAGCCTCACCAAAACCCGCGACTTTGTCAACTGGGAGCGCTGCGGCGTGCTGCAACCGCCCGAAGACAAGGACGCCGCGCTCTTTCCCACCACCTTTGACGATCGCTGGGCGCTGATACATCGTCCCGTGCCGAACATGCCGGGACTCGGCACGCACATGTGGCTCTCCTATAGCCCGGACCTCACGTACTGGGGCGAGGCGCAGGTATTGATTGCGGCCCAACGCGGCAGCCACTGGGACGCCAACAAGATCGGGCTCGGCCCGCCACCACTGCTCACCAAGGATGGCTGGCTCATCTGCTACCACGCGGTGCGCACGACGGCCTCGGGTTCGATCTACCGAGTTGGCTTAGCCATGCTCGACCGCGATGACCCGTCCACGGTGATCGCGCGCAGTAACGAGTGGATCTTCGGGCCGCGCGAGCCCTACGAGCAGACGGGCGACGTACCGGGCGTGGTCTTTCCCTGCGGCTGGATCCTGCGCGACGACGGCGACACCGTGCACATCTACTACGGCGCCGCCGACACCGTCGTCTGCGTCGCCGAGACCAGCCTGGCCACCCTGCTCGACCACCTCGAGCAGCACCCCTGCAAGCCCGAGTCGGCTGGCGGACCCCTCATGGGCACCATCGGTCCGCCGTGATCCGGGTCGTCACGCTGGCGCCCATCGCCTGGCCCACCGTGCCCCGCGGCTACTGCCCGTGGAGCAGGTAGGCGCCACCCTCACCGACCTCGGCGTCCACGTCACCTTGTACGCCACCGGCGACTCGGCCACCCGCACCGAGCTGTGCTCGGTGGTCGCCCACGGCTACGAGGAGGACGACAGCGAGGGTGCGTTGGTTAGGACGCTACATGGCAGGCGGGGCGTGCTCCGTGGTCCTGGTGGAACTGCGCTGTGGCTAAGCGGGGCATGGTGAGAAGCGGGCCGACCGGATCGCCCGCCCTGCGGAGAGGACGAAGGCCCGCCGGCGGCAGAGAGGGGGACCGCATCGGCACCGGTCCGTCTTGACTGGCGACGCTCGCCAGAAGGCGGAGCTGCTCGGTGAGCCGGTCGTGTACTGGTGGGCGTGCGAAGATCCAAACTGTCCGCTGTGCTGAGGGTCTGCTCTCGGACTGGTCCTGGTGTGTGCTGGTAACGCTGGTGCGCTCCTTGCGCCGTGGTGCCCAGCGTTAGGCCGATGTCGTTCCAGCTGACACCATGGGCTCGAGCTAACCGGATGCAGGCTTCGACTGCGAGCTCTCCTGAATGCACGAGGTCTGCCGCGGCGCGGACTCTGTCGAGGTCGTGCTCTACCAGAGCTGTCGGCCAGCGACGAACTGTTTGACTCATTAATATCAAAGTTTAGTTGATGGCCCCATGAATAGACGGGCCGTTTTCCCATTGTGCCTAGGGACTTTGGGCCCCTTTGGCGGCAAGGCGGTATGGGGGCCGAGGCCCACGACGTGGTAGCGTCCCACGGGCGGTGTAATTAGCTGGGGGCGCAGGCTCTGGTACGAAGCTTATGCGGCGGCTGTGACGGTTTCGCCGAGGTCGGTCTCGGACTGGTCGGCGAAGAGCTGGCGACGGAGGTCTTGGAGACGGCGGGTTGCCCGGGGTGTCATCGTCATCCCGCGCCAGCCGTGACTGAAGGGCACCAGAATCTCGATCAGGGCTCTGAGCTGGCGCTCAGCCACGCTACCGGTCAACATCGGGCGGTGGCCTTCTCTCTCGTGTACGTCGGGCTCTGCCGTGTCCTGGCGTTCGTTGTCTCATCCCGCCGCCGCGACGTGGACAAGGACGTCGAGCTGGTTGTCCTGCGCCACCAGGTGCGCATCCTTGAGCGCCAGCTCCATCGTCGGG
>PMAL01000092.1 GCA_003152555.1 Acidimicrobiaceae bacterium | reverse complement strand
CACGCCGTCGCGCGCGAGCACGATGGCGTTGGACGTCGTGCGCGCGCAGACCCGCCACGCGATCAAGAGATCTTGCAGCTGTTGGGCCGAGGGATTCGCGTCACTGACGGTGCGCCATTCCTGAATCGGTACCAGCAGTTCGTCAGCGTTCTGCACCAGCGCCGTGTCGCCAAAGGTGCGCACCGAAAGATCGAGCGGCTCCGGCGCGGGTGCGCTGAGCAGTCGGGTTGCCTTTCGTCGAGCGACGAGCAGGGTGACTGCTTGCGGGCTAAAAGAGGACGCGATGATGACGTCGGCTTGGGGACCACCGGCAATCAGTTCGGCGAGCGAGGCGTCAACCTCGCCGTCGATCGCCACAATGCCGCCAAAGGCGCTCTGCGCGTCCGCCGCCAGCGCCTTGGAAAAAGCGTCACCCAAGGACGATCCCAGCGCCGCGCCCGACGCATTGGCGTGCTTGATGATCGCCACGCACGAGGAACCCGGGAAGTCGTCGTTCAGTTCGTGCACCAGGCGCCACGCGGCGTCGGCATCAAAGAGGTTGAGATACGACAGCGCGGAGCCGGCGTGTTGAATGACCCCATCCCACCACGGCGTTGAACCAGTGCGGCGATAACGCGCGCCAATCTGGTGGGGGTTTTCTCCGTAGCGCACCACCTCGGCGCGTTCCAAAGAGAGATGAAGCGTCTGGGGCACGACCGCCTCGGTGGGACCGGGAAGGCCACCAATGACACCACCGCCGTCCAACCATCGGACAATCTGCGCGTCGTAGGCCGCGGTGTGGGCAAAGGCCGCTCGGGCCAATTCGTGACGAGTGCCGTTCGAAAGCGTCCCCGTTGCCGTCAACTCTTCGAGCACCGTGACGTACTGATTGGGGCTCGTGAGGACGCCCACGTGCTGGTGGTTCTTTGCGGCCGCGCGGACCATGGCCGGTCCACCAATGTCAATGAGTTCGACCGAGGGGTCCGCAGAAAATGGGTAGAGGTTACAGACCACCAGGTCAATGACCTCGATGTCGTTCTCTTCGAGATCAGCCATGTGCTGGGGCTGAGAACGATCGGCCAGGATGCCGCCATGAATCTTGGGGTGCAGCGTCTTTACCCGGCCACCCAACATTTCGGGCGACCCCGTGACGTCGGCGACGTCGAGGTGGGCCACGCCCGCCTCTTGGAGCTCGGCGGCCGTACCGCCCGACGCCACGAGTTCAACGCCGAGCAGGGCGAGACCGGCGGCGAACTCGACGAGTCCCGTCTTATCCCACACACTCAGCAGCGCACGCATCTAGTTCTCCTCCAGGGGCTCAGCCACCGTCACGGGCTCGAGTCCAATGGCGAGGCAAGCCATCACCCTACCGACCACGAGAGGGTAGAGCGTGCGTTCCTCGGCCTTAATTCGTTCGTGCAGCGACTTCTCGTCGTCATCTTTGAACACTTCGACGCAACGCCGAGCCAGGATCGGTCCGTCGTCCAAGGCTTCGGTCGCTATGTGCACGGTGCAGCCCGACTCACTCACCCCGGCGGCTATGGCTTGGCTGACGGCGTGCCACCCCTTGAAGGCGGGCAACAAGCTCGGGTGCGTGTTGAGTACCCGTCCAGGAAACGCTTCGTGAAACGAGCCAGTAAATATCGTCCCGAAACCGGCCATCGCGACCAGGTCGATGTCGCGCACGAGCAGCGCCCCCGCCAGCGCCGCGCTGTAGGTATCACGGTCAAAGTCCGAGGAGAAGCCCCCGAAGTCCGCTCGGTCAAACAGCAACGCCTCGACGCCGGCGCGCTCGGCGATCTCGAGCGCCGGGCACGGTCGATCGGCGGCGACGAGGGCCACCTCAAGCTGCGCCTCGATCATGGCTTCGAGAATCGTTCCCGATCCCGAGACCAGTACGCAGAGCCGGGGGTTGCGCAACGAGTTACAACGCCTTCACGATTTCGACCATCTTTTCGCCGGCCTCGGTGGGATTAAGGCAGACGAACACTCCGGCCGCCGCCAACGCGTCCATCTTCGCCTGCGCCGTGCCCTTGGATCCCGAGATGATCGCGCCCGCGTGGCCCATCTTGCGCCCTGGCGGAGCGGTTACGCCCGCGATGTAGGAGACAATCGGCTTGGTCATGTTGATCTTGATCCACTCGGCGGCACGCTCTTCTTCGGAGCCGCCAATCTCACCGATCATCATCACGGCCTTGGTCTCGGGATCGGCCTGGAACGCGGCGAGGCAGTCAATGAAATTTGTGCCGGGCACCGGGTCGCCGCCAATGCCCACGCAGGTCGTCTGGCCAATGCCGTGCTGGCTCAGTTCGTGCAGCGCTTGGTAGGTCAACGTGCCTGAGCGAGAGACAACCCCCACCGGTCCACCAGCCAGGGCAATATCGCCCGAGGTAATGCCGATGTTGCACTTACCGGGACTAATGATCCCGGGACAGTTCGGTCCAATGAGGCGAACACCCGGATATTCCTCGACCAGACGATTAAACGTCACCGCCTCGTCGTGGGCGGGAATCCCTTCGGTGATGCACACAATGAGGGCAATCCCCCCTTCGGCCGCCTCCAAGATTGCCGCGGAGGCGAATTTCGGGGGTACCGCAATGAAGGAGGCCGTGGCACCCGTCGCCTCAACTGCCTCCTTGACCGAATTAAAGACCGGTACGCCATCAACATCGGAGCCGCCCTTGCCGGGCGTCACCCCGCCAACGATCTTGGTGCCGTAGTCACGGTTGCGCAGGCCATGGAATCGGCCCTGGCTGCCGGTGAGTCCCTGCACAATTACCTTGGTGTTTTCGTCAACAAAAATGCTCATGATATTCCTTTAGGCGTTCGCGAGGTTCACGGCCGTGCGCGCGGCGTCGAGCATCGTTGGTTCGGTGATGAGTCGTTCATTGAGGTGAGGCGCCAATATGGCTCGACCTTCAATGGCGTTCGTGCCGTCGAGGCGCAGGACAATCGGCGAGCTGATCGAGACTCGCGCCAAGGCTTCGAGCACGCCCTTGGCGACCTCGTCGACGCGGGTGATGCCGCCGAAGATGTTCACGAAGATGGACTTCACCTTGGGGTCGGCGTTGATGACTTCCAGGGCGGCCGCCATGACGTCGGCGTTGGCGCCGCCGCCAATGTCGAGAAAATTCGCCGCGGTCCCGCCAACTTGGTTGACCACGTCGAGCGTCGACATCGCCAGCCCGGCGCCATTGGCAATAATGCCCACGGTGCCGTCGAGTCCGATGTAGTTGAGGCCCTTCTCCTTGGCCATCTTCTCGCGCGGATCTTCCGTCTCCGTCGCCCGAAACTCGTCCCACTCGGGGTGGCGATAGCTGGCGTTCTCGTCGAGCGTCACCTTGGCGTCGAGCGCGTGCACGTTGCCGTCGGGCGTGAGAATGAGCGGATTGATCTCGGCGAGGTCACAGTCGCCGGTCGTGTAGCAGTCGTAGAGCTTGACCAGGAGTTGCGCTGTCTGTTCGCGCGCGGCCTCGTCGAGTTCGGCCTCGGCGACCCAGCGGCGCGCGGTGGCGACATCCAGTCCGCGCACGGGGTCGATTTGGAGGAAGGCAATGGCGTCGGGATTCTCTTCGGCGACGACCTCAATCTCCACGCCACCCTGGGCGCTCAACATGCCCAAGTGGGTCTTGTTCGGCCGGTCCAGCGTGAAGGAGGCGTAGTACTCCTTGGCAATATCACTGGAGCGTTCAATCCAGACACGGTGCACCACGTGGCCCTTGATGTCGAGGCCCAGAATATTGCCCGCGTGTAGTCGCACCTCGTCGATGTCATTGGCCAGCTTCACACCGCCGGCCTTGCCTCGACCACCGACCTTCACTTGGGCCTTGACGACCACGGGATAGCCAATGCGCTCGGCCACCGCGACCGCCTCATCCACCGTGTCCGCAACGTCACCAGGTGAGACGGCAATGCCGAAGCGCGCGAAGTACTGCTTGCCTTGATACTCAAAGAGATCCATCCACTTCAACTTTCTTTTGACGAGCGACTTTTGTGCTGACGATTACGAATTACAGGGCATGTTCCCTCGAGTCGAGGGCCGACTCCAGCCACGAGCCAATCTCGGCAAGCGAGGCGCCGGGGGTGAAGACCCGCGCCACACCGGCCGCTTCCAGCGCGCCCATGTCGTCATCGGGAATAATTCCACCAACAACCAACAGCACGTCCTCACGACCCGATTCTTTGAGCAACGCCACAATTCGCGGCACCAGGACCAGATGGGCGCCCGAGAGCAGCGAAAGACCCAGCGCATCGGCGTCTTCTTGAATGACGGCCTGGACAATCTGCTCGGGGGTCTGGTGCAGGCCGGTGTAGACCACCTCGAATCCGGCGTCGCGCAGGGCCCTCGCGATGACCTTGGCACCGCGATCATGGCCATCCAGTCCGGGTTTGGCGACAACGACTCGATACGTGCGTTCCATCGTTAGTTCAGCATAGAGCCCCTCGAGAAGGGCACCTTCTGGGCACGAGGCGACGTCGTTGCCTAGTAGAACGTCAGAGGTGAACAACGTTTTTGGCCAGCCCCAGAGTGTCGTCGTGTTGGGCGGCAGTTCCGACATTGCCCGGGCCATCACCAAGCGACTCTGCGCCGCCCGCGCCCACACGGTGATCCTGGCCGGACGCAGTCAAGAACTGTTGGACGTCGCCGCGAGCGAAGCGCGCGAGTACGGTGCGACGACCACTGACACGGTCCTCTTTGACGCGCAAGACGTGACGAGTGCGCGAAACGCTGTCTCGGCGTCCTTCGACATGGCGGGCGGCGACACCGATCTCGTGATCATCGCCGTGGGCCTACGCGGNNGCGGCCGCATTCTTGTCATGTCGTCGGTGGCGGCGATTCGAGTGCGGCGTAGTGACTATCTCTACGACGGTGCAAAGGCCGGACTTGACCGACTCTGCGACGGACTGGCCGCTTCGCTGGAGGGCACCGGCGTGACCCTGCAGGTGCTCCGGCCTGGATACGTGCGCTCCAAGATGACGGCCGGAACTAAGGAGCGACCCTTCGCTACCGGTGTTGAAGAAGTGGCCGAAAGCGTCATGAGGGGCCTCGCCAGCGGCGACCGCGTGATCTGGTGTCCCCCGGTGATGCGATACATCGCGATGTTGGTGCGCGTGACTCCTCGGTCACTGTGGCACAAAGTGGCCGATTTTTAGAACAGGCGGAATCAAATCACCTGTTCGCTTTTGGGTTTCTGGCGGTTGCTCCAGTAAATCGCCTGGATGTATTCCCTTTGTCATCGCACGATCGGTGTGCTTTCGAACGAAGTCCTTGACCGCTGTAAATTCTTCCGGCCCGCGGACAATAGTTCTATGAGGAGGCATTCATGACGTCAGGTATGGCTACGCGAGTACTACGAATGATCGCCCTCACCGCGCTTGCGACGTCAGTGTCCTCGGGCGCGACGTTGCTCAGCGTGAGCGCCGCCAGCGCGAAAACGGCGCCTGGCGTAAACCTGGCGCGCGAACTACTGACTCGGGNNAAACCTGGCGCGCGAACTACTAACTCAGGTGATTGTCCCGCCGACGGCCGTTCTCGCGCACCCCAACACCGCGGTCGTCTGTCAATGCGAATACGCCTCGAGCACCGTCACCTCCGAGCATCACTACTACATCGTTCCCGGATCCCCAACGAACGTCGAAGGGTTCCTCACCACGCACATTCCCAAGGGTGGCAGCTACGACGGCTCCGTAAGCACGAGCAGTTCGAATAACGCACCGCCCGTACTGTCCATCGCAATTACGTACCGTGCCAATGGACCCCACCTTTATCTAAAACAGCTGGCCTACTCAATGACACGCAGAACAGACTCCACGACGTGGCTGCGCGTTGACAGTCAAATCGTCTGGGTGCCCAGNNCGCAGCACATCGCAGAAGATTTCCCAGCCGATCTCCGCGGTGGTCACGGGCTACAAGGTAACAGCGCTCAGCGGGACGAGCGGGAATGTTCGCATCGACCTGGCGGGCAGCGCGCTCGCGAAGCTCATCGACCAGTTCAACGCATTGCCACTCGGGCCGAACAACATGTGTATGGAGAATTTGGGCGGGTTTTCAATACTGCTCACCCTCAAGNNTTGGCTACCGGGTCGCCGACCGCTCGTGCGGCTTCATGCGCGCCGTCGTGTCGCTCTTTCCCGCCGCGTCGGTGCCGGGATCTCGGTCCGCGCTGCATCAGTGCGAAATCTGGTCAAAGACCANNNATGACGTGGTCGCCGACCTTGAGACCTAGTTTCTCAGCGCCCGTCGAGCGCACCGGAGGCGCCGCTCCCGTGCCAAAGGCCCGGCCTTCGGTGAACGCCGTCGTGCGACCGGTGAATCCGTCATCCGGGTCGAAACTGGATCTGCGTGTTGGCAGGTTCACCGAGAGATCGTTCATCAGCGCCGGTGGTATTTCGAGCAAGAAGCGGCTGGCGAGCGCATCCACCCGATGTCCCCACATGGTCCGACTCCACGCGTGGGTGAGCACTAGGTGATTCATGGCTCGCGTAATTCCCACGTAGCAGAGGCGACGTTCCTCCTCTAACTCGGCGTCGTCCGACAGGGCGCGACGGTGCGGGAAGATCGTCTCTTCGAGCCCGGTGATGACGACGGCGGGATATTCCAGCCCCTTCGCCACGTGCAGGGTCATCATAGAGATCGCGCCGGCACCGCCGTCGAGCTGATCGGAGTCCGCGACGAGGGCCATGCGTTCAACGAAGTCCATCAGTGAGTCGTACTGGGACGCGGCGGACGCGAGCTCTCCCAAGTTCTCCAGACGCGAATAGGCCTCGTCGGTATTCTCAGCGCGCAGTGCGTCACCCATGCCCGACTCACGCACGATGGCGTCAATCATCTCTCTCGGGGCGAGGTCGTTGGCCAGTGCGCGAAGTTCCTCCAGCATGAACGCAAACTTCTCAGCGTTGATCAGCGCCTTGCCGGTGAGGCCTGCTGCCTTGGCGTACGCGGGGGCTTCGGCGAACGAGATGCCATTCTCCGCGGCGTAGGCACCAAGTTTGGCCTGAGCGCCGGGGCCTATGCCGCGCTTGGGTTCATTGATGACCCGTCTCGCCGACGCTTCATCACGAGGGTTGACGATGAGACGCGCGTAGGCCAGCGCGTTCTTGATCTCTTTGCGATCGTAAAACCGCATGCCGGAGATAACGCGATAAGGAACGTTGGCCCGCAGCATCTCTTCTTCCAACACGCGGCTCTGCGCGTTGGTCCGGTAGAAGACCGCCATCTGATTCCAGTTGAGCCCTCCCTCGCTGCGCAAACGTCGTAACTCACTGGCCACCCAGCGCCCTTCGTCGTACTCATCGCCGGCACGGTAGAGACGTATCTTCTCGCCCTGCTCGCCTTCAGTGAAGAGGTTCTTCGCGTGCCGACTGGCGTTCATCGCGATGACCGCGTTGGCCGCGTCAAGAATGGTCTGGGTCGAGCGGAAGTTCTGCTCTAACAAGATCACCTCGGCGTCCGGGAACCTGAGTTCGAACTGCAAAATGTTGCGCACGTCGGCCGCGCGAAAACGGTAGATCGACTGATCGGAGTCACCCACCACGCAAAGATTTCGGTGACGCGCGGCGAGCATCATCACCAATTCGTTCTGCACGCCGTTGGTGTCTTGGAACTCGTCGACCAGCAAGTACTTAAAGCGATTCTGGTACGACGCGAGCACGCCCTCGTCGGCGCGCATCATGGCAACCGCGTTCAACAGCAGGTCATCGAAGTCCATCGCGTTCGCGAGTTTGAGTCGCTGCGTGTAGAGGTGATAGATCTCGGCGATCCGTCGATTAGTCGGGTTGTCACCGTGGGCCGAGGCCTCGTAGGCCTCGGGCGAGAGCATCTCGTTCTTGGCGGCCGATATCGCTGCCGTCACACTGCGCGGTGACAGCCGTTTCGTGTCGAGGTTGAGCTCTTTCATGATGCGCTCGACGGCCGTTTCGGCGTCGCTCGCGTCGTAGATCGTGAAGCCGCGCTGATAGCCCAACACGTCGGCGTTGACGCGTAACATCCGCAAACACGCCGAGTGGAATGTTGAGACCCACATGCGCTGGGCCTCATCGCCCACCAGGGCGACGACGCGACGGCGCATCTCATCGGCCGCCTTGTTAGTGAACGTAATGGCCATGATCTCCCAGGGCCGGGCGTCGCCCGTGGCGAGGATGTGCGCGATGCGCCGGGTCAACACTCGTGTTTTACCTGAGCCGGCTCCGGCAATCACCAATAGCGGACCACCGCGCTGAAGAACGGCGCGACGTTGCGGTTCGGTCAGGTTCTCAAGCAATGAGTCCGGGTCGAGCCGTGAATTCGTGTTCGCTGGCGCGCTACCCCACAGGGACTCGTCAGAGAACGATGTCCCGCTCACTCCCACTCAATGGTGCCTGGTGGCTTACTCGTCACGTCCAGGGCCACTCGATTCACACCATCCACTTCGCGAATCAGGCGGTTCGCAATCGACTCAATCACGTCGTAGGGCAGTCGGGCCCAGTCGGCCGTCATGGCGTCGTCNNCTCTGCCAGAGTTCGCGGTAGAGGCCCGCCTTCTTGATCTCGTCGACGACCACATAGTCAGCATTACGCAGAATCTCGGCGCGCTCGCGTGTGACTTCGCCCACAATGCGCACGCCGAGACCCGGTCCGGGGAACGGCTGGCGCCAAACAATCTCTGCGGGCAGTCCCAACTCCTCGCCCACGTGGCGCACCTCGTCTTTAAAGAGCAGTCGCAATGGTTCGACGAGTTCAAAGGAGAGATCCTCAGGCAGCCCGCCAACATTGTGATGGCTCTTGATGTTGGCGGCGTGTCCCGAACCCGATTCAATGACGTCGGGATAGAGCGTGCCCT
>PMAL01000149.1 GCA_003152555.1 Acidimicrobiaceae bacterium | reverse complement strand
AACGGACCAAACCGTGTCGGGTCAAATGTCCAACACTCCCACGACCTTGACACTCTTTGACGACATGGATCCGAGTTTCGCCAATCCTGGATATTCATTCAGCGATTGGAGCACAACGCCAACGAACTCAGTCGGAAGCAACGTTCTTTCGAATGGCGCTCCTTATAGCTTCGCTAGCGCTTTGAACCTGTTCGCTCAATGGACACCGGATGTCTATATCGTCTCCTACATTCCAGCGGGTGGAGTGGTTTCATCGAGCTCCGTTAATTTCACGGTTGGCTCAGCCCCTCTGGCGCTTCTCACACCAACCCAGAGTGGCTACATATTTAATGGTTGGAATACCGCTGCTGACGGTTCTGGAATCTCGTATGCGGCAGGCAGCGCCTACACCCCGGCAACGAACATCTCTCTCTATGCGCAATGGTCCGTCGTCCCATCAGGTATAACAACCTTCATTTCCAACGGTGCAAGTGGAACAATATCTCCAATGGTTGGTGATATCGGAACCTCGATAACGCTCCCTAGTGGCACTTCACTTTCTGATCCCGGCTCTTTATTCGCTGGTTGGAATACAAGTGCATCCGGGAGTGGAACTAATTATGTGGCTGGGAGCTCATTCGTCATCACGTCGTCCATCACTCTCTACGCGCAATGGTCGCTCACACCTACCTTCACGATTAATTTTTCGTCCAATGGTGGTGTGGGGTCTGTTGCTTCGTTGAGTGGCACGAGTGGATCTTCATTCCAACTGCCGGGAGGGACGGGCCTCAGCTTTGTTGGTCACACGTTTTCAAGTTGGAATTCCAAGTCGGACGGCAGCGGTACGGCATTTAATGTTGACGCTCCTCTCCAACTCAATGCGTCAATGACGCTCTATGCGCAGTGGGATGCGTTGTTGACATCGAAGTCGTCGAACGTGCTGATCGGTGCAGTGGGATCGTTTGCAACGAACTCAGCGACCCTGACCTCGAATCTAAAGACGCAAATTCTTCGGCTCGCCGTGCTCACTAAGACCGGACACTTCAAGGCGGAAACCTTGTACGGCTACACCAATAACTCGGGTTCCGTTGCTTCACAGGTCGCGATCAGCAGTCGCCGGGCAAATGTCGTCGCGGCGTACCTGAGAGCAGAACTGCGATCGATGCACGTCACGGGAGTCACGGTGACGTCAGCGGGCGAGGGCACCGTCACGTCCGGATCCGGCACCACGGGTCGCCGCGTCGAGGTTTTTGTAAAGGGCTGAAGGGTGACGCCAGTCGCGCGCGTTGAGTGAGTGGTGGCGACATTGGTGGGTCGAAGGGGGCTCTACCAATGTTGCCGCTTGTTGCATCCGAATGAGAAACGGCGCAATTGCCATGGCCAATGGATGATTCGACACTCGCCAATGACGCGTCAGTCCTCGTGGAGCCGGTGGAGGGATTCGAACCCACGACCTGACGATTACAAATCGCCTGCGCTACCAGACTGCGCCACACCGGCTTGGAAGTACTCAGGTTAGTGATTTCAATGCACCACACTCGCGCACCGCTCTAGGCTAAGCCCAATGAGTGAGCCGTCCCGCCCCCAGCACGAGTCACACACATCTGGATCGCACTATCAGCCGGGACTTGGTGTGATGGTGCTCATCCTCGTTCTCTTTGTCGCCGCAGCCACGTTGATGCTGCGCTCGACTAATTCTTCGGGTCCCGGTGCCACGACGAGTACGACAACAACGACGCTAGCGTCAACCCAGACCACAATTGCTAAGACACGAGTGCGCGTGCAGGTCGCCAACGGCACGGATGTGACGGGACTGGCCCGCAAGTACACCCAGCGCTTGATGACACTTGGATGGGACGCGTTACCCGAGGTGAATGGTCCCGCGACCACGGCAACCGTCTTGTACTACCACGGTGGATTTCAGTGGGCGGCGCGAGAGGTTGCTCAAGAGATCAAGGTGAAGATGACGCAGGTGAAACCGTTGCGTAATCCGAAGGTCGTCACTGGTGCTGCGGGCGATGACGTAATCGTCGTGCTCGGTCACGACCTGCGCTAGTCGAGCGTTACTCGCGCGCGGGAAGTTGCACCGCGTGTCGCGTCAACGCCGCGTGCAAAACGTCAACGGCCATTGATCGAAGTTCGTCGAGCGGACGATTGCGATGGCGACGAATGCCAAGATCAACTTGCGCCAAACTGTGCACACCGTAGAGTCGCGCGATGTCAATGAGTAACGCTATCTCGACGCCGTAGGCGGCTTGCAACGTGATTGCCTCGAACGCGCTGTGACGTCCGGCGGTCTCTCCCGCGAGCGGCTGGCGAATCTCGCCAAGGCCGGGAAACAGCAATGAAAGTATGGGTCGCGCGGCCAGTTCGTTCACTCGCCCACCNNAGGGGCTGGACGAGTCGGGGCACGAAATCGGTCGTGGTATTAAGGACGTCGGCATCGAGGAAGACCACGATCTCCGACGAGGCTGACTCGAGACCGGCTGTCATGGCTTCGCCCTTGCCGCTTGGGCCGACCAAGTTGATGACCTTGGCTCCGTGATGGTTGGCCACGGCGGCCGTGTCGTCGTTCGAGTGGTCGTTGACCACAATCAACTCTTCGACCAGACCCTCGTGGTGGGTCACCGCGTCGAGCACGGCGCCGATGGTGGCCGCCTCGTTCTTCGCTGGGATGATGACGGAAATCGAAGCGGCGGTTGCCATGTGGAGCACTCGAGCAAGGTCAAATTCTTCGCTGGAAAGCGTCCACGGCACATCATGATGACTCATCTCAAAGAGGTTAGGGGGAGACGCTCAAAGTGCGGTCTTGACAAATTGTCGCCCATCCGCCACAATTGATACGTCATCCAGAGCGACTGAGGGACGGGCCCGTTGAAGTCGCGACAACCAGTGTGATCAAAGAGAGACCCTCTCATCACACCAGGTGCCAAAGCCCGAACGATGAAAAGGGAGTCATGAGTTTCGCTACAGGTCTTTTATGTCGAGAGTGCGGTACCACCTATCCAACTGAGGCTCGCTACTCGTGCGAGATGTGCTTTGGTCCGCTCGGGGTGTACTACGACTTAGAGGCGGCCCGAAAGGTCGTCACCCGCGAGTCCATCGCCAGTGGTCCAAATTCCATTTGGCGCTACGCCGATCTGCTGCCCGATCCCGGCGTTGAGCCCGTGGACTTGGGCGCCGGCTGGACGCCGCTGCGCCGGGCGACCAGGTTGGCCGACGTGTTGGGGCTTAAAGAGTTGTGGCTCAAAGACGACACCAGGAATCCGACGGGTTCGTTTAAGGACCGCGTGGTGTCGGTCGCGCTGTCAAGCGCACGTCGCCTCGGCTTCACCACGGCCGCTTGTGCCTCGACCGGGAATCTCGCCACGTCCGTCGCGGCGCACGCGGCCTTCATTGGTTGGCCTAGCGTGACGATAATTCCTGCGGACTTAGAAAAGTCAAAGATTGCGATGACCGCCATCTTTGGCGGGACGGTCCTCGGGGTTGAAGGTAACTACGACGACGTCAATCGACTCTGCGTGGAACTGGTCGCCGAACACCCCGACTGGGCCTTCGCCAACGTCAACCTGCGTGCCTACTACGCCGAAGGCTCCAAGACGCTGGCCTTTGAGATATCCGAACAGCTGGGCTGGCGCACGCCAGATCAAGTCGTCGTGCCTGTGGCGTCGGGCAGCCAACTGACCAAGATTGCCAAGGGCTTCGCCGAGTTCATTGAGTTGGGTCTGGTTGAGGGAAGTGCGCCGGTGCTCTTTGGCGCGCAGGCAGCGGGCTGCTCACCGGTCGCGACGGCCTTTGCCCAGGGTGCGGAATTCATTACGCCCCAACGTCCCAATACGATTGCCCGTTCGCTCGCCATTGGCAACCCGGCCGATGGTCCTTACGTGCTCGATGAGTTGCGTCGAAATGGAGGCGACTGCGGGTCGGTGCCCGACGACGAAATCCTCGAGTGCATCGGGCTGCTCGCGAAGACCGAGGGCATCTTCGCCGAAACCGCCGGGGGAGTGACGATTGCCTCGCTGCGCCAGATGATCGCTCGCGGCACCATTGACCCCAATAAGTCCGTCGTGGCGATCATCTCGGGCCACGGTTTAAAGACCCTCGACGCAATTGTCGAGACCGCGGTGGTCAGTTCCACCATCAAGCCGTCACTGGCCGACGCCGAAGAGGCGCTGCGCTNNCTCGTCGGCGGCGCCGGCGAGGTGCCGGTCGAAGCGGGAACGGTTCGCGAGGCCATCGTGGCCGTCGACGAGGCCTATCCGGGCATTGCCTTCCGGGTCCTGGACGACCACGGATCCCTGCGCCGGTTCGTGAATGTCTTTGTCGCCGACGAGGATGTCCGGTTCTTACAGGGTCTCGACACCGTACTCGAGGCCGGTCAGACCGTGTCCCTGGTACCGGCCGTGGCTGGCGGTTGCTAGGCAGAATGGACCAATCGCGTAACTTCGATTGGAAGATTTCCTGCTAGTTCGCTCAATGATATGACGGGAATGTGAATTTACGGATCGAAGAAGACCAAATCGAACGGCTGGACGAACACGCAACAATCCCGGCTGCATTCCTAGTGGAGCGGATTCTCGTCGTCTCGCGCGGCGATGACGTGCTTGGAGGTTTCACACTACAAGGATCACTAGTCGCTGCACCCTGGACCAAGGACTATGACGCCATTGACGGAGAGGGCCCAGCCCAATGGCGCAGTCAATTCGACACCCGCGATTGGGGACTTATTGCCGCGTTTGACGATGAAACGAGGGTTGGCGGAGCCATTATTGCTGCCGATTTGAAATCGAGACAGGCAACCCTCTGGGACGTGCGCGTACGACCGGATTTTCGATTGAAGGGTGTGGGAACAGCACTGTTCCGGGCGGTCGAGGAGTGGAGTAGATCCAGGGGCTGTGAGATCCTCAGGATTGAGTCGCAGGACATCAATTTGCCCGCATGTCGGTTCTACGCGGGCAATGGCTGCGAACTGGAGGGAGTCGAACGCCTGGCCTATCCTGACTTTCCCGACGAGACCAAGCTCACGTGGATCAAGGACCTGGCTGCGGCCAGTGCAGGCTGACGCGGACCGAATTAGCACTCTCCCCCTCTGACTGCTAATATTGATTTGCACCAATTAGGTGCAAAATCGCACTAGGAGGATTCACAGTGGCGAAACTGATCGCTTTTGACGAAGAGGCCCGCCGAGCACTCGAGCGTGGCATGAACAAGCTGGCCGACGCCGTGCGCGTCACGCTGGGGCCCAAGGGCCGCAACGTGGTGTTGGACAAGAAGTGGGGAGCGCCCACCATTACCAACGACGGCGTCTCTATTGCCAAAGAAATCGACCTCGAAGACCCGTACGAGCGCATTGGCGCCGAGCTGGTCAAGGAAGTTGCCAAGAAGACTGACGACGTGGCCGGTGACGGCACCACGACCGCGACGGTGCTCGCCTGGGCCATGGTCCGCGAGGGCCTCAAGAACGTCGCCGCCGGTGCGAACCCGATGTCGCTGAAGAAGGGCATCGAAGCTGCTGTCGAAGCGGCCGTTGCCTCATTGCACGACCTCGCCAAGCCGGCCGACACCAAGGAGCAGATTGCCCAAGTGGCGTCTATCTCTGCGGCCGACACGGAGATCGGCGAGATGATCGCCGACGCCATTGACAAGGTTGGCAAGGACGGCGTCATCACCGTTGAAGAGAGCCAGTCCTTCGGCATGGACATGGATCTCGTTGAGGGCATGCGCTTTGACAAGGGCTACATCTCGCCGTACTTCTCGACCGACACCGAGCGCATGGAGGCCGTCCTCGAAGACGCCTACGTCCTGCTCGTCGCCGGAAAGATCACGTCGGTTCGTGACGTACTGCCCGTCTTGGAAAAGGTCATGCAGTCGGGTCGCCCGTTGCTGATCATTGCCGAGGACATCGAGGGCGAAGCGCTCGCCACCTTGGTCGTGAACAAGATTCGTGGCACCTTCAAGTCGGTCGCCGTGAAGGCTCCCGGTTTCGGAGAGCGCCGCAAGGCCATGCTCCAGGACATCGCCATTCTCACCGGCGGCACGGTGATCGCCGAAGAGGTGGGCCTCAAGTTGGAGAACGCCACGGTTGAGTTATTGGGCTCGGCCCGCAAGATCGTGGTGACCAAGGATGAGACCACGCTCGTTGAGGGTGCCGGTACCGAAGAGGACATCAAGGGACGCATCAACCAGATCAAGGCCGAGATTGAGAACACTGATTCGGACTATGACCGTGAGAAGCTCCAGGAGCGTCTCGCCAAGTTGTCCGGTGGCGTGGCCGTCATCAAGGTCGGTGCCGCGACGGAAGTCGAGCTGAAGGAAAAGAAGCACCGCATCGAGGATGCCGTGTCCACGACCAAGGCCGCGATTGAAGAGGGTGTTGTGCCCGGTGGAGGCGTGGCCTTGCTACGCAGCCAGACTCGCATCCTCGATGCCGCCGACAAGCTGAGCGGTGACGAAGCGACTGGTGCGCGCATGGTGGCTAAGGCCTGCGAAGCGCCGCTCAACCAGATCGCGGTTAACGCTGGTCTTGAGGGTGGCGTCATTGTCGACAAGGTACGCAACCTCGCCAAGCCCACCGAGGGTCTTAACGCCGCGACTGGTGAATACGAGGACCTCATCAAGGCCGGTGTCATTGACGCCGCCAAGGTGACTCGCTCGGCGCTGCAGAACGCGGCGTCCATCGCGGCGCTCTTCCTTACCACCGAGTGCGTCATTGTTGACAAGCCCGAAGAGAAGGCCCCGGCAATGCCCGGCGGCGGTATGGACGACTACTAAAGATTCATTTGTGATCTGGCAAGAGGGCGGAGACTTAGTCCCCGCCCTCTTGTTATATCTGGCGAAGTTGTTAGAGACCTCGTGCAGTAAAATTCGCTAGTGCGAATCAAAGTTCATCTTGGTGCGGTGCTGATCGTGTTGACCACCTTTATGGCGTCTGGCGCAAGCGGAGCCACCGGCGTCAACTCGATCGTCATCAAAGACGCGACGCTGACAACGGCAGACAAGGGCGGCCCCTCCGCGATCTCGCTGAAACTGACAAATACTTCAGACGTAACCATCTGGATTACGTCGGTCTCTAGTCCGCTTGCGCCCTCGGACATGATTGACTACGACGCCAATATGACTGTCAAGTCGTCAGACATGATCGTTGATTCCAAAATCAAGGTGCGCGCCGGGCACACGGTCGCACTGGGCTGGCACGGACAGGGGGCCATGCTGGGTTCGATCTCCAAGAATTTTCGCAAGGGGATGAAGGTGCCGCTGACAATTACTTGGCGCACGACGTCAATTTCCCGCACGCGTCACTTGACGTTCGAGGCGGTGGTCGTCAAGCCCTCCAAGACGATCTACTTCGGAGGTTCGATGTCCGGCATGAGCATGGGTTGAGTGGCAAAAATTGCGACGCTCGATAACCCTTAGTCTGGAGCCATGAGCGCACCAGAGCCATTAGGACCATCGCGTGGACTGAACGTAGTCCACCTCTTCTGTCACCCCGATGGTGAGGTGGACGTGAGTGGCGTGCGCGCGGCTGTCGAGGAGTCGCGCGCGGCCGGACTTCAAGTGGTGACGGTCTCAATCATTGGCGCTAAGGCTGATCTGTGCTTCATGGTGCTGGGCACGGACTTGTGGGCGTTGCGCACTTTTCAGTCGAGGATCCAAGCGTCGGGACTGCTGGTATCAGAGAGTTACGTCTCGGTCACCGAAGTGAGCGAGTACGCCGCGGGCACACCGGAGAATATTCTGCACGACCGGCTCTGGCCGGTGCTGCCACCCGAAGGCATGAGGGCGTTCTGCTTTTATCCCATGTCCAAGCGTCGCGGTGAGCAGCACAATTGGTACGCACTGGCCTACGCGCAGCGCCTTGAGCTCATGCGCCAACACGGGGCGATTGGCCGGACTTTCAAGGGTCGCATCCTTCAAGTGGTCACCGGGTCGACCGGTCTGGACGACTGGGAATGGGGCGTCACGTTGTTTGGCGTACGCGTCGATGACTTGAAGGAGTGCGTCTATTCCATGCGCTTTGATGAAGCTTCGACGCTCTACGCGGAGTTTGGCCCGTTCTTTACCGGCCTCGTGGGCACGATTGACGAAGTCCTCGCCGCCAGCCTCGCCTAGTCCCGGTTGGTAGCGTCGAAGCGTGAGTGACGCCATCTCCGAACAGACGCTGCTGCGTTGGGCCGAATCCCTGGCTGGCGTCGCGCGTACGGGTATGGGCTTTACCGATAGTCAGTTCGAACGCGAACGGTACGAGGAGATCTTGAAGATCGCCGGTGACATCAAGGCGGCCGCCGATACCGGTGTCGATGACCCCGTCGATGGTGACGGTCACGTCGTTGAGTGGATGAAAGAGATTGGCCGCGGGGTTCCTGGTTACGTCACGCCCAAAGTGGCCGTCGGTGCCGCCGTCACCAATGATCGCGGTGAACTGCTACTCATTCAGCGGGCCGACTCCGGTATGTGGCTCTACCCCACGGGTTGGTGTGACGTGGGCTATTCGGCGCCCGAAGTTGTTGTCAAGGAGGTGCGCGAGGAAACGGGTTACGACGTTGAGCCTGTGCGGCTCATTGGCGTGCTCGACGGCATGCGCCTGGGCGCCTCGCGCGTGCCGCTCTATTCGCTGTTGTTCTTTTGTCGGGTTGTCGGTGGATCGATGAACATTCATCCCTTGGAGTGCACCGATGCGGGCTGGTTCACGCGCGACACGTTGCCGTCGCCCACGATTGGTGCGGACCGATGGGCTGATCCAATATTCGCGGCGATTGACGGCGAACATCGCGATGTCTTTTACGACGACTTGCGTCGTCCGGTCTGGAGAGGTGAGTGATGTCCGTCACGATTGAGGTGGCGAGCAGCGCCACCGATGAACTTCTGGCGGGAATGAACAAACTGTTGCCACAACTCTCCACTACGGCGCCGCCGCTTGAGCTCGCCGACCTAGAAAGGATTATTGGTTCGCCTTCCATCACCCTTTTTGTCGCGACCGAGAACAGCGAACTTGTCGGATCACTCACGCTTGCGATATTTCCAATACCCACGGGACTGAGGGCGTGGATTGAGGACGTCGTGGTGGACGGGTCCTCAAGAGGCGCCGGAGTCGGTGAAGCGTTGATTGGCGCCGCAGTCAATGAAGCGCGAAAGTGTAACGCGCGATCAATTGACTTGACAAGTCGGCCCGATCGGGAATCGGCGAACGGTTTGTACCAAAAAATGGGCTTTGTGCTACGCGAAACGAATGTATACAGGTACCCGATCGAGGGTTGAGACACCACCGACCGTTGTGTCGTTGTGAAGGTGCGAGAGATTATCCAGGAACTGGAGCGAGCTGGGTGGGTTCAGATTCGTCAAACAGGTAGCCATCGCCACTTCAGGCACGACACCAAGTCTGGTTCCGTGTGCGTTGCTGGCAGTCTGGGCGATGATGTTCCAAAGGGAACTCTCGGTAGCATTGTGAGACAGGCTGGACTCGAAAGGAGACCACGATGACCGAGTTCACTATCGTGATCGAGGACGCGGGTGTGAACTTTGCCGCGTACGCGCCTGATGTCCCGGGCTGTATTGCTACCGGTGCAACGATCGAAGAAGTGACGGTGACGCTCCGCGAGGCGATTGCCGAACACCTGGAGATTCTGCGGGAGATGGGTGAGGAGATTCCGATTCCGCATTCCCGGGCCGGTGTGATTCAGATTGCCTCTTAGCGATTCTCACTTCCACCAAAACTCGGTAGACAAATGTCTACCGATTATCAGTAGCAGACTGATTGCCCCCTCAATCTGTTCGCAACTTATACTCGTCAGCATTTGCACTTTGGGGGCCCCATGACCGAGCAGTACTACGACCGAACTAATCGACCCGATGCCATCGCCGGTGGCGTCAGGATGATTCCGATCACGACGCCATTGGGTGTTTTCAATGTGTGGACGAAGCGGATTGGCAATAATCCCGCGCTCAAGGTGCTGCTGTTGCATGGCGGCCCGGGCGCGACGCACGACTACTTTGAGGCCTTTGACAGTTTCTTGCCAGCAGCGGGTATCGAGTACTACTACTACGACCAATTGGGATCAGGTCGCAGTGACAACCCGGCCGATTCAAGGATGTGGGACTTGAACCGCTTCATCGATGAGGTCGAGCAGGTGCGCGTTGCTCTCGACCTGGGACCTGACAACTTCGTCCTCTTGGGCCATTCCTGGGGCGGTATTTTGGCGATGGAGTACGCCCTTAAGCACGGTCGAGAACTCAAGGGTCTGGTCATCTCCAACATGATGTCGAGCGCCCCGGCCTACACCCGTTACGCAACCGAGGTTTTGATGCCGGCGATGAATCAAGACGACCTTGCCGAAATCCGAGAGATCGAAGCCGCGAAGGACTTTGCCAGTCCTCGCTACACGGAGCTACTGGTTCGCTCGTACTACGTCGACCACATTTTGCGAATGAACCCGGTGGAGTGGCCGGAGCCGGTGCATTTTTCTTTCTCGAAGGTCAATCACGATCTGTACCAAACGATGCAAGGTCCGAGTGAGTTGGGCATGTCGGAAGAGGCGAGTTTGGCCGATTGGGATCGCACGAACGACCTTCAGTACATCACCGTCGCCACCCTGGTCCTAGGTGGTCGTTACGACACGATGGACCCCACGTTTCTCGAGATGATGGCGACCCGTATTCCCACTGGCACGTCCTACATCTGCGAGAACGGTGGCCACTTTGCGATGTACGACGACCAGGAGGCCTACTTCGAGGCGCTGCTGGGCTTCCTATCCTCACTTTAATTCTCGCGACCGTAACGCGACTTCTACCAAAACTCGGTAGACCAATGTCTACCCTTTTTTCATAGAAACGCGTTTTAGAAGACCTTCTCTTGTAAGAACGTGTCCCGAGAGGCGGTCGTGATCCAAGAACTACCAACCTCGCGCGAAGACCTCGAAACCACTGGTGTCCAGTTCTGCGCATCGTTGTAAGCCAGCATTCTCGGCGACACGAGCGGCTGCATGGTTCGTCGCTCGCGTACGCGCGACCACGGGCCACGTTGGCTGGAGAACAGACGCCACGACAACCGCTTCCTTGGCTACCTCGACGGCGAAGCCCTTGCCCCAAGCACTGGGAGACAGGCGGTAGTAGAGATTCCAGCATTCTCGATCCAAGAAGAGTTGGGGTTCTACGCCCGCCATCCCGATCACGGCGCCACCAAACTCGACTACCCAGTAGCCGATACCGTGGTCTTCCCAACCGCGGACGAATTCGCCAAAAGTTTGCAAGTTTTGTTCTGGACTAGGTGCTCCACCGGGACGATGAAGATTCGTCCTCGGGTCAGAGTCGATAGTGACAATTGATTTGACGTCATCCATCATCGGTCGACGAAGGCGCAACCGAGCAGTGACGTGAACTTCGATCTCGGTCGCCATAGAACCGACGGTGATGCATTGGCGCCTACGTATTGGTCGCATTCAATGAGGCGCGAGAATCTAATTTAAACGACGTGGCCTGCGTCGCCGATACCCAGTGATTGAATACATATCGATTGAAACTGGACGTATTGCCGTCGTGGCGACCGTTGTGGTGTGCGAAGGTGCGCGAGATGATTCGGGAATTGAATCAAGAAGGCTGGATACAAGTCCGACAGGTCGGAAGTCATCGTCAGTTTCAGCATCCGGACAGGACGGGCACGGTGACCGTGCCCGGTGCTCTCGGCATTGAACTTTCGAAGCCGACGCTGGCTAGCATTGTGAAGCAGGCAGGACTTGAGCGGAGGCCACGATGAGCAAGTACGCCGTTGTCATTGAAAACGCAGGTCCGAATTTCTGTGCGTACGTTCCAGACTTGCCGGGGTGTGTATCAGCGGGCTACACAATTGAGCAAGTCACCGCAAACATCCATGAGGCCATTGAATTGCACATTGAGTTGATGCTCGCCCAAGGCGAAGAAATTCCTCAGCCGATTTCCCAGGTCGTTCTTGTTGAGATTGCCCCTTAAGGAAAAATCACGTCCACCAAGACGAGGTAAACGAATGTCTACCGTTTCTTCCAAGAAGACAAGAAACGGCGAGGTCCACTGGTAGTGATTGACCTTCCGCTGCGCGAGGGTGTGAGAGCGTTGGTCCTAGACCAGAGCGATCGAGTTCTACTCGTTCGCTTTGACCTTGCCGATGGCACTTTATGGGCCACGCCGGGAGGAGGAATTGAAGGCAACGAGTCGCACGAGGACGCAATCAGGCGAGAACTGATTGAGGAGGTTGGACTGAGGGATGTAGGTCTGGGTCCGATTATCTGGGAACGAACTCATGTGTTCCCCTTTTCTCCCGATTTCAGGGGCCAGCACGAGGTATTTTTTTACGTACGAGTTAAGGAAACCGGTGGCGATCCGTCATTCTCGGTCGAGGAGCTTCTCGCAGAAGGACTTACCGGCTCAAGTTGGTGGACGTTGGAAGAGATGCGTGCGTCGGTTGACGTTAGATTTGCCCCGCTACGATTGGTCGGTTTTCTCGAGGACATTTTGAGGTTGGGCCCACCAATTAAAGTGATCGACACTGGAGTGTGAACGCGACGCGAGTCACAACCAAGTAGTTATTGAAATTCGCCATTACTAACTGACGAGCTAAAGGAATTGCGTGCNNTCAAGACCTCGGGGGATCTCGGTTGCTGCCTCTGGTTTCGTCTCATGGTCGGGAATCAAGAACTCCTCAAGAGTCAACGCAAGGCCATTTTCTTGGACGCTGAAGAGGAGCCAAAGGAACCATGTCCCGGAATCAGGTTCTTCAAGGTCGAGGCGGATCATGAGTTCATCGGCCCCTAGGTCGACTCGTTCTCTGACAAAATCCCACCAGCCTTCAGACTCTTTCCCGAAAATAGAATCGAAATAGCCCTCGCTCGCTGCTCTGAGAACTTGAGAGATGTCACTCTCGGTCGCAACCGACGTCAATCATGAAGCGAGTNNTCAACCCACGGCAGTCCTGGCCTACGCGGATCAACTGCGGCGTCGCACACGTGTCGCTCGCGACGGCAGTTGGTTCTCTCTCATCGTCTTCGGCATTGTTGTATTGGTGGCGACGTTCTTCTATCGCAGCCCCGGGCTCTCGGCACACTCCCCGGGCTGTCACTCCGCCACGAACGGTTTTTACTGCACGGTCAGGTTCGTGTCCGAGGGGCCCTTTGGCGCCGGGTTGGGTACGCCGTCTGTGTCCCAGAACGTCAGTCCCTGGGCCACCACTTATTGGACAATCAGCATCTTCGTGGCCATCTGTACGATTGTCGCCTTTTACCGAGTTCGTGCCCGGTCCTCAGGCGTGTCCGGTCGCATTTGGCCATTCGCCTGCGTCGGCACGGCGGCGTTGGCACTCGCCGTCGCCAGCCGAGGGTGGGTGACCATTGATATCCCGGGGGATTTCTGGATTCGAGGCATGCAGGCGTTGTTGGTCATTGCGGTGGTGTTGGGCGTGCTGGCCGCAATTGAGCGCCGGTGGTCATTTTCGCTCTTTGTTGTGGGCTTCTTCGGTCTCGCGCTTCTTTCCACGCTGTACAACGTGAGCAACCTCTTTTCGCGATTGGGCATGGGTGCCAATTGGAACGGCCGCGATCAGGGTCTGCCCAACCTGATTCTGCCCGGTCTCTATCTCATCGTGGGCGGAGTTGTCTTCTGGTTGGTGGGTCGGCGAACCCGGCACGCCCTGCAGTCCACGTAAGCCATGAATAACGAGGACCTTAACTCAACGGATGACAGCCCGACCAAGGGCATTGACGAAGTTGTCCATCAACGAGTTCGTCTCGGGCTGCTCACGATCCTCAACGGGGCTCGTCGCGTGGAGTTTCGATTCTTGCAAGAGTCCATGGCGCTCACGGCCGGCAATCTCTCTCAGCACATCCGAGTCTTAGAAGAAGCGGGACTCGTTCGCGTCACCAAGGGAGTGGACGGGCGCCGGCCGAGAACGTGGGTGTCAATCACTCACAACGGTCGAACGGCACTGCACGTGGAAGTTGCCTCCCTGAAGGCGTTGATCGAACGAGTCGAGAGCGCTAATTAGTCGCTAACGCGACGTGGTTCGGTGAACCTGCGATCACACACTCGCCGCAATCTTGTGGACGAGTGAGTTGATTGGTTCGTCAGCATTTATCTCTTCACCCAGTGCACGAGCCGCGTCGCGATACTTTGGTTTGCCGAGCAAGTCAGCAATGGCGTCTCGCAGCAGTGGCATCCGCGTGTGCGACGACTCTGAGTTCGACTCGACAGACCCGCTACCGTCGCCCACGATGATGTCCGCTCCGGCCCCTTCCTTAAGTGCAGCGTTGGTTGGCTGGTCGGCGAACGTCGGTAGGAAAATGAGCGGAACGCCTGCGGCGAGCGCGCCAAAAGTGGTGCCCGAGCCTCCGTGGCAGATCACCATCGAAGCGAAGGGGAATATATCTTCCTGAGCGATCCACGACTCGATGTGCACGTTGTCGGCAGTGTCCAAAGTGTCGAGCTTCGTTTTGGAACCGGTGGTCGCCAAAATCCCGGTGTCGAGATCTTGGATTGTCGAGTGCACAGTTCGAAAAAGGTCCTGACCAGCCTTGGACCCATTGGCCATCGAGCCAAATGTGAGATACACGAGCGGTGATTGGTTGCCGGGCCATCAATCGCCCAACGGGGCGTACATACTGGGTGGCCCCACGATGTCCATCCACGCCGGTCAACTTTTCAGGGAGATTGGACTGCGCGAAAGTTCTCGCGTGCGCTCAAGGTCCTCTACCGCGAGCGTGACGAAGGAAATGCGCGGTTCCATTGCCTGAATTTACCAAGCAGTCGCGCACGTGTCGAGCTTCAGTGACGTCGACGGGCGCCCTATCGTGATGTCCGATTGCGGTTGATTGAGGTCGTCAAACGGTGAGGGTAATCCAGACGTCGGGCGGAATGAACGAGCGTTCGGGGTCCTGTCGACGTTCTTCATGAAAGTTACCGCTCGTCACGCTCGCCGCCACGGCGCGCCAGAATCGGGCCGCTCCTGGATTTTCCTCCTGGAAGGGAATTTCCCATTGGCCCGGATGAAGTTGCAGTAACTGCTGCGCGGCTTTTAGCCCGATACCGGTCCGGCGCACGCTGCGAACGACAAAAAACTCAGCCACGACTCGTGCCGGTGCGTCGAGTCCCCTGACGAACGCGAAGCCAACCGGGCGCTCGGCACCATACATGAGATAGGCGACTCGATCCGCGTCGCCGAAGAACGTGAGCAATCGCTCATCGCCAAAGAGCCCACTCTTGTCGGGATGAGAGTTTCGAAACTCCGACAGGTCGTGCTTATAGAGCTGCCAGAACTTGTCAAGCACCGAACGGTCTTGGTCGTCGATTGGTCGCAGCGCCACCTCGGTCACCGTCACAGTCTGTCCGGCACCCTCGCATGTTCGCAACAAGAGTGCCACGGTGCCCGTATGGTACGAGGCCGTTCAGATTCCGGCCACTCAAGGCAACTGCCAACTGCTGTGGCAGGATTAAGAGGTGACCATGGTGACGGTATTCCGAAGCCGCCTGCGACCCGGCATCGAGGATGCTTATGATGTCGTCGCCACGCAGATGAGCTGTCTGGTCGAACAGATTGACGGTTTCATTGATCAGAAGTTTTATATCTCTCCGGACGGCGAGAGGGTGACGGTGGTGCGCTTTAGAGATATCGAGAGCCATCAAGCGTGGGCCCAGCATCCCGAGCACCAGCTCGCTCAGCGTCGAGGTCGGGAGGAGTTTTACTCGTGGTACGACATCTCGGTCTCGCAAGAAATGTATTCTCGAAATTTTGAGAACCCCGAGTTGTAGGTGACGTTCGGGCACACCGTCGCCACTAATTTTTTGACGACAACCTGAGTCGAAATATCGCTTGGTGATGCCATTGTCGTCGGTGACGGACTAACTTCGTGGAAATGAGAAATATTCGACTGGGATCGGTGGCGCTCGACTGTGCCGATCCAACGACGTTGGCCGCGTTTTGGGCCAAACTTCTTGGTGGAGAGGTGGCGTTCACGAGCGACCATTTTGTTGCGGTCAAGACGGAGCAAGTGTGGTTTGCCGCGGTGAAAATTGACGACTACCAACCCCCAACCTGGCCCGGCAGCGACGCGCCAAAACAGATGCACTTGGATTTGGCGGTCGACAACTTAGAAGAAGCTGTGGTCGACGCGGTGCGCCTCGGCGCCGTGCGGTCCGACTTTCAACCGGCGCCGGAGCGATACGTGGTTCTGTTCGATCCCGCCGGTCATCCCTTTTGTCTGAGCACGCAGATACCGGAGTAGGACGTCAACGCCGTTGCGGCCCTCGTTAGCCTGGTGGCGTGTTGAACAACGCCGGACGATATTCTCACGGGCATCACGAGTCAGTGCTGCGCAGTCACCAGTGGCGCACCGCAGAGAATTCGGCCGGATTTCTCCTGGGTTATCTCACGCCCGGTCAAGACCTCTTGGACGTTGGTTGCGGACCGGGCACCATCACGTTGGACCTCGCGCAACGCGTGGCGCCCGGTCGAACCGTGGGGATTGATCTTTCGCCCGACGTCATTGCGACGGCTCGCCAGAACCAGAACTCCAGTGTCGAGACGAACGTCGTCTTCGACGTGGGCAGTGCGTACGATCTGAAATTCGCTGATTCGCGTTTCGACGTGGTCTACGCCCACCAGGTTCTCCAACACCTGCACAATCCGGTCGCGGCCCTTGAAGAGATGCGCCGGGTACTGCGGGTTGGAGGCCTGCTCGCTGTTCGCGACAGCGACTACGGCGCATTTACGTGGGCCCCAGAGGACCCACGCCTGGACAGGTGGATGCAGATCTACCAGCAGCTCACGAAGAAGAACAACGCCAACGCCAATGCCGGACGCGTATTACCGACGTGGATTCGTCAGGCCGGATTTGAGTCCATGGACGTGTCGTCATCAACGTGGACGTTTCACCGTCCCGACGAACGGTTGTGGTGGGGGCAGCTGTGGGCGGACCGCGTTCGAATGAGCGAGTTCGCTCATCAAAGTCTCGAATACAAGCTGACGACACAACAAGAGTTGACCGACATCGCTGAGGCGTTCTTGACGTGGGCCGCCAACGATGACGGGCTGTTCATCGTGGTTCACGTGGACGTCATCGCTCGACGCTGAGCAACGCCATCTCCGTACGCTGACGGCGGCGATGACCTCCGCGCCAAAGGCTGTGTGCCTATGCCGACGTGACGTCCCAGAGGTGGTGGATCGAGTCATGCATCATGTAGATGCTGATGCTCTCAATCGTGAACTGACTGCTGTTAGAACGCGTTCCACGGCGCGCCCATTCATTGTCCTGTACCGCGTCGAGCAACTGCGCGAGCGTCTCGGCGGCGATTGAGAGCTCGGAGGCGACGACGGCTGGGTCCTGTGACGCGTAGCTGTCATCAATGGCTGTTTGGTCTTGATCCGAATTGGCGAACGTGGGATTGTCTCCGTGACGCATCAACGTGATTCGTTCGCAGAAGATCCGGTACACGTCGCGGACGTGACAGGTGTATTCGAGCACTGACCATTGCGTCGCGTTCGGTCGGACCTTCACGTCATCACGCGTGAGTTGGTGGTGCCACTCAACCAGGTTCGCGCGAATGTTCGACGACACGTCCTCTCGCGAGTAGTCGCCACTGTCGAATCCGCATTCGTCACAGGGCCGATCCAATACCCAGGTCCAGTCTTTGTTGTCGGGGGTGATTGACATAGCGAGAATCTACGGCATGGTCGGTACCAAGAGCAATCAACGGCGCCTTGACTTCAAGTGCCACAGGTTAAAAGCTGGACGTCGTGTCCGCCGCGTCTAGTCGTGAAAGTCAAAGTCGTGTCGCGAGTACTGTGATGACAATGACGCCAATAGAGCGACCCGAACGAATTGAACATTCAAGAACCGCCGATGAAGCTGAGTCCCTTTGGGGGATGCTGGACTACTACCGAGCCACCCTCCTGCTCAAATGTTCGGGCCTCGACGACGAGCAATTGGCCCGACGCTCGGTCCCGCCATCAAACCTCTCCTTGCTGGGACTGCTTCGTCATATGTCCGACGTCGAGGTGTGGTGGTTCGGCCACGTCTTCGCGGGCGTGCCCGTGACGTACGCCTACGACCCAGAGATGGTCGGCGATGACTTCAATAAACCATCTGGAAGTCCCGGCGAGGCGGTGGGCGAGAAATTTCTCGAGTGCGTGGCTCAATCTAACGCGCTGACCGCTGGCAGGAGCCTCGAAACGCTCGGCGTAAATACCGACAAGCCAATCAATCTTCGATTCATCGCGGTGCACATGATTGAGGAGTACGCGCGTCACTGTGGCCACGCCGACTTGCTTCGCGAGGTGATCGACGGAGAAACGGGCGACTGACCAGCGCGTTGAAAACAACCATCACCACGCGTGGGCGTCAGTTGTAGCTGGCACTCGTAGGGCTCCGTCGTGGGGCAACGTTCAAATGAAATAATGGACGACGTTATGACGGACTCGACTCGTACCCTTCTGACGACGTTCCTTAGGGCCCTAGGCATTGCGTCGCCTACTCCCGCGGTAGAACTGAGTGCTGGAGGTTCGCTGCCGTCGGTCTTTGCGGTCAGTGATTTGGCGCAAGCCTCCATCGGAGTTGCCGGTTGCGCACTGTCGGCGCTGGCGGCGATCAATGGCGATTCGCTTCGCCCGGTGCGTGTCAACAGGGACCTCGCCTCCGCGTGGTTTGGGCATTCAATTCGACCGCAGGGCTGGAAAATGCCGGCGCCGTGGGACAGCGTGTCGGGGGACTATCTCTGTAGTGACGGGTGGATCAAGCTGCACGCCAACGCACCCCATCACCGCGCCGTCATTCTTGAGGTGCTCGGTGTGTCTGGCGACCACGAGGCGGTGTCGCAGGCAGCCGTCGCGTGGTCGGCGCAGGATCTAGAAATTGCGGTGGTGAGTGAAGGGGGTGCCGCCGCCGCCATGCGCACCGTGGCGCAGTGGCGTGAACACCCGCAAGGTCAACTCGTCGCCAGAGAGCCCTTGGTGTCGGTCGAACGTTCAACCAAGGCAGATGAGCGCGCGACGACAATCGCTAGTCACGATCGCCCACTCGAGCGCGTCCGGGTCCTCGATTTGACTCGGGTGTTGGCCGGTCCCGTGGCGACGAGGTTGCTGGCGGGCTGGGGTGCCGAGGTACTCAGGATTGATTCACCCGACTGGGACGAGCCGGCGGTAATTCCGGAGGTCGGATTAGGAAAACGGTGCGCGCGTCTGGACCTACGCAGTCCCGACGGTCTCGAACGATTCTTGGAATTGCTGTCTACGACTGACGTGCTCGTCCACGGATACCGGGCCGACGCCCTCGACCGTTTGGGACTCGGCAGTGACATTCGCGACACCGTACGCCCCGGGCTCGTTGACGTCAGCCTCGACGCGTACGGGTGGACGGGGCCGTGGCGGAATCGTCGCGGGTTCGACAGTCTCGTGCAAATGAGCTCAGGCATCGCTGACGCGGGACGGGTCGCCGCGCGCGCCGACAAGCCAGTCCCCCTTCCCGTGCAGGCACTCGATCACGCGACGGGCTACTTGATGGCGGCGTCGGCGATCACCGGTCTCTCGCTGCGAGCGACCGAAGGCGTAGGAAGCCACTGGCGGACGTCGTTGGCACGCGTGGCGGAACTTCTCATCACGACTGCTGACGGCGGCGCCAAGTCCTTAGAAAGCACGATCGATGTTCCCGAAGCGACTGGCCCAATCGAGCACACCTCCTGGGGAGACGCCCGGCGATTGGCGCCTCCACTCGAAGTCGATGGCGCGCCGCTGCACTGGACGATTCCGGCACACGCGCTCGGTTCGGACGAGCCAATGTGGAGCGGGTCGGGCTCGAAATAATTCAACCGGGAGTTGAGGTCGCCGGCACTCACGGACCTTCGAGTCCGAACGTGTTGTCAAACGGATCGATCATCTGACAGATTTGGCGATCCGCATTTACACGGAGCGGTCCGCGGTGCATCACGCAACCTCGCTCCAGCAGCGCGAGACGTTTCTGCTCGAGGTCCGGGACCGATAGATACAGCACGGGACTCGCGCCAGCGGGGTTGCGCCCGTCTTCGTTCGGATGAAAACCGAACTCGATGGCGCCCGCTTCGAAGTAGTAGAAATCACCCTCGGCGATGACGTCAGCGCCGTCGCCGAGGTTGGGGGCCCACCACAATGCCACCGCCTCGGGCTCGTCAACAAAGAACATCACCGCAGTCACCGGAGAGTCACTCATTAATGTCAGCCACGCGGACTCCTTCGTGTGAGAAGTGATTGAACCTAAGAATTCACACTATGTTCAGCCGCCGCTGCGTGACGACGCTAAATGGACCGGCGCAACCCATGTAGTTAACTCTTAGTATGTGGCGCAGATTCGCGGTGTTCCTTCTGATCCCGCCTCTGGCATTGGCATTAAGTAGTCAAGCGGGAGCGGCATCGTTGAGGCCAGCGAACGCAATATTTCCTTTTCGAACGAGTTCCTACACAACGTCGATGGCGGCCGCCAGGGCCTTTGGAGTGCTGATGGGTTTTGAACGAAAGGATCAATATCTCGCGAGTGGCGACGTCGTCGGCGTGGTGGCCAGCGCCCGGACGTTTGGGTCCTACATCCATTTGAGGAAAAGTGATGGCGCGTGGTACGTCGTCTCCGTAACGTCTCCTATCATAAACACCATCTCACCGGGAGCGAATAGTCAGGTTGGTTCGCGCATCGTGGTTAAGGCGCTCGCGTTATCCTCGGCCCAGTACCTCGCCATAATGCAAGTCAATGATTCAAAACTGACGCCGGGCACCGCGCTGACCAAGGGCGCGCACCACTACAGCGGGCCCGCCACCAGCATCGGGGCCAATGCGAAGGTTGGCGTTTATTCAGGCAAAATAGCCTTCAGTCCTCGACGTCATCAATGGGGTTACCTCCTGGTCTTGGCGACTAATACGGGCGGCGTCGTCGAGGCGGCACAGAGCATCCGAATCAGCAATTAATTCGGTCGATTCATGGTGTTCGATCATCCACATGAAGAGGTCTAACGCCGGCCGGTAGGTGAGTTGGCGCTGGGTTTCTGACAGACTTCGAACATGGACAATGAACTCTGGACGAATGTCGACAACTACTTGGTTTCAATTCTTGCGCCGTCGGACCCTTCCCTCGATGCGGCACTGGCCGATAGCACCGCAGGCGGTCTGCCGCAGATCAACGTGGCGCCCAATCAAGGCAAGCTGCTCGAACTGCTGGCCACAATTCAAGGGGCCCGTCGGATACTAGAGATTGGCACGCTCGGCGGGTACAGCACGATCTGGCTCGCCCGGGCGCTGGGCGATGACGGAAAACTTGTAACCCTCGAACTAGAGCCGCACCACGCGGACGTCGCGCGAATCAACATCGATCGAGCGGGACTCGGTCCATTGGTCGAAATTCGCACCGGCCCCGCCGCTGCGTCGCTTCATTCAATGATCGACGAGCGCGTCGAGCCATTTGATTTTGTCTTCATCGATGCCGACAAAGAGGGTTACGCCGAGTATTTTTCGCTGACCTTGAAGCTTTCTCGACCGGGCACCGTGATCGTAGCTGACAACGTCGTTCGTGAAGGTGCTGTCATTGATCCGCACAATGCTGACGAGCGCGTCATCGGCATTCGTAAATTCCTCGACACGGTCAAGGGCGATCAGCGCGTGTCGGGCACCGCAGTCCAAACGGTTGGCTGTAAGGGCTACGACGGATTCGCTTTGTTTGTGGTGGAGTAACACCGATTCGCGTGTGCCCGTCGAGATCGTCGAATAATCACTGATCGGGGACCTTCAGAGTTTGGCAATTGTTGGACGCGCGTTGCGCCACGTCATTAGTCTGGGTCGATGGCCAGTCACGAGCAGACCCAACGGGTGCTTGTGGTGGGTATTTGCGCCCTCGTTGTCGGCGCGTTGGCATCGTTGCTCAAAGGAAACGGTGGCGGACTTTTGGGCGTGCTCGGCGAGGCCGCGTCACCGTGGCTCTTGCTCGGGTTTTTGGGCGGGGCGTACGCTGGCAAGCGGCGACTTGGATTTGGTGCGCTCTGTGGACTCGAAGCGACGTTTTTTGGTCTGCTGGGTTTCTACTTTGTCAATAGCTTCGTGGTGCCCTTCGGTCCGTACGGCTGGTTTACCGATCTGCATCTGGCAGCGCTCAGTGGCGTCAAGTACTTTGCGCTCGCGATCTTCAGTGGCACGACGTTCGGTGCTCTCGGCGCCTGGTGGAGGCGGCAACTCTCGCCAATTCTGGTGGTCGCAGTGGGGTTGTTGTTTGTCGGTGAAGCGTTAGTGCGCGCTCTGGAGGGGCCACGCTTCGATCAATACGTCGACCAGTTTGCCGCGATTGAAGTCGTGGCTGGGCTGCTATGGATGGTGATTGCGCTCAGTAAGACGAGGTCGCTGCGTCGTGAGACCAACTATTCCGGTGTGCCGTTGAGCAAAGTCTGAGTCGTCATGCAGCGAGCGGGCATAATCGTACGGTGCACACCGTTCCCGTCATCGAAACCGAGCGCCTGAAACTTCGAGAGTGGCACGAGGAAGATCGCGAACCCTTTGCCGAGCTCAACGGCGACCCTCGGGTCACGGAGCATTTCCCCGGTCTCATCACCAGAGAGGACTCCGACGCATTCGTTGATCGTGCGATCGCCGGTTGGGAGCGGGGATTTGGCTTCTGGGCCGTGGAAGTTCGGGCCACCAGGGACTTCATTGGCTTCATTGGACTCTCGGTCCCGACTTGGGAGGCGCCATTCGGGCCGGCCATTGAAATTGGCTGGCGGCTGTGCTTTGACGCCTGGGGTCGGGGATACGCCACCGAAGGTGCACTCGCGGTGTTGGCGTGGGCGAAGGACAATGTGCAGCCCCCCGGCGGAGAGTTGGTCAGCATCACGACCGTTCGAAACGTCCGTTCACGCAGAGTGATGGAAAAGTTGGGTTTCGTCCACGATGAGAAGGGTGATTTTGATCACCCAACGCTGCCTGACTGGGATCAACGCCGTCACGTCCTCTACCGACTTGATCTTTCAAACGCCGAGGCGTGAACCAAGAAGAGGCTCGCTCGCGAACGTTACGGCGGCGGGCACGTACAAGGATTTTTCCTAGGATCCACCCTCTTCAAGGGCCCGTAGACGGACCTTTAGAATGAATTGAGAAGTCCTGTATCGCGTCGACGCCAAAAGCGCTAGTAGAAACGATCCCCATGAAGCACACCGATATGGATGTCGCGGAGAGCCCTCTTGAACTCATTGGCAATACGCCAATGGTTCGCCTGGCCAGAATTGGCGCCGGTCTCAAGTGTGACCTCATTGCCAAACTCGAAACGACCAATCCCGGCGGTAGTTCGAAGGACCGCCCGGCGCTCACCATGGTCACGGCGGCCGAGCGTGACGGTCTGCTCGGACCCGGATCGACCATCATTGAACCAACGAGTGGCAACACTGGCGTCGGTCTGGCCATCGTGGCGGCCCAGCGGGGCTACAAGTGCATCTTCGTGATGAGCGACAAGATGGCACCGGAAAAGATTGACTTGCTGCGCGCCTACGGCGCCGAAGTTGTCGTCTGTCCAACGGCAGTGGCGCCCGAGCATCCCGATTCGTACTACTCGACCGCTGAGCGACTGACCAAGGAGACACCCAACTCCTTTAGGCCCGATCAATATTCGAACCCGCATAATCCGCGAGCCCACTACGAGACGACGGGTCCCGAGATCTGGGCTCAGACCAAGGGTCACGTGACGCACTTCGTGGCGGGAGCGGGCACCGGCGGCACCATCTCGGGGGTCGGTCGTTACCTAAAGGAACAAAACCCGATCATCAAAATTATCGCGGCGGACCCCGCGGGCTCGGTGTACTCGGGTGGCGCGGGGCGACCGTACCTGACCGAGGGAGTGGGTGAGGACTTCTGGCCCGCGAACTACGACCCGTCGCTCGTGGACGAAGTCATCGCGGTGAGCGACGCCGACGCCTTCGCGATGGCGCGCGCGGTGACCCAACGTGAGGGAATCCTGATAGGCGGTTCGGGCGGCACGGCGGTCGCGGCCGCACTGAAAGCCGGTGAATCCCTACCCGAAGACGCTGTCGTGGTGGTGCTCATTCCCGACTCTGGGCGCGGGTACCTGTCCAAGATCTTTAATGACACGTGGATGAGCGACTTCGGTTTCTTACGTCCCCACAACGAAATGGACGCCGGCGACGTGCTCGAAGCCAAGGTCAATCGAAAGCCGGACGCCATGGCCGACCTGGTGCTCGTTACCGAAGAGACGTTGGTGCGCGACGCCATCTCCCTCATGCGCGGCAACGACGTCTCTCAACTCCTGGTCACCGTGACCGACGAGTTGCCGCTTGCGGCCAAGGAAGTGTCGGGTTCTCTCAGCGAGCTGGGACTCTTAGAGGTGACCACCCGTGACGCCTCGGTGTTGGACCTGCGCGTCAAAGAAATCGCCGATCCGCCGATGCCGATGGTGGGCGTGGGCATGAGTGTCAGTGAGCTCATTAAGCGACTCGGTACGTCAGCCAGCGTGCTGGTACTGGACGGAGGTCATCCGGTGGGCGTGCTCACCCGCAGCGACCTGCTGGGGTTCTTAGAACAGAGGAGTTTGAAGTGAGCGGGTTTAATACCCGAGCAATCCACGTTGGTTCGGAGCCCGACTCAATCACCGGGGCGGTCAATCCACCGGTCTATCTCACCTCGACGTACGCCCAAGACGGGGTGGGTGTGCCGCGATTCAGTGACTACGCGCGCGGGGATAATCCGACGAGGGCGGCGCTGGAATCGTGTCTGGCGGGACTTGAGGAGGCTCAGTTCGGCGTGGCGTTTTCTTCCGGTCTCGCCGGAGAGGACGCGCTGCTGCGTTCACTCTCTCCGGGTGACCACGTCATTCTCGGTGACGACGCCTACGGCGGCACGTACCGATTGCTCACCAGAATCTTCGGTAATTGGGGCTTGACGATATCGACCGTCGATCTCGAAGACCTCGACGCCGTGCGTTCGGCTATTGGCGACTCGACCAAGATGATCTGGCTGGAGACGCCGAGCAACCCGCTCTTAAAGGTGGTCTCGATTTCGGCGCTCAGTGAGGTGGCTCACAATCACGGCGCCTTGCTCGTTGTTGACAATACGTTCGCGACGCCGTATTTGCAGCGGCCATTAACGCTGGGCGCAGACGTCGTCGTGCACTCGACCACCAAGTACGTGGGCGGACACTCGGACGTGCTCGGAGGGTTCGTCGCGACGAACAACGATGAGTTGGCCGCGACGTTGCGGTTCCATCAATACGCGATCGGCGCGGTGCCGGGTCCGTTGGACTGCTACTTGTTGCTTCGCGGCCTCAAGACCCTGGGTGTGCGCATGGATCGTCACTGCTCCAATGCGTCGGCCATTGCGGCATATTTGTCAAGTCACGCCGCCGTGGAAAAGGTCTACTACCCGGGCCTGGAAGCGCACCGGGGGCACGACGTCGCAGTAGAGCAGATGAGTGATTTCGGCGGCATGGTCAGCTTTACTCTGAAGGGCGGAGCGGCGTCCGCTCGCAAGACGTGTGAATCGACATCGACGTTCATTTTGGCCGAGTCATTGGGCGGTGTGGAGAGTCTCATTGAACTGCCGGCCGTCATGACGCATTTGTCCGCCGCGGGCTCGACGCTCGAGCCGCCCGAGAATCTCGTACGACTGAGCGTGGGCATTGAAGACGTCGATGATCTCATCGCGGACTTAGCCCAGGCGCTGGCTTAGACGCGCTGGCGTCAAGTTGAGTCGCGCCTCGCAGTAGGGTTCGTGGCATGGCCCCCATCGCACGCCTCGCGGGCGTCTCACTTGACTGTTCTGACCCCCTGGAACTCGCGACGTTCTATCGCGCGTTGCTCGACCTGGAAGTGGTGTTCGAGACTGACGACTTCATTGCCCTCAAGGGTGCGGGCATTTACCTAACCACCCAGCGTGTCGCGGAGCATCGTGTCGCCGACTGGCCAGATGCACTCGTACCCAAACAGCTACATCTCGAGATGTCCGTAAAGGATCTTGACGTCGCCGAAGCTGCGGCAATCAAGGTCGGGGCCACGAAGGCAACGACGCAGCCTTCACCTGAGCTTTGGCGTGTGCTGCTCGATCCCGCAGGTCACCCGTTCTGCATTACGACGCAAATTCCTGACGACTGAGCCGCTCCTTCGGTTATCACGTTGACGTCAGTCGTCGCCCTCAACCAACGTCTTGAGGGCTCGCTGCGCCGCCGCGCGAACTCGCGGCACTTCATCGTTTTGCAATGCCGCAATTTGGTCCAGCGCGTCGCCAAGATGGCGACGGGCCACGACTTTGGCGGCCATTTCGCGTACGCGCCACGAGTCATCGGAAAGACAAACCAGTACCGCAGGCTCGGCGCAGCTGTCCCACGCGTAGAGGAAGGCACGAAGGGCCCACGTGCGCGGCCAGCGCCCGCTCACGCCACCTTCCCTTCCCATCAAAATGGCCTGCGAATGCGGACCTGCGAGAACGAAACCGAACTCGGAATCCATTTCACGTTCGTTGATGATGCTCACGCACGAGTCCACGACGTTCTTCTCGCCCAGCTGCTGACTCGCCGCTTCGATACTCTCTCGCGGTGTCATTGCCCAGATGCTCGCCATCGCTCCAGTCTGGCAGAAGGTGGCTTTTCGCGGCCCTGTATCAAGCTCTCGTACGGGGTAGTTTTTGCTCGTGGACCCGAACGAAATGCTGGCGCTCAGCACGTCGAACTTTCTGTCCGTCTTGGATCTCGTTACCGATGATGAATCGGCGCTGCCCACGCCGTGCGAGAGTTGGTCGGTCGCTGATCTGATCTGGCACGTGGCGAGGGCGTCGGACATGACGGTGATACTCATTGGCGGAGCGTCAAAACAGGAAGCGACGGACCTGTTCAAGATCGCCGTTCCACCCGACGTCTTCGCGCAATGTCGCCGGGCTCTGAGCGAACAGGCCAGCGCTTTCGCTAACGCTCGAGACCGCGAATTCATTGTGCATCACCCGATGGGTGACGTTCCGGTCCACCAGCTCTTCGACTTTCGCATTATGGACCTCACGCTGCACGCGTGGGATTTGGCTCGTGCGATTGGCGCGAGTGAAGAGTTACCCGACGTGCTGGTCACCCACGTGTACGGGAGGTTGTTGCCGTTGAAAGAGGTCATTGGTCAGATCGGCATCTTTGGCCTGGGGCCCAGCCAAGACCTCAACGACGACGCCCCGACGCAACTCAAGCTTCTTGACCTTACGGGGCGGCGACCCTAGGGCCACGCGCACGCCCGCTGGCGATCGAAATCAGCGTGCCGGCCTTCGACAATAATGAACAGGATGCCAACGCCACATAAGGACCATTCGCTAAATCTTGCGCCCGCTTCCGTTGGCGACTATCGCGAGCTGGCGCGCAAGCGTCTGCCTCGCCAACTCTTTGATTACGTCGACGGCGGCTCCTTTGGTGAATACACCTTGTCGGCCAACCGTGATGATTTGCGCGACATTCGCTTGCGCCAACGCGTATTACGTGACGTGTCGGAGATGTCGTTGTCAACCACGGTGATGGGTCAAGAACTGTCAATGCCCGTGTTGCTCGCACCCGTTGGTTTTGGCGGCATGTTGGCCCGTCGTGCGGAAGTGCAAGTGGCCCGCGCGGCCGAACGGGCGGGGATTGTGTTCTGTGAATCCACTCTTTCTATCTGCGCCATTGAAGAGGTCGCCCAGGCCGTTCAGCGGCCCTTCTGGTTTCAGCTGTACGTGATGAAGGATCGCTCGTACGCGGAAGACTTGATTTCTCGCGTCAAAGCCGTGGGTTGCACCACGCTCATACTCACCGTTGACCTGCCCGTGATTGGACGTCGGTATCGCGATGGTCGCAATGGTCTGGGCGGAGGAATTTCTGCGATTGGCATAATGAAACAGAAGTTGGATTTCGCTCGCCATCCTTCGTGGGCGCGCGATGTGGCCCTTGGTGGCCGGCCCCTCACGTTCGGCAACTTAGAGCGCGCGTTGCCGGACGCCAAGGTTCCCCAAGACTTCCAACGCTGGGTCGACGGGCAGTTCGATCCCAGCGTGACGTGGGACGACCTCGAATGGTTGCGTTCGCACTGGGATGGCAAGATTGCGCTCAAGGGAATTCTTGACGCGGACGACGCTCGTGAAGCGGCCGCCCGCGGGGTTGACGCCATCATCGTGTCCAATCACGGTGGACGTCAATTAGATGACGTGCCCTCGACGATTCGCGCCCTGCCCGCCATCGTCGACGCCATCGACGGACGGATTGAAGTTTTAATGGACGGCGGCATACGAAGTGGTCTTGATGTTGTCAAGGCCCTCTCGTTGGGCGCGCGGGCCTGCCTCGTTGGTCGACCGTGGGCGTATGCCGTGGCCGCACGGGGGGAAAAGGGCGTTGACCATGTTCTGCGAATCATTCGCGAGGAGATTCGCGTGACGCTCGGACTCACCGGGATCACCAACGTGCGAGACCTCAATCGGTCCGCGCTGGTTGATCCGTAGTGGATTTCTCAAAGGATATTTTCGCGTAGCCCTGGCTAGGGTGAGGATATGAACGAGGACGTGAAAGCAAAGAAGATCGTCCGCGAAAGCGAGTCGGTGTCGCGCGATGAAATGGGTGGCGACCCTTCGTGCTGGCTGCATCTGTTCTGCGCCGACTGCGGCGTGCAGCTCGACGGTACGCCGCATCGTCCCGGCTGCACGGAACCTCCGCCCGTTGACGAGGAAGACTAAGTATCGAATTTTCGAGTAATCGGCCGTATTGCGTCGGATTCATGTCAATTTCGTAGCCCCTGTCAGAATGAGAACGTGCAGCAGTTCGCGGACGATGCCATTCGGGTGACCTGGTACGTCGTCGGCGCTTTGTGGCTTATCCTCGCCTTTCGCACCAAGCGAACGGTCAGATCTTCCGGAGGCATGGGTCGCATCGCGGTGATCGTTGTCGTAGCCGTACTGGTGCTCGCCCGTCCGTTATCAAATTCATCACTGCACAACAAGATCTGGTCTCCTTCGTCGACGTGGAGTGCGGGGGCGTTGGCCGTCGTCATTCTCGGCGCCGCGTTCGCCGTGTGGGCTCGCGTCACCATCGGTGCCAACTGGAGTGGCGTGGTCACGGTCAAAGAGGATCACGAGTTGATCCAGCGAGGTCCCTATCACTTGGTCCGCCATCCGATCTACTCGGGTCTTCTCCTTATGGGTCTGGCCAGTGCGGTGGCGTACGACGAGGTCTACGGTTTCGCGATTCTTGCGATCGCGATTGTCGCGTTCGTTCCCAAGATGATGCTGGAAGAGAAGTTGATGACCGAGCAATTCCCTGACGAGTATCCGCAGTACCGCGAACACGTGAAGGCAATCATCCCTTACATCGTGTAGTGGGCAAGTCGTAATTCAGCGCCAAGCGCGAAGAGGGCCCCGAGTACGATTTGGGTACTGCTACCCAGAGAGGTCAAAGGTGCGCAAGCGAAGCGGTGAGAGCGAGCGTCAGCGAGTTCCCGCGCCATTCATCAAGAAGCGAATTGCATCGGGTCGTGGCGCCATGGAGCAACCCAACGTCACCCATGACGGTGACGCGGCTCTGACACCCGCGTTCTGGGTGGCGATTGTGCTCACGGGAATCGCGACTGGCCTGTTCGGCGACCTGTTGATGTGGATTCTTTCGTCGGCCGAACGACTGGCCTTTAACTACCACTCGGGCAGTTATGCGGCCGCGGTCGCGAGGACGTCGGGCCTGCACCGCGTGACGACGTTGGTGATTGCGGGACTGATCGGCGCCGTGGCCTGGTACCTGATCCGCCGGTACCTGAAGCATGAGAAGGCCGAGATCGACGAGTCAATTTGGAATGGCGACGGGCAACTATCGATGCGTCGCAGTTTCTTGACGTCCGTCACGTCCGAAGTCGTCATTGGAATGGGCGCGTCGGCGGGACGCGAGGCGGCGCCCAAGTTGATGGGTGGCGCCTCGGGCAGTGTGTTGGCACGCTGGATGAAACTTTCTCCGGCCCAGCGCCGACTCCTGGTGGCGTGCGGGGGCGGGGCCGGTCTGGCCGCGGTATACAACGTGCCACTCGGGGGAGCAATCTTCACCGCCGAGGTGCTCTGCGGATCATTCGCACTGCCCACCGTCGTGCCGGCCCTCGCCTGTTCGGCGATTGCGACCATGGTGGCCTGGGTCTACTTGCCCAATGGTGCGACGTACGCCGATATTCCGAGCTATCACTTCAGCGGTTCAATCATGGTTTGGTCACTGCCCGCGGGCCTCATCATCGGACTGCTCTCAGTGCTCTACGTGCGCCTCATTGGTTGGGTCTCGGATCATCGAGCGTCAGGCATCTCAATCTTCTGGGTGATGCCGCCCGCCTTTCTCGTGGTCGGCGCGCTGGGCATCTGGTACCCGCAGTTATTCGGTAACGGCAAGGACATGGCGCATGAGGCCTTCCTTGGCGTTGGTAGCGTGGGCCTGCTCTTTGCCCTCTCTGCGCTTAAGCCACTCGTCACGGCGCTGACCCTAGGCAGCGGCGCGGCGGGCGGCGTCTTTACGCCTTTCCTCAGCACGGGCGCGGTACTCGGAGGATTCTTAGGTGTCGCGTGGACGCACGTCTGGCACGGCACACCTATTGGTGCCTTTGCGCTCATTGGCGCGGTGGCAATGGTCGGTGCGGTGATGCAGGCGCCATTGGTAGGGTTGGTGCTGGTCTTGGAATTGACGCACAGTGGATTCGCGCTCGCGATTCCGATGATCGTGGCGGTCGTCATCGCGACGTTTGTCGGACGACAAATCGACGGCTATTCGATTTATTCGGCCCGTTTGCCGCGACACGTGCCGACCTAGAGGTCTCCTTCGCGCTGCGCGCCGTGAAACAATAGATGGATGTACGTCCCCCCCATGTTCAAAGTTGAAGAGGACGCCGCGTGGCAGATCGTGCTCGACGCTGGCGCCGGGATGCTCGTCATTACTACCGACAGTGGACTCGCGAGCGTCTTCGTGCCCGTCATGCCGAGCGAGGATCGCCGCACGGTGAGGTTCCACGTCGCGCGGGCCAACCCGTGGTGGAAGGCCGTGAGTGAGGGCACCGAAGTACTGGGACTATTTTTGGTCGCGAGCGCGTACGTGTCGCCGAACTTATATCCCAGCCGGTCAGAGAGCCCGGGCGTGGTGCCGACCTGGAACTACGTGGCGTGTGAACTGCGAGGAGTCTTGCACCTCCACGACGATCTCGAGTGGACGTCACAACAGGTGCATGAACTGACGGACCACTTCGAATCGGGCAACACGCCGCCGTGGCGCGTAGAGGATTCACCGGCTGAGTACATTGGTCACCAACTGACGGCCATCGTGGGCCTCGAAATTGAAGTCACCTCCATTCAGGGAAAGGCCAAGATGTCGCAGAATCGTCCGGAGATCGATCACGACAATGTGCGCGAACACTTCACCACGGGCAGCTGGTCGGAACAAAACGCCGCGTCGCGAATGAATCTTGACAAGTAGCGCCGCGACCATACGTCACTGCAGTGTCGATGACTCGGCACTGTTGCGCGCGATTCGCCTCGAAGCGCTGCTCGATTCACCCGAGGCGTACGGCTCAACGTACGAGGAGGCGCGCACGTGGGCGGAACGACACTGGAAGGCCCTCGCCCGACAGTGGAATTACTACCTCGCCGAACTAGACGGACGAGTCGTCGGCGTCGCGTCGGGCGGGACGAACGAATCGCATCCGGGTACGCGCTGGCTCTACGGCATGTACGTCTCGCCCAGCGCGCGCGGATCGGGCGTGGCTGACCAACTGGTCGCCGTTGTCGAGCAGTGGGCCCGTGATCAGGGCGTGGACAAGTTGTACCTACACGTGGCCGGTCCAATGAGCCGCGCGAGGTCCTTCTACGAGAGCGTGGGTTTTGAAGCGACCGGCGACGTCATGAATATGGCGCGTGACCCCTCAATTCAACTCGCCACCATGGTGAAGCGTCTTGTCTGAAGAGGCAACGGAGACGTTTGAAGTCCGTCGCGTGCGCGCCGACGAGCTCTTTGACTTGCGCCGGCGTGTACTGCGCGCCGACCATCCCGAACGTTCGGTCCAGGATCCGCGTGACGACGAAGCGACCTCGTTGCACTTCGCCGGGTTGCTCGACGGACGCGTGGTCGCGAGCGCCTCGTGGTTCCCATCGGGGGCGCCGATCAACCCCGATTTCGTCTCATTCCAACTGCGCTACATGGCCATTGACTACGACGTGCAAGGTCGCGGCTACGGCACGGTGGTAGTCGAGACCGCGCTTGATCAACTGCGAAATCTGGGGGCCGAGCAGGTGTGGGCCAATGCTCGCGACACGGCGCTCGGTTTCTACCTGGCGACTGGATGGCTGGCAATTGCTGGATCCGAGCACCTGAGCCCCGAAACGCAGTTGCCGCACACCGTCATTTATAGGGAGTTAATGGGCGGCGCTCCCTCGAACGAACGCAGCGCTTAAGTAAGTTTGACCAATGCGCAAATCTCTCCTCATCATCGGCGTGGCAGTGCTCATCGTGGCGGGCGTGGTGACGTTGATCACGATTCGCCGCAACAACTCGGCGAATACGGTCGCGACGACAGGCACGACGACCACGACGATTCCGATTCCCATCGCGCCGTTGACCGGGCTGCCTGATCCCACGGGTGCTGGGCTCAAGCGTTCGGCACTGACGGTAAAGATCGAGAACACACCTGAGGCGCTGCCCCAATGGGGCGTCGAGGACGCGGATGCGGTGTACGAAGAGATTGTGAACGGTGGTATCACGCGTCTGGCTGCGATCTTCAATTCGCGCGCGCCGATCAAAGTTGGCCCTGTGCGCTCGGTGCGTCCCACCGATACCCAAGTGGTCTGGCCAATCGGAGGCATCTTCGCCTACTCCGGCGGCGCGCCCTACGCGATTGCCAGCATCGGAACGGTCCCCGGTCTCAAACTCGTTGACGAGTCGAGCGCGGGCACCGCGATGTTCCGTGACCTCAGCCTGCTCTCCCCCCACAACCTTTTTGGCGTGGCCCCGGCACTCTTCGCGTTTGGCGGCACTCCGACGCCGCCCAAGCCGCTCTTTACCTACCGACCAGCGGCGCAGAAGGCGACGGGTCGCAAGATCAACACCTTCATCGTCCATTTCCCGAGCATCTACTCCGTGACCTGGACGTGGGACACCGCGACGTCGTCGTGGGATCGGACCCTGTTTGGCAAGCCCGACGTGACCGGCACCGGGGTCCTTGAGTCGCCCAAGAACGTGATTGTCATGTACGTGGACTACGTGAACGGGGTTGGCGCCTTCACTTCCTACGCCAACTTGCAAGGCACGGGCGCGGCCGACGTCTTCACTGACGGCCGCGAGGTGACCGGCACGTGGTCACGGGGCTCATCAAAGGCCGATCCATTGACGTATCAAACTGCGTCCGGTCAGGTGATTGGAATGACCCCGGGTCAGACGTGGGTGGAGTTGCTCAATACTGGTGGCGTGGTCACGCTCAACCCGCCGGCGTCACAATCTGGCTAATGCGCTCGAGCGTCGCCACCATCGCTCGACGGTTCTTCTCCGGCCAGCCGAGCCAGGTGATGGCGAAGGCCCACGGCCGGTCGTAGTTGAACGATTCAGTGACCTTCGTGCCGCCCGACACTTCTTCTAAGTCGTAGCGCCACACAAACTGCGCGAAGTGGTGCCACGCAATGACCTTGTTCTCTTCAAAATCACTGACGGTGTTTTTGACGAAATAGGGGACACCAATCTTCATGTCCATGGAAAACGTGGCCCCTTTGAAGAGTCGCTCCGGAGCTTGCTTCACTTTCACCACCGTTGACGAACCGTCAAACTCGCTGTGGCGACGTGGATTGGCCAGCAGGGCAAAGATCGCGGACGCCGGTGCGTTGATAACTCGTGATGCTGAGACGGAGCGAATTTTGGCGATACCGTCAGCGTAGGGTGGGAGACGAGAAAGTTAGCGGCACGCGAGGAGCGTCATGCGAATAGGAAATCTCTACGGTCCCGACGCCACCTTCCTCGGCGTGCCCGCCGCCGATCCCGACTGGCCCGCTGAATGGCCGGGGACGGGAGCCGCAATCATTGGCGCGCCCTTTGACGGCGGCACGTCGCATCGCCCGGGATGCCGATTTGGCCCCCAAGCCATACGTTTCACGGACTACCTGCCCCACGACGGTAAACGGCCGAGTCTGGCCCTTGGTCTCGATCCACTGTTCGAACTCTCGGTGGTCGATCTCGGTGACGTGGAGATGCCCTCGGGAGAGACCGAGAAGTCACTTCGCGCACTCGAAGCGCGCATCACCCAGGTGGCGAGCCTCGGGGTCATTCCAGTCATCCTGGGCGGTGACCACACGATTGCCCTGCCTGACGTGACCGGCGTGGCCCGTCACGTGGGTTGGGGACGGGTCTCGGTCATCCACTTTGACGCCCACGCTGATACCGGCAATACGCAGATGGGCTCGCTCTACGGACACGGCACGCCCATGCGCCGACTAATTGAGTCGGGCGCCTGCCGGGGCGACCGTTTTCTGCAGATTGGCCTGCGCGGGTACTGGCCCGAACCCGAGACGTTGGACTGGATGGCCGAACAGGGTATGCGTTCGTTCGAAATGAGCGAGGTGCTACAGCGCGGACTCGACGACGTGCTCGACGAGGCGATTGGCCTCGCCATGACCGACTGTGACGCGGTGTTTTTGTCGGTTGACGTCGACGTGGTCGATCCCGGCTCGGCGCCGGGCACGGGCACTCCGGAACCGGGCGGACTGACGAGTCGTCAGCTGCTCGACGCGGTGCGGCGCATTGGCATGGAGAGTCCTGTCGCCGGGCTTGACGTCGTCGAAGTCTCTCCGCCCTACGACCACGCCGAGATCACGGCCTACCTCGCAAATCGCATTGTCTTAGAGGCGCTCGGCGGCATCGCGTGGCGCCGACGCGCGGAGCGCGGCGAAAAGAATCGCACGCCCGCTGATCCTTTACTGAAGGACCGTTAGTCGCGCATTGAATCAAGAATCTGATGGACCATCTCGTCGGGCGTATCGGGATGCAGGAACGCCAAGCGCGCCACGGTTTCGCCCTCCCACTTGGTGGGCGTGACGAAGGCAATCTGATCGCGCAGTAACTGCTGGCTCCACTCGTTGTACCGTTCTGCGTTCCAGCCCTTTCGACGGAACAGCACGATCGAGAGGCTCGAGGGTCGGACCATTTCGACGTGGTCCATTGACTCAATCAGCCTCACGGTGCGCTGGGCGAGGTCGATCGCCGACTGGATGGCCGTCTCGTAGGCGACCGTGCCGTTGGTGACCAACGAGAACCAGAAGGGCAGGCCTCGAGCGCGACGCGACAGGTGGATGGCGAAGTCCGACGGGTTCCACTCGTAGAGCTCGTCATCATCCGTGTGCAAGATGTCGAGGTAACTGGCCTGTTGGGCCAGGATCTTTCGCGCGACCGTCGGGTTGCGATAGATGAGCGCGGCGCAGTCGAGCGGCGCCAGCAGCCACTTGTGGGGGTCGACCACGAAGCTGTCGGCGTGACGGATGCCCTTGAGCAGGCGGCGGTGGGTGGGTGAAAACAAGGCGGCGCCGCCGTAGGCGCCGTCGACGTGGAACCAGATCTCGTGCTCGTTGGCGTAGCTGCCGAGCCCTTCGAGGTCGTCGACGATGCCGGCGTTGGTGGTGCCCGACGTCGCGACGATGCCGATCACTGACTCGGGACGCGGATCGTTGGCGAGCGCCGTTTCCAACGTGGCGCGGGTGAGACGGTGATCATCGGGCTCAACGAGCAACGCGCCGACGCCGAGCACGTGCAGGGCCTTGCCAATGCTCGAGTGCGCGTCGGACGAGATTGCGAAGCGAAGTTCATGGGGGGCTATGAGGGGGCGACGAGCCCGTCCGACGTCACGGCCTACGGTGAGACTGGAGAGGTTGCCCATGGATCCGCCCGACACGAATGCGCCCCCGGATCCGTCGGGCATGCCCGCCAGGTTGGCGAGGAAGGCGAGTGCCTGGTTTTCGGCGGCGACGACGCCAGCCGACTCGAGCCAGCTTGTGCCGTTGAGTCCCGAGCAGGCAACGACCATGTCAAAGAGCAGGGAGTTCTTCGTGGGAGCGTTGGGGATGAAGGCCAAGAAGCCCGGCGAGTCAATGGAGACCACGGATGTCGCCAACTGCTCCTCGAAGAAGTTGAGAATCTTTCCGGGGTCGTTGCCATCTGCGCCGATGAGGCCGTCGAGGGCGTGCTCGGGAATGGCGGCCAAACTGCCGTAGTCGAGCGGCACCGGATCCATGGCCAGGCGCTCACGGCAGTAGTCAAATACGGCGTCGGTCAGCGCGGCGTCGTATTTATACATCTGGTGACCCATGGCCCCGCCTCTCGTTTAGCCCCTTACTATCGTAGACGTCGCCATCCTGGCCCAAAGTGCGCTCCTTTTGGGGTTTCTTGGGTGCGTTGTAGAATCGATGAATGGAAAACCCGCGCGTTGGTTACTTAGGGCCGGAAGGCTCCTTCGGCCACGAGGCCGTCTCGACGCTTGATGGCCTGTCGCCCGTTGCCTGTCGTTCAATCGCCGACATCCTTGCCGGTGTGGCTGACGGGTCGCTTGAACTGGGGCTGGTTCCCTTGGAAAACGCGATTGAAGGCACGGTGTCGGCGACCATCGACGGCTTGGTCTTTGACCACGACTTGCTCATTGAACGCGAAATCGTCATTCCCATCCGTCTGCACCTGCTCGCCCGACCCGGCGTCGCGCTCGAACAGGTCAAAAAGGTCTGGAGCTACGTGCACGCGCTGGCCCAGTGCCGGGCCTACCTCAACACCCTCGAAGCCACCAGTGAAGAGACGACTTCCACGTCCCAGGCGGCGCACGAGGTCGCCCAGTCGAACGAGCCGTGGGCGGCGGTCGCGAGCCTGACCGCGGGCCGGTTGCACGGTCTAGTGGCATTAGCGAGCGATATTGAAGATCACCCCGGTAACGAGACCCGCTTCGTGGTCGTGGGACGCGACACGGTAAGCCCGGCGACCGGGCACGATCGCACGACGATCGTCTGCTTTCAAGACGCTGACCGACCGGGATCGCTCTACGGCATCCTGGGACGATTCGCTGCGCGCGACATCAACCTCACCAAGTTGGAGAGCCGTCCAACGAAACGTGGTCTCGGCGACTACTGCTTCGTCATTGAATTTGAGGGCCACGTCGCCGACGACGTGGTGGCCGACTGCCTCGCGGACTTGCAGGCTCACCTGGCGCGCGTCAAGTTCCTGGGTTCCTATCCCGTTACCGGAGAGGGCGCCGTTGATCGACGGGCCGATATCGCCGAAGCCCGTAAGGCCGCGTCGAAGTGGATTGACGACATCCGCTCGCGAGTACGGACGAGCTAGCGATGGCCAAGGCCCGGTTCGGTCAGCAGGCGGACAACCCGTCACCGACAACTGAAGAGGTTGTCCGCCTTATCCTGGCTCAAGAAGTCGAGGGCCTCGTGAAGTACAGCCCGCGCGCCCGCGACGGACACGACCCCGAAGCGGTGCACCAACTTCGTGTACGGGCCCGGCGACTGCGCTCGGAGCTCGAGATTGTCGCGCCCGCAATTCGCACCAAGCCCATGAAGCAGATGAGCTCGGATCTCAAATGGGCGGGCGGCGTGTTGGGTCGCGAACGCGACCTTGACGTACTGCACGAATTGCTCAGTTCGCTCAGTGACGGCCCCTCTCACGTGCTGGACGCAACGGTACTGGAGTCAGTAGATGCGCAACGAGCCGAAAAGACTGAACGAGTTCAAGCGATGATCAATTCAAAGCGCTATCGGCGTATGGTGCGAGACCTTCGTAGCGCCGTGGACAATCCACCGTTGCGCGCGAGCGCTTCTAAGCCCGCGAGTGAAGTACTGCATCCTGTACTTATTGACACGCTGTCGTCGATATTTAAAACTGTCGAACTCTATGGAGGCTCCCCTACGAGTTTGGAACTGCACGAGATTCGCAAAATGGCCAAGCGCGGTCGCTACGGCGCCGAGGTGGCGAGCACGTACTTGGGCGAACGGGCAACGATCTTGGCGACCACGCTCGCTGAAGCGCAGGGCGTCTTGGGAAATATCCACGACCAGATCGAGGCAATTGTCTACCTCAGTGCGCAGCGCCTGCTGCTCGACCGCGACTTCGCGTTCAGCGCGTCGTCGGAGGCGCCGAGCGCGGCCATTGACTGGTTGACGCATTCGGTGACGGGACTCATGTCCAAGTGGCGAGCGCCTTTGGAGCGGGCCCGCTGTCTCAGTGAGAATCTCGATGTCGAGCCAGTAAAGGTCCGTTCGTTCTTTGAATCACACGCCATGATGTCCGAGACTTACTGATTCCACAATTCGAGGCTGGTCAGCGCAAAATCTCGACCAACAGGAACCACGCATCGATTGACGCGACGAGAAACGACAGCAGCGTTGCGGCGAGGACCCAGTAGAGTGCGCCGCCTCCGCCAAAGATGAGGCTGAACCCTCCGGCAATGAAGGCCAGACTCGCCAGCAGGAGCATGATGAGGGGTCCCAACGTCCACGAGAGGGGATCGCTCGCCACGTACTTGTGCAACGTGACCCACGCCGATTGAACGACAACAACTGTCGCGGTCGCGACGATCTCAATGTCGAGGACGTTGTGACTCTGACCCGGGGCCAGCGCGAAACTTGAGACCACGAGAGCGCCCAACGATATCCCCGGTGTTCCGGCGGCTCGACCCGGCAACTTTGGAAATTTCAAAATCTGTTGAAGATTCATTGAAATCGCGACGAAGAGCAGTCCCAAGAGCGCAGCGGCNNTCCACCTAGTTGCGTGGTGAGGCACCGCCAAAGACAATCTTCTTCCACGTCACGCCGCCGTTCGACGTTTGGTACGTCGTGCGATAGCCGTAGGGCACCGGGATAGTAATCAGTGCGTCGTTGGAATTGAGGGCCGCGAGGACGGGCTGGTTGTTGGTGGCGGGCAGGTCGCGTATCTCGCGGGAAGTCACTTTCTGACCGCTCGCGGAGATAATGGATGCTTCTGTCGAGCCCCGGGTTCCCGGTTGAAGAATCCACCAGGTAGTGGGATTCGCGAGATCAACAATGGCCGGATAACCCGTCTCCACAGCGCCGCCGACGTTGCACGTCTGCGAGGTGGCGACGCGGCGGTTGATGGTCATGGCGGCATGCACTACCACCGGGAGATTGGGGCTGGTGTCGAGTGTCCACGTCAGTCCGCGGTCGCGTGTCTCGTAAAAGTAGATATCTTGGTGGCCTTTCGTTGGGTAATCAACCGGCACGATGCCATCTGATCCCGAGAACACGGGTTGGCCGTAAAAACCGAGTGCGTTGGACGCGAGTGAGGGCGGAGGGGGAAGGGTCATGGTGGACCAACTCGTGCCGCCATTCTCGGTTCGCCAAAGATTGGTGGGATTGTTGGCCGGCGCCCACGCCACCGAGGCGAAGCCCACGTTGGGAGAAGAGAAGACATCGTTCGCAGTTTCGCATGAACCATGGGGATCGGGGGAGCGAGTCGACCACGTGGTGCCCGCGTCGACCGTGCGCTGCAGTGAGTAGTCGCCGTTCGATCCAATGCCGAACTGTTGACGCCAACCGAGCGAGGCGTTGGTGAAACTGATCGTCTCCCATCCGCCGGCGCTCCCCGTGTCCCCACCGGGCTCGGTGATCCAGGTGCCTCCTGCGTTGAGGGTGTGCATCAAGATCGTAGTGACGTTCGCTTCGTCGGTTGCCATCAACCATCCGTCAGTGGGCGAGACGAACGCGGCGTCGTTCCACAGATCATCACACTGGCCTTTCGCAGCTGACTGGGGACTCGTCAATGGCGGCGTGACGTTACGCCAACGTTGGAAGTCAGTGGTGACAAAGACGCTTCCGCAACCGGTCGCCGGACTCTGCGTCGCTACCACTCCGACACCGTGGCCGGCGTAGAGCAGGTACGTGCTTGTTTTCGTCGACGCAGAGGCGCTNNGTGAATGGGTCATACCTGATTTTGGCGGAGGGAGTGGGATTTGAACCCACGGTGGGCAAGCCCACGCCGGTTTTCAAGACCGGTACATTCGGCCGCTCTGTCATCCCTCCGGGATGAACACTACTTGGAGTGGGTCAAACCCGTTTGCGACCGCGAGCCCTCGACGACTGCTCGAGTACCACTTTGCGAAGGCGCACTGACTTCGGCGTCACTTCGGCGGCCTCGTCGTCGGCNNGACGCGCGCATGTTCGTGAGTTTCTTTTCCTTGGTGGGGTTCACGTTCATCTCTTCGGATCGTGAGTTCTCGCCCACGATCATGCCCTCGAACACCTCAACGCCGGGCCCGACGAACAACACGCCGCGTTGTTCTAGGTCAATGAGCGCGTTACCCGTGGTGTATCCGCGCCGGTCGGCAACCAGCACGCCGTTCTGGCGCAGGCGGATGTCGCCAAACCAGGGCGCGTAGCCGTCGAAGTTCGAGTGCATCATTCCGCCACCGCGCGTCTCGGTCATGAATTCGGTGCGGATACCCACGAGGCCTCGCGCCGGGATGCGCCACTCCAAGCGCACCCATCCAGTGCCGTGGTTGACCATGTCGAGCATCGTGCCCTTGCGGGTCGCGAGCAGGGTCGTGACGTTGCCCACGAACTCCTCGTGCACGTCAATGGTCACGTGCTCCAATGGCTCGTATACGTGGCCGTCGATGATCTTGGTCACGACTTGGGGCTTACCCACCGTGAGTTCAAAGCCCTCGCGACGCATCGTCTCGATCAGGATGGCCAACTGCAGTTCTCCGCGGCCCTGGACTTCCCAGGCGTCGGGGCGCTCGGTGTTGAGCACGCGTAGCGAGACGTTGCCCACGAGCTCACGGTCGAGGCGGTCCTTGACCATACGCGCGGTAAGTAACTTGCCTTCGGTGCCGGCGAGCGGGGAGGTGTTGATGCCAATGGTCATCGAGAGGCTGGGCTCGTCGACGTGCAGGGGTTCGAGGGCAATTGGATTATCTGGGTCGGCGAGGGTCTCGCCAATGAAGATGTCCTCAAATCCGGCCACGGCCACGATGTCGCCCGGTCCGGCACTCTGGGCGGGAATGCGCTCGAGCGCCTCGGTGATGAAGAGCTCGGTGATCTTGGCGTGCTCGACCGTGCCGTCGATGCGACACCAGGCAACGCGTTGTCCGCGTTCTAGCGTGCCGTTGATTACGCGACAGAGCGCGAGGCGGCCCAGGTAGGGTGACGCGTCGAGGTTGCAGACGAGAGCCTGGAGACCGTGACCCTCCTCGTATTCGGGGGCCGGCACGTAGTCGGCGATTGTCTGGAAGAGCGCGGTGAGGTCACCGGTCACGTCCTCAGGTGTCTTGGACGCCCAGCCCTGGCGGGCGCTCGCATAGAGGATGGGAAAGGAGATCTGCTCAACGTCGGCGTCGAGGTCGAGAAATAGGTTCTCCACCTCGGTCACGACTTCGGCGACGCGCGCGTCGGGACGGTCAACCTTGTTGATGACTAGTACGACCGGCAAGCGGGCCTCGAGCGTCTTGCGCAGGACGAACCGCGTCTGGGGCAGCGGTCCCTCGGCGGCGTCCACCAGCAGCACCACGGCGTCAACCATGGCCAGTCCGCGCTCCACTTCGCCGCCAAAGTCGGCGTGTCCCGGGGTGTCGATGATGTTGATCGTGAGGTCGTGCCACTTGACGGCGGTGTTCTTCGCCAGGATGGTGATGCCCTTTTCGCGCTCCAGGTCGCCGGAGTCCATGACGCGGTCGGTGAGCTCCTCGTGGGCGGTGAAAGAGCCGGTTTGGCGCAGCATCGCGTCAACCAGGGTGGTCTTTCCGTGGTCGACGTGGGCAATAATTGCGATATTTCTAAGGGAAGAACGTAGTGGCATGGCCCTACCACGCTACTAGCCCCGACCTCAAGCCCAATCTTTAGGCGGCAATTGCGAGTCGTGTGCGTCGTTGGACGACGGCAGTGCGAACCAAATCCCGGGCGCCGGCACGCAGATCGCTCATGGTGCCGTCAACGCTCAAGAGAACACCCGCTTCGGGCCAGAGACCAATGAATCGAGCCGGTGCGATGCCGTCGGCGTTCGCGAGCGCATCAATCGTCATATCCGAGCGAAGTCCGGGTCCGGCGCTCTTACCCGGAGCGCCGGCGCGCAGTCGGATGATGACACGCGACGCGTCGCGTTCAACAACGAGGTCGCGCCGACCGCGCAACGTCGTGCGCGCCGTGGCCACGTCGTAGTACGCGTCGCTCGCCGGTATCAACCACGGGTAGGAAAGACCTTGGGCCGCTTCCATTAACTGCGTGGCCCAGTTCATTGCTTCTGCACTCACTAGTGCCAACGCAGGATGGTTCAGGCACGACAGCCAGTGGCCCAGAGACCCCGCCCGCGCGCTGCCCGACACCGCGCGCAATAAAAGATCGTCGATTTCAAAGTGCACCGCGTCGCAAATCAAGAGTTCTGGTCTGAAAGCGACCCGTCGGAGTGCCGCGTTGCCAATGGTGCGTCGCGCGGTGTTGGGACCCCAGCGGAATGGTGTCGAGGGCTGACCGGCTCGTTCCACTGACCATGCGTCGACCCGCCGGTGTTCGTTGCTCGCGACGCCACGAAAGCGCGCGGAGAGGGAGCGACGGTGATCGTCGTTCAGCGCAACGAGACTTTTTGGTGCACTCTCGATAAGTTCGTTCAGTTGTTCTGCGGTGTGACGACGGTGCAACAGTGTGGTCATTGGCTCTTCCATAATTGATCGATAACGTCAAGGACCTCATCGTAACTGCGCGTCAGCAGTTCGTGGTCGACCCCGGTGCTCCACAGCTCACCGGTCGCGGTGGAGAACGCCGAGGTGCGCAGCGGCACGATAGACGTGCGCAACGTTTCGACAAGCGCGTGATAGCGCATGGTGCGTTCTGCCGCTTCATCGAGCGGTGACGTGGTCACGTCTAAGAGCACGACGCACGCCGAGTGCGCGTTGTTCATGCCCATCATGAGGTCAATGACGTCGCGCAGCACTACGTTTCCGGCGGCCAGGCGCTGCGTGGCGCGCACCGTGCTGCGCGGCATCCACCGACTGGGCAGTGGGCCCAGAGAGCGAAGCAAGGTCACCGAGTGGGCCGTGACGTCGGTAGCGAGGCGGGCTCGCTCGTCGTCGTCCATCTGTTCGAGCCGGTTAAGTAGTTCGTTGGCGCCAGCCTCCGCGCGCCATGCGTCGACGGCTTCTTCGAAGGCGTGATCCACGTGCTCGCCAACGCAGTGCAGGCGGAGCAGTTGGTTGATGAGCACGCCGCGAATCCGACCGATCGCCAAGAAGGACAGGTCAGTGGTTGCTCCGGGCTGGCGCAGTGACGATGCGCGCACGATGAGTGGCGAAGCCGGATTGGACTTGCCAATTATTTCGTAAATTCCGTCTTCTAGTTGGGCCCGCAGGCCCGAGGCGCTCGTCATATCGGCGAGCGGCCGCGCGGTGCGGTCACCTCGCAACGCGTCCACCACATTGAGTGGAGAGGAAGGCAGCAACAGGGTCATGTAGACACTATTGCCGGGGCCTGTGACACCACTAGCCTGACAGCGTGTTCATCGCGGTCTTTTCGATCTTTGTGTTGGCGATCCTGGTGCTCTCGGTCGTGACGGTCCGTTGGGCCATTCTTCGTGACCGCGAGCGACGTGCCGTGAGCGACCCGAAGGCCACTGAAAAGTCTTAAGTATCGAGCCGCTCCCGAAGCTCTTTGACGGACCGGTCGAGGTCGGCAATGGCGCGCTCAATCACCGAAAGTCGCGCCGACATCGTTTCGTCGACGCGGTGGTCCACGCGCTTGTCAATTTGGTCACGCAGCCTGCCGTCGAGTGAGTCAACGAAGGGCTGGGCAAATTGCTTGAAGCGGTCGCGCAGGTCTTGGGCCTTGGCTCCGGAATCTTGCGCGCCGCCGGTATCGGTCGTCTCGTGCGATTCAGTTGATTCGTTGTCGTCGCTCATGATCAGAGCCTAAGTCGGCGCCGGTGGACAGTACGAATTGGAGTTGAACTGCAGGGTGTTGAACTGACCGGACCACGGGGGGTTCACCAGTGTCGACATCTCTGTCGCCAACGTCGACGGGGGATTACAAACCGCGCTGAAGCCAATGTAACCGCGGATGTTGCTGCCGCTGGCTCCAGTAATTGCCGTGGGTCCGCCGCCACTGAAGGCCACCGCCTCAAAGACGGGCAGCGGTTGGGCGGCGAGGTTGTAGTTGCGATACTCCGACTGGTTGGCGTAGAGGCCGGCATTAAGCGACGGGTCGATGGACGCGATGCCCTGTGTCCAACCTTGGAGTATCGCCGTCCAATACGTCGCGTAGAGCGCGAGGGTGGCGTTGGAGGCGCCGGTCGGAGCGACGAGGTTAGAGCTGTTATTGGGGTAGCCCTCGGGGTCGAAGATCACCCAGTCCGGTGTGAGTCCCACGCCAAGTGTTCGGTACTGGTCGATCTGCGTGGCGACCCACGCGCCGGCGGCAAAGCCGTGGTTGTAGTAGTTGGTCGTGGTTTGCGGTTGGCCCGCGAGCGGACCGCTGACGGTCCAGAAGGAGAGCCATGTCACTCGTTTGTGCGAGTTGTAAATGGCTTGGCCCATCAAGTAGTCCGGCGATGTCGCGACCGCGGCCCCTCCGGTGTACCCAACCCACGGGGCGCTCTGCGTGCCGAGCCCTCCGGTTTCACTGATGATGGGCCACCCGCTGGTGATCGCCGCGCTCCAGTCCTTCGACGGGATGGCGTAGACGCCCACGCCTTGGGGCGGTGGTGAGTTGATGCCCGCGGCGTAGAGCTCTAGATTCCCGCCCACGTAGAGGCCGGTCACCACGGTGCCGACAGTGCGCGCGGCGTTGGTCGCCGTGACCGAGACGTTGGTCGCGACCCAGCCGGGAGCCGCGAAGGAACTTGAGAGCACAAAGAGGTCGCCCCAGTTCTGTGCCTGGCCCGCGATGACGATTGAGGTGTCAGTGGCGTCAAGGAAGATCTCCCCACTGAGCGGCGGGGCGTTCGCCGTGGCGTTCGTGACGTTGGACGCCGTCCAACCCGAGGGGTTGGGTGTCGTGGCCCGCGCTTTGGCGACATTGGCACTCAGCGTGGCGAGTGGAGTTGTGAAGAGCTCGACGTCGCCGCTGGCATTGAGCGCGGCCAGATAGACGGCAGAATCCGTACTCTGGGTGGAGATTGGCCCCGTTAGCTGGGGCGTCAACGTCGCGCTCGACAGATTCTCTACGGCCCACGAGTTGGCTGAGGCACCCGAATTGGTAAAGAGGTCGAGCGCTCCACCTGTCGAAATGCTCACGAAGGCGAGGCCCGGCGTGTTGAGTGCGACGGGGTCGCTGCCGGCGGTGCCCGTGCCGGTGACGTTTGAGACATTGACGGCCTGGCCAACAATCGTAGGCACTGATTGGTTGAGCGCCCACCGTAGCGTGATGGCTTCCACGTCATTGGCCGCCGAGCGCACGACGAGCAGTCCGGATTGATCGTTCACCTGGATGCTCGCCAGTCCGTTCGCGGCGCTGACCCCACTCGACGTGGTGAGATCGGTGCTGGTGAAGTTGGACGTGGTGACGTCGCGCGCGGTTACGTCGCTGCGAGAGGTGACGTTGTAGTTGGTCGAAATCAAGATGAGGTGTCCGGTGGTCGAAACGTAGAGCACATCAACCGCGCCGGTGGGATCGAAGAACGGGATGGGATCGCTGCCCGCGGGCGGCGTGGCGACTTGGGTTGAGAGGTCGGTGAACTGGGTGGTGTTGTTGGCGTTTAGTACGTAGAGATCGACGTCGGAGTTTGACGCGCGAAAGGCCAACGCGCTCTCGCCATTTTCACTCGCGGCGTGCGGGCCGCCGAGCATCGTGGCGCTGTCAACCGAACTTTCGAACGAGACCGCGTTCCAGGGCAGTGCACCCGTGCCCGAGTCAACGAATTGATACAACGGTTGGCCGGCGGTGTTAGATGTTGGCGTAGTGATCGCCAGCGGCACCGTGATCACGGTACCCGCTATCAGCGCGTTGGCCATAGTCCGTAAAGATTGCAGCTTCACCTGTGTCCTTCAATTGGGTAAGAACCCACATCGTCTCGGACCCCCACTCCATACAAGTCTAGGTGCGGAGGTGTTGGAATTACGGCGACGCTGGACCGTCACGTCGCGATGTTTTTACTTTTTATGTGCGAGTGACGACTGAAGTGGGTGGTGATTTGGCGCCCGCGCCGTGCCCGTTGAGCGCGCGTACGGTGACGCTGTAGCGACGACCCTTGGCCAACTTGGTGGTGGTGAACGCCTTGGTGATTCGTGAGAACGACGCCCACGTCGCGCCATTGTTGATGGAATACTCGTACGCCGTGATGGCGCTGCCACCGTTGCTTGAGGGCGCGTGCACGATGAGCGTGAATCCGCCCACGAGTGCGGTCAGTCGCGCGATCGTGGGCGCGCCCGGTGTGAGCACGGCAGTTTTTGATGCTCCCTTGGTGAAATTAAGGGTCGTGCTGTAGAGCGACTGGGCTTGATAGTTGACCTTGACGGTGACCGATCCGGGCACGGTCGTGCTCACGGTGATTGACGCCGTGCCGGTCGCACTCGTCGTGGCGTTATAGGTGGCGCTGCCGTTGGCGACTGAACTCGTGGGATCGCCATCAATGACGAGGTTGCCGCTCGCGGCGGCGGCGGTCACGCCCACCAACGTGTTGGCGAGCGGATTGCCGTTGGTGTCGTTCAACGTCAACGTGAGTGTCGCGGGCGTCGCGCCGACCGACGGCGTTGACGAGGACGCGGTGAACGAGCCTTTCGCGACGTCGATCTTTGGCGGGCAGATGCCCGAGATGAAACTGGCGTTGGGACTGCCTAGGCCCGACGCCATGTCGTAGCCCGCACCGGCGCTGTAGACGCCCTCTCCGTAGAGGTCGTTGGTGCCTGAGGTCACGTCGGTGAAGCCCACGCCCTCCGCATTCATGGCGTAGAGCGTGGGATTGACGAAGCCCAATCGGCTCACGCCGCATGACTGGGCCGAGACCGCGAGCAGCGCCCCCACGAGTTGGGAGCTAATCGACGTGCCACCAATGGTGTCCCAGCCTCCCGAACACGTGTGGTGACAGGATCCCGACGTCGAACCGGTGTAATACTCCACGAATCCGGTGTTGGGGTCGCCCAGCACGGTGAGGTCGGGCACCATGCGCATGGTGTCGGCGGCGGTGATGCCAGTGCCGATTTGCCAGGAGGGCCGCGACCACAGCTGGGACATGCCGCCGCCACTCGCCCCGCCGCCGCTATTGGTGCCGTTGTTCCATACTGATTCGACGGGACCCGTGATGTTTGACACCGTGAGTCCGCCGACACCGGTGACGTAGGGCTGGGAGGCGGGGTCGTCGACGGCCGGGGCGTTGGACGTGATGCCGTTGCAGTCCGAGGATCCTTCGTCGCCGGCGGACGCCACGACGGTCTGGCCCTGGGCCGCCATTTGCTCAAAAATTGGTTCTTCGGCGGACGGGTCATTGTCGGGGTCTACTTCGCAGTCGCCCCACGAGGTAGTGATGATGGTTGCCGTGTCGTCGTCGGCCATCTGTTGGTAGATGTCGGTGGGTCCGCTGCCGGAGTTGGGACCGGCGTAGACCTCAATGTTGGCACCGGGTGCGAGTCCGGCCGTCTGCTCCACGTCCATCGTTGCTTCGTCGTTGTAGCCGCCCTTGGCCCCCCCGTCAACGTTGATGGTCGTGGGCGCCGTCGTGATGCCGTAACAGCTGTAGTACGTCGCGACGTCGCTGGGATCGTAGATGCCTAACTCGTAGATTCCGATGGATTGTCCAGTCCCGTTGTAACCGCTCGCGTAGGCGCTGTTCAGTCCGTACAGCTCGGCCTCTTGCTGCAACGTGTAGCCGCCCAGGAGATTCGGTGTGGTGCTCGTTGCGCTCGCGCCATCATTCGCCCCGGCGCAGGAAGACTCCGTGACGGCGTGCGCGACGGCGTGACTGGTGACGGCGTCACTGGTTGGTGCCACCACCGACGAGAGACCGGCGACGCCCACAATGTCGTGCGCGATGTCAGCGGGCAGAGTTGCCGTGGATACCAACTGCGCGGCGAGTGCGCCGCCGCGAAGGCGAACGGTCGCGACCCGTGCGTTGAACGCGCGGGCGACGTTCGTCGTGAGACCACGAACGTGCAAGATGATGTGACCCTTGCTGAGCGAGCCGACGTGCAGCCCGTAACTCGCGAGGTACTTACTCACTGTCGCCACTGTCGAAGCTCTGGCCCCGAAGGCGGCGGCGAACTCAGTTGGCGTGAGGTAGTGGTGGTAGTTGGGCGACGCGGGGTTCGACAGGCTCGCGATATATGACGTGAGTGCCGCCGGATTGGGCTGGCTTAGGGCCACGTCGAAGGAAGTGACGATCGGCGTGGCCACGACGACGTCGCTCGATGGGATGGGTGCGTGGCCCGCGACGTCAATTCGAGCCTCGCTTGCCGTCGCCGACGTGACGGGCAACGTGAAGGCTGCGAGTGCTGCACTGAGGGCCAACAACGACCAGAGTGAGCGAGACGAACGACGGTGCATTACTCCAGCCTAGGAAGGATTTCCCTATTGTCCATTGCACCATGTGCGTTCTGACCCAACTGTTAAACAATTCTTAGTTCTTGGGGTAACCAGCGGCCGCATATCGAGCGGATAGATCGCCGCATTCGGCACATATGGCTTCGGGAATCCATCCCGCTCGGATCAGCCATCCAAAGACGGTGCAACCGAGGCAGTAGCCAAGTAATCCTTCCAGCGATGCGGCCAATATGAGCGGCAGCAGAATCCATCGAGCGTCAGACCATCCTGCGCTCAACCAGACAATCGTGGCCGCGATGGTGAATGTTGCGCCCATGGCCTGGGCGAATCGTTTTGGTGGCCCGGGTACAAATTTTTGCCACGCGCGAATTCGCGGTCCGCTCACGCGCACCGCGAACTGTCCGAGCGGTGAGAGCGTGGGGCCGGTGGCGACGCGCGCCACGAAGCCGTAGGTGAGCGGAACGAGGAGCCAGGCCGTGTTGGTGAAGAGGGCCACGAGCGACATAATGAGCACGCCCAAGGCCACGGCGCGTGCCGCCGCGTCGTTGACGGGATTGGGGAACGAGAAGAGTTTCTTCATACAACAAATCTTATCGAAATTATCAACTATTTGCGACGTTACTTTCCGAGGGCCAGGTACACGGTTGTGACCGTGCCGGTAATGATGACTAACGCGCGCACGACGTTGGCCGACAGCCGTTTGATTAGTCGGGTGCCGAGCCATCCGCCGATGAGGGTGCCGATCAGCAACATGTACACGGCGTCGACGGCCAGGTGACCACGGATGACGAAAATGATCGCGGCGATCACGTTGATGATCATTGAGAACACGCTGCGAATCCCCTGGAGTTCGTGGATCTCAAAAGGTAACGACACGGCGAGCACGGCGAGCAGCAAGATGCCCAGTCCCGCGCCGAAGTAGCCGCCGTAGATGGAAGCGAGAAAAATTCCCCCGAACAACGCCCAGCGCCGTGCGCCGTGCGTGTGATCGATGTGGGCGAGACGTTTGGTGATGAGGGGGGCGAGCGCAAACAATATGGTCGCCGCGCCGATGAGCCAGGGCACCACCAGACGAAAGGTGTGCGGTGAGCCCAGTAGCAACAGGGCACAACCCAGTCCACTACCGACGACGCACGAGGGCACCAAGGAGCGAATGAGTACTCGGTGCTCGCCGAGTTGAAACCGAAATCCCTGGATGCCGCCGACGTAGCTGGGCACCACGCCCACCGAGGTTGATACGTTCGCCTGCAGGGCGGGAATTCCCGTGGCTAACAGCGTGGGAAACGTGATGAATGTGCCGCCGCCCGCGATGCCGTTGGCGATCCCGCCCGCAATTCCTGCGGCTAAGAAAATTATCAGTCGCCACCCCAATGGCAGCGAAGTGGCGAACATCCATACAAGACTACGGAATCACAATCTGTGACCAAGGGCATAGGGTTAATGCCATGGCTTTCGTTGCGCATCCTCTAGCGTTAAGGACGTGCATCTTTTGAGCGGAGAGTTAATTGTCCCGCGGGACGCCCCCGACGATCTCATCCGCGCGGCCGGTGGCATTGTCATTCGCCACGCGGCCAACGGAGCCGTAGAAGTTGGTTGCATTTATCGCGAAGCCCGCGGCGACTGGACCTTTCCCAAGGGCAAGTTAGATGAGGGCGAGACCTTCGAGCAAGGCGCGTTGCGCGAGGTCTTTGAAGAGATTGGGATCAAGTGCAGTGTCACACGCTTCGTGGGCTCCACTAACTACACCCACCGACGCGGCAAACCCAAGATCGTGGCCTACTACCTCATGAGTGCGGGCGAGGGCGAGTTCTTTCCCAACGCCGAAGTCGACGTGCTCGTTTGGTTGTCTATCGAAAAGGTGCGCGAACACTTGACGTGGGACCGCGACCAGGANNATCGAGGTACGCCACTTGTCGAGCGACGTCGCGAGCAAAATTCATTTCGTGCGTTGCGATGAGCATCGTCGTACCGCTGTGGGCCAGATCACGCAGCAGGTCAAGCACCTCGCCCACCAGGGTGGGGTCGAGCGCGCTTGTCACTTCGTCGAGCAGGAGAAGAGATGGCCGCATGGCGAGCGAGCGCACGATTGCGACGCGTTGTTGCTGGCCGCCCGACAGACGATCGGGATAGTCGTTCGCGCGGTTCCTCAGTCCAATACGGTCGAGCAAGACGAGTGCCTCTTCGCGCACCTCGGCCGGTTTGCGTTTGAGCGCCCGCACTGGGCCCAGCAAGATGTTGTCGATCACGCTGAGGTGCGGGAACAGGTTGAAGGACTGAAAGACCATGCCGATGTGCCGGCGCACTAANNTCAATAGTCTCGAGCAGATTGGCGCAACGCAGCAGCGTGGACTTGCCCGATCCGGACGCGCCGATGAGACAGACCACTTCGTGTCGATGCAGGTGCAGCGAGACGCCACTCAACACCTCGTTGTCACCGAATTTCTTCACCACGTTGGTGAGCTCCAGGACCACGTCATTGGAGGGGTACATGGTCATGCGAGGGCTGTCAGTCGGCGGGCGCGGTCCTTATCCAACAGGCGGTCGGTGAAACGAGTGAGCGGGATAGTGATGGCGAGAAAGAGCAGGGAGGCAACCACGAGTCCACTTCCATTAAATGTCGTTGACTCGTAGATCTGCGCGGCCCGTGCGGCTTCAATGGCCCCGAGCACGGAAACGAGCGCCGTGTCTTTCTGCAGTGAGATGAAGTCGTTGAGCAGGGGCGGGATGACCGTGCGCACCGCCTGGGGCAGCGTGACGCGGCGCATAATGGTGCCGTGGGTGAGCCCGAGGGATCGCGCCGCCAGTATCTGGCCATTGGGCACGGAGTAGATGCCCGCGCGAAAGACCTCGGCCACGTACGCGGTATAGGTAATCGTGAGCGCCATGCAACCGTAGACGTCCGGCGATTGATTGGAAAGAAAGCCCAGTCCCATCGCCGGCAGGCCGAAGCCCACCATGAAGACCACCAACAACAGCGGTATCCCCCGGAACACGTCGGTGTAGGCCGTCGCGAGTGCCCGAAAGGGCAACAGCACCGGAGAGCGGCTCACGCGAGTCCACGCCACACCGAGACCAAATATCAAGATCAGTATTTCGCAGAGACAGAACATCCAAATGTTCGTGAGGAATCCCCGTCCCACCGAGAGCAGACCGTTTTGGGGATGACCAACAAAGGATTCCCACATGTCGTGGCCGTTAAAGAAGAAGTACCGGACACTGGCCGAACCAGGCGCCCAGAAGAATACCGATACCAACGCGGCTACGAGGATGATGCTCGAGAGCGTGCTCGCGAGTAATCCGCGCCGACCCGTCAGGAAACGTCTACGTCGTGATGTAAAGAGGTTGGGAGTTGACGACGAAGCTTCGTCGGTGCCCAGGGACACGACTGTTACGGCTCAATGGTGGGAACGCTGGTGTAAATGTTCAGCCACTTGGTGGTCAGTGACGCCAGTGTGCCGTTCGACTTCAGCGTGTTGAGCGCCACGTTGATGCAACCCACCAGAGGGTTGCCCCTCTTAAAGAGCAGCCCGTAGTGTTCGCCGGTACTCGGGAACTGTCCTACCTGGACGCCGTCGGGCTTCTTCTTCGAGTTCTCCACTTCTGAGGACGCCATGTATTGTCCGTCGGGAGTATCGACGACGATGGCGTTGATCTGACCGCTCTCGAGTGCCGCCACTGCGGTGTCGAGCGTCGAGTACACACGTGTCTGTTGCGTGGGGTGAATCTTGTTGTAGATGTAGGCGAGGCCCGTCGTACCAATTTGGTCGCCGTAGAGATACGTCTTTAGATCCGACGGTGTGTGCTTCTTGGCGACGACACTGCCCTTTAGTGCGACAATTGATTGGGTCACATCGTAGTAGCTCTCAGAAAACGTCACGGCCTTGGCCCGTTGAGCGGTGTAGGAGATCTCGTTAATGTCAAAGTCAAACTTCTTAGGCCCCGGCGTGTAGCTGTTGTCGAAGGGCTCGTATGTCCAGACAACATTTGCCTTAGAGATTCCCAGGGTTTTCGCGACCGCGTAAGCCAACGCCGACTCGAAGCCCTTGCCATTGGCCGGCTTGTTGCCAACGAACCACGGCGTGTAGACGGGGTTGTCGGTCGCGACGGTCAACTTGCCCTTGGTGTACTCCTGGGAGTTGATCGTTGTCTTGCACGACGCGAGCGAGGAGGACGTGGCGGCACCACTGGCGACGCTCGACGTCACGGTGACGCCAGTGAGCGCGGATGCAGTGAAGAGTCCGGCCATTAGTAGTCGAAAGGTGCGCATGTGTTATCCCTCGGGTTAGAAAGGTTGCTGTATGACGAATGTCAGTGTAACGCTGGGTCTCGCTGTCCTTTAAGTTGATTTCTCGACGTGACCTTTAGTCAGTAAGATGGCTCTGCTTGGAGAGGTGGGAGAGTCCGGTTTAATCCACATTCCTGCTAAGAATGCGGCCTGCGAAAGTGGGCCCGAGGGTTCAAATCCCTCCCTCTCCGCCACCAGCACCGAGCGCCGTGCGCTCGGTGCCGCCGTGCATTTAAGGAGAGCCACGTGCAGTACTGGATTGAGACACTCGGGTGCCCCAAGAATCACGTCGACTCTGACAAGTTGGCGGGACTCTTGGTCTCCCAGGGCTACCGCCTGGCCGGATCGGCCGAGGAGGCCGACCTCGTGGTCGCCAATACCTGCGCCTTCATCGAAGCGGCCCGCGAGGAGTCGATTGAAACGGTCCTCGAGTTGGCCGAGCGCAAACTGGGTAGCGCCCGACTCGTGGTGACCGGGTGCATGGCCGAGCGTTACGGCGACGAATTGGCGGCGGCGTTACCTGAGGTCGATCTGGTCGCGGGCTTCGGGGAGAGTTTCACGGAACTCGCGTCAACGCCCGTCGCGCTGCGCAAACGGTCGACGCCAGCATTCGATCTCTTGAACCTCCCGCGCCCCGCGACGTCCACTCCGTGGGCCTACGTCAAGATCGCCGAGGGCTGCGACCGACGCTGCGGATTCTGTGCGATCCCGAGTTTTCGCGGTGACCAGCGTTCGCGTTCGACCCGGGAGATACTCACCGAAGCCCGAGCGTTGCAAGCGGGCGGCGTGAAGGAACTGGTCCTGATCGCCCAAGACCTCGCCAGTTGGGGCCACGACCGTCGCCGTGCTGGTCGCGGCGAGGCGGTCGAAGTCCTCGACGAGGGCGGTACGCAGCCACTCATTGAACTGACCCAGGCGCTCAGTAGCGAGATTGAACGCGTGCGCTTGTTGTACCTCTACCCCTCGGGACTCACCAGCGGACTCATCGAGACGATTCTCGCGACCGGCGTACCCTACTTCGACCTCTCCTTACAGCACGCCTCGCGCCGGATGCTTCGAGCCATGCGTCGCTGGGGCAGCGGCGAGCGATTCTTAGAGCGGATCGCCGTCATTCGCGCGGCCGACCCCGACGCCACGTTTCGCTCGTCCTTCATCTTGGGCTATCCCGGAGAAACCGAAGACGACCAGCGCGAGCTGTTGGCGTTCATTGAAGCGGCGCAACTCGACTGGGCCGGATTCTTCACGTTCTCATCCGAAGAGGGCACCTTGGCCAATGGCCTCGACAATCAGGTCGCCCCGGAGCTGGCGCTTGAACGTCTTCGTGAAGTCAGTGAAGTCCAGGACGCAATCACTGCGCGACGCCGAGACGCGTTGGTGGGCACGCGCCAAGAACTGCTGATTGATTCACCGGGCGTTGGACGTAGTGTTCGTGAGTGCCCCGAGATTGACGGCATCGTGATGGTGGACCCCTCACTGGCCGTGGGAGCATTGCTAGACGTCATGATCGTGGCGAGTCACGGAACGGACCTGGAGGCGGTGTTGGCATGACCACTAATGACCGCACCTACGGAGAATCGGCGTTGTTGACACCGGCCAACATGATGACGGCATTTCGCATTGTGATCGCACCGGTCTTCGTGTACCTCATCGTGGTGGATCGCATCTCGTGGTGGACGTCGATCGTGGGCATGTCAGCCGCCGCGTCGGACTACTTCGACGGCATCGTGGCCCGCCGACACGGCACAACGCGCTCGGGCGCGTTCCTCGATCCACTCGCCGACAAGATCATCGTGCTGGGCGCGCTCTACGCGCTCATTATTGCGCGACCCCATGGTCTCAAGACTTTCATCATCCCCGCGGTGCTCATCACGCTGCGCGAGATTTGGATGAGTGTCTATCGCGCGAGGGCGGCGAAGCGAGGTATATCAATTCCCGCGAGCAGGCTCGCTAAGTGGAAGACCTTCACCCAGGACTGGGCGATTGCCTTTTGCGTGCTGCCCATCACCGCACATCACACGTGGTTGGGCGTGACCGCGATTTGGATTGCCACGGTGATGACGCTCTACACCGGGTGGAAGTACTACGTCGACGGGCGAAAGGCAATGCTCCGTGCGCGTTGAGATCGTGGCCGTCGGCACGGAGTTGTTGCTGGGTCAGATTCCCGACACCAATTCGCAGTGGCTCGGCGAACGCCTGGCGGCCAATGGCATTGCCTCGCATTTCCACCAACACGTGGGAGACAATCACGAACGGATAGTGCTCGCCTTTCGCACGGCGCTGGCACGCAGTGACGCGGTCATTGTCTGCGGCGGATTNNTGCAAGCCGACGTGCCGCGTGGCGCGACGCTCATTATGCAGACGCGCGGCACGGCGCCCGGACTTATTTGTCCGGTGGGACAAAAGGTTGTCTACGCGGTGCCCGGCGTGCCCTACGAGATGAGCGACATGTTTGAACGGGCCATCCTCCCGGACTTGGTCGCACGGGTGCGCGCGACCGGCACCACCTCGGTGATCTTGAGCCGCGTGCTGCGTACCTGGGGCGCCAGCGAGTCGGCGCTGGCCGAGGCAGTGAGTGACCGCTTTGACGCGTTGGCGGGAGAGGGCCACGTGACGATTGCCTTCTTAGCGTCGGGCATTGAGGGCATCAAGGTACGCCTGACGGCCCAGGGCGACGATGAAGAACTCGCGCTCGTGCTGCTCGATGATGAAGAGATGCGCGTCCGCGCGATGATCGTCAACCGATTCGGCGACATCATCTTTGGCAGGGACGACGAGACCATGGAAGACGCCGTCGCGAGTCGCCTTGTGCGTCGCGAATTGACGCTGGCCGTGGCCGAGTCAGTCACCGGCGGACTCATCGCCAGTCGACTCGTCAATGTTGTTGGCGCGTCGACGTGGTTTCGCGGTGGCGTCGTGAGCTACGCCTCGGACGTGAAGTTCGACGTGCTGGGCGTGCCGCACGGACCAGTGGTGAGCGTGATAGCGGCCGAAGCCATGGCGACGGGCGTACGCACACTGTTGGGGTCAGACGTGGGGTTAAGCGTCACCGGCGTCGCTGGGCCCGAAGAGCAGGACGGACAGCCGGCCGGCACGGTCTTCGTAGGAGTTGCCATTGGTGAGCGAGTTGATCACGTTGCGTTGCATTTGCCCGGAGACCGACCGCGCGTGCGTTCCTACAGCGCCATTAGTGCGCTCGATGCGTTGCGCCGGGCGCTGGACTCACTTGGCTGAACTGTTCTCGCTTAACGTCGAAGGTATCTAGCGGAGGTTGGAATGTCGGAACTGAAGATTCGCGTGGATCCTGAGTCCATGGGTTTCGACCCGGCCCGGCTCCAACGCATCCAGACTCATTTTGACGCCTACGTCGCGGACGGCCGCCTGCCCGGTTGGCTCGCGACCGTGTCACGCGGTGACGAATTGGTGTGGGTTGGCAAGTCGGGTTTTCGGAACCGCGAAGAGAATCTTGAGGTGACCGATGACACGATCTGGCGCATCTATTCAATGACCAAGCCGATTGTTTCGATTGCCGCCATGATGCTTTACGAGGAAGGCGCGTTTGACCTCAACGACGATGTCGGTCAGTGGATTGAGAACCTTCGCGAACCGCGAGTTTTTGTCGGGGGCACTGCCGTCGAGCCCGAGACGGTGCTCGCGCAGGGACCGGTACGAGTGCAGCATCTTCTGACTCAGACGAGCGGCCTCACGTATGAAATCCAGAATCACCACCCCGTCGACCAAATGTATCGAAACATGGGATACGCATTCGGTAAGCCCAGGGACGTTAATTTGACCGAGGCGGTGCATGATTGGTGCAGTGCCCCGTTGGCATTTGAGCCGGGCACTTGTTTCAACTATTCGGTGGCGACCGACGTGATGGGTCGTCTCATTGAGATATGGAGTGGCCAGTCGCTTGACGAATTTCTGAAGGAACGAATCTTCGATCCGCTCGGCATGCACGACACAGATTTCTGGTGCCCCGAAGACAAGCAGGAGCGTCTCGCGATGCTCTACTTACACTTTCTCGGCGACGTGAATCCCTGGCACGAGGTAGCGAACGCGGCACTCCGCAGGCCAAAATTGTTATCGGGCGGTGGCGGATTGTGGTCGACCGCGCACGACTTTCAGCGTTTCATGTCGATGCTGCTGCGTGGGGGTGAACTGGACGGCGTGCGCCTGGTCTCAAGTCGCACGCTGGAGTTGATGACGCAGAATCATCTGCCCGGCGACGTTGACCTTGAAGAGTTCGCTATTGATTTTTACCGCAATATAGACAGTGCGGGTATCGGGTTCGGTCTTGGTTTTGCGGTCGTCACCGACTCAATCAAGAATCGCAGCCTCATTTCAGAAGGTTCCTTCTACTGGGGAGGTGCCGCGTCCACGCTGTTCTGGGTTGATCCGGCGGAGGACTTAACGGTGAGTTTTTACACGCAGTTGGTGCCGACGGGGACGTATCCCCTGCGCCGTGAACTCCAGCAACTGGTGTACCAGGCACTCGCTGATTAATCCCGAATTTTCTTAGGAAAGTACGGGTAAATTACCTCTAGAAGTCTCGGAATGATATTGGTTGGAAATCCTCGCTACGAACACTTGTTCGTAGTACCGTAAAAGTGGGTGGAGTCCGACCGATGTCACTGCAGGTACATAGTGTGCTCGAGTGACGAAGAACAAGGAGACAGTAATGGCAAACGACGACCGCGCCAAGGCCCTGGAGGCCGCACTCGGCCAGATTGAAAAGCAGTTTGGCAAGGGTTCGATAATGCGCATGGGCGAGAACCTGCACATGAATATCGAGTCAATCCCTACCGGTGCGCTGGCCCTGGACATGGCGCTCGGCATAGGTGGATTGCCGCGAGGTCGCATCGTCGAGCTCTACGGTCCTGAATCCTCGGGAAAGTCGACGCTGGCCATGCACGTGGTCGCCGAAGCACAACGCAATGGTGGGACGTGTGCCTACATCGACGCGGAACACGCGATGGACCCGGTCTACGCGCGCGCTATTGGTGTCAATGTCGACGACCTTCTCATCAGCCAGCCCGACACCGGGGAACAGGCCCTGGAAATCACCGACATGCTGATTCGTTCCGGTGCGCTCGACGTTGTCATCATTGACTCGGTTGCGGCTTTGACACCACGGGCCGAAATCGAAGGTGACATGGGTGACACCCACGTGGGTCTCCAGGCTCGCCTCATGGGCCAGGCCCTGCGCAAGTTGACCGGTGGGCTCTCCAAGTCGAACACCCTGGCGGTCTTCATTAACCAGTTGCGTGAAAAGATCGGAGTGATTTACGGCTCGCCCGAAGTGACGCCCGGTGGCCGCGCGTTGAAGTTCTACGCCTCGGTCCGACTCGACATCCGCCGCATCGAATCCATCAAGGACGGCACGGAAATTGTCGGAAACCGTACTCGCGTCAAGGTCGTGAAGAACAAGTGCGCCTCTCCTTTCAAGCAGGCCGAGTTCGACATCATGTACGGACAGGGCATCAGCCGTGAGGGCTCGGTGCTCGACGTCGCCGTGGAGTTGGGCTTCGTGAAGAAAGCTGGCGCGTGGTTCACCTACGAGGGCGAGCAGATGGGACAAGGTCGTGAGAACGTGAAGACGTTCCTGCGCGAGAACCCGCAGATGATGGCCGAAATCGACGGGCGCGTTCGCGAACGTATGGCGAACGAACTGTTGCCCGACGCGGTGGGTGTCTCGAGCGAGATCGATATCGACGTGCCAATTTCGCTCGACTAAGACCAGACAGCTCTTTCGGGTTGAGCCTTTTCACGACGTATTCATGGTTACGTGTCCAGTGACCTAGCGTGTCGGCGTGAGTCAACGTCTTCGATTTCGTCAATTTCTAGGTTCGCTCATTCGACGAACTCGTGGATACATGAACGAAGTAGCGACAGTCGGGCCCGACGATCCGTACGCGCGTAAATTCCATTACTTCGGCAAGGGCGCAGCGTTGATGGCCCCACAAGGCGTCGTGTACAACGAGCGGTACCTGTCAATCGGCGACGGCACCTTGATCGGTCCCAACGTGTGCCTGACCGCAGGCATCAGTGGTGAACAGGAGATGCTGGTCACGCCGACCGTCACCATTGGCCAGAAGTGCATCATCGGACGTGGATCGCACATCATTGGCCACTGGTCAATCGTGTTGGGTGACGAAATCCAGACCGGACCCTACGTCTACATCACCGATGAGAATCACTCGTACGAGAATCCCGACGAACCAATTGGATGGCAGTCACCGAGTGAAGCGGCGGTGCGCATTGGATCGGGCAGTTGGCTCGGTGCGAACGTGGTGATCCTTCCCGGTACGGTCCTGGGTCGCAATACAACCGTGGCTGCGGGCGCAGTCGTGCGCGGTGAGTTTCCCGATCACGTGGTGCTCGGAGGAGTGCCCGCCAAAGTACTGCGACATTACAGCGTTGAGGGTGGCTGGCAGTCTGGAGCAGCGGAAAAGTAGTTCACCTAGTTTTCTCTGCTCCACGATTTAATGTGCTCTTCACCTCCTAGGTCACAACGTCTTAACTAGACGCCGTACGCTCGTGACATGGAAAGAACGACGTATCTCGTCACCGTAAGCGGACCGGACCGCGTGGGGGTGGGCGCGGAACTCTTCGCAGCGTTGGGTGGGCTGGCCAGTCAGGGAGGCCACATCACTGACGTGGCCCAGATCACGATCCGCGGTGCCCTGGTGCTCTGTGCCGAACTCACAGTGGGCAGTGATATTGGACCAGAGGTAATCAGGGCCGCCCTCGCGCAACGTGACATCGTGGCGCGCGGGATCACGGCGACCGTGGAGACCGTGCTGCCGGTCGAATCGGGCGAAGGGCGACGCCTGTTGGTGACGTTGCTCGCTCCCAACATCAGTGCGGAACAGTTGGAGAAAGTCTTTCGAGCGATTGCCGCGAGTGGCTCAACGTGTGAGCGGATTGTCCATCTCGCGAGCTATCCGGTTGACTGTTACGAATTGGTGGTGTTGGGTTCGGATCACGTCGCGCTGCGCGAAGGAGTAACCGCAGTCGCCAAACTGTGCGGACTTGATCTCGCGGTGCAGCGCGCGGGTCTGCACCGACGGGCCAAGCACTTGGTCGTGATGGACGCCGACTCGACGCTGCTCCAAGACGAGGTAATCGATCTGCTCGGCGACGCGTGCGGCTGCGCCGACGAGGTGTCGGCGATCACCGAAGCGGCCATGAACGGAGAGATTGACTTCGCCGAGTCACTGCGTCGCCGGGTCGCGCTCTTAGAAGGAATGCCCGCCAGTGCGCTCGACGACGTGCGGGCCAGACTCCGACTCACGCCGGGTGCGAAAACGCTGCTTCGCACCCTGCAACGCCTCGGGTACGTGCCGGCCGTTGTCTCGGGAGGATTCGTTGAAGTACTGGGGCCACTGATGGCCGAACTCGACGTGCACTATTTAGAAGCGAACTGTCTGGAGATCGTGGATGGCAAACTGACCGGGCGTCTGTGCGCTGAGGTCATTGACCGTGCCGGCAAGGCCCGGGCACTTGAGCGCTTTGCCCGCGAGGTCGGTGTGCCATTGGAACAGACGGTGGCGGTCGGCGACGGTGCCAACGACATCGACATGCTCTCGCTCGCGGGGTTGGGCATTGCCTTTAACGCCAAGCCAGCGGTGCAGGAGCACGCCAACGTGGCTCTCTCGGTGCCCTACCTTGACGCCGTGCTTTACTTTCTGGGCATCAGTCGCGAAGAGATCGAGACGGAGTAGATAGTTCGGGAAATCCTGCGCAATCTGCCTGCTGTATAGGCATTACCCGGTAGTAAGGTCACAAGTCGTACCACGAAAGGGGGCTCGTGAAGGTAGTAATCGACACCGAACTGTGCCAGGGCCACGGACGATGCTTCACGATGGCGCCCAATCTTTTCTCTTTTGACGATCTCGGCAGCGGCGTGGTCATTGGGGACGGCACACTCAACGACGAGACGATTGAACTCGCTCGTTTGGCCCAGTTGAACTGCCCCGAGCACGCAATCTCGATTGAGGAGTGACGATGAGCATCAATCCGCCCGTTGAAGACTTCGCGACAGATTGGGATCACGCGGATCCCGAGTGGGTAAACAACCCGTATCCCATCTGGGAGGACTTGCGCGAGCGTTGTCCCGTGGCGCACACGGAACGCTACGGCGGCGCGTGGTTCCCGGCGACGCATGAGGGCGTGTCGAAGATTGCCAACGACACCGAGAACTTCACGAGTCGCGCCGTCATCATCAACAACGGCCGTCCGGACGGGGAAGACATTCCGGCACCCATCGGTGGCGCACCACCGATCACTTCGGACCCGCCCTTTCACCAGATTGCTCGGCGCCTCATTCTCCCGGCGTTGGCTCCGGGACCTATCAACGCGTTAGAGCCGCGAGTCCGCTCGTTATGTGTTGACTTGCTCGACGAGATGAAGGATCACAAAGTCGTCAACGGGGGCATGGACTACGCGCAGCACATCCCACCCGCCGTGATCAGCCGCATGCTCGGGTTCCCCGAAGAGGACGAAGAACTCTTTCGCAGTTTCGTGCACCTCGTGGTCAACGCCATCGACCTACCAGTCGAACAACGCATAGAGCAGTTCCAGCCCGTCATTGATTATTTCGAGATTCAGATTGAAGATCACCGGGCCAACCCCCGCGATGACTTGACGAGCTACCTCTTGGACGTGGAAGTCGCCGGTGAGAAGCTCGCGATTGAGCACGTATTCGGCACGATGATCTTGATCCTCATTGCCGGGATTGACACCACGTGGTCGGCAATTGGCGCGTCACTTTGGCACTTGGCAAAGAGCCCCGACGACTTGGCGCGCCTCGTCAATGAACCGAACCTCATGCCCATTGCTATCGAAGAGCTCCTGCGCTTCTACGCGCCGGTGACGATGGCTCGTCTCGTCAATAAGGACATGGAGTACATGGGATGTCCCATGAAGGAGTACGACTGGATCCTGCTTGGTTTCCCGGCCGCAAATCGAGACCCCAAGGTGTTTGAAGACGCCGACAGGTTCATCATCGACCGCTTGGAAAATCGTCACCTGGCTTTCGGTCTCGGAATCCACCGGTGCGCCGGTTCAAACCTCGCGCGCATGGAGCTACGTGTCGCGATTGAAGAATTCATCAAGCGCTACCCGCGCTTCGAGTTGATGGACCCCGACGCCGTGACGTGGGCGCCCGGTCAGATTCGCGGTCCGCGTAACCTGCCGATTCGGATTCTCTCCTAGGCGCTGCTACAGGTTCAGGTTGGTGGGGCCCTGTGCCCAGATGTTGGCCATCCAGGCTTCGATGTCGTCGGCAGTGCGCGGCAGGGCCGCCGAAAGATTGCGCGATCCGTCAGCCGTGACCAGCACGTCGTCCTCGATGCGCACGCCAATGCCGCGATACTCTTCGGGCACCGTGAGGTCGTTGGGTTGGAAATAGACTCCCGGCTCCACGGTGAGTACGTTTCCCGCTTCCAGATCGCCGTGGAAAGTTTCGTCACGGGCGTTGGCGCAGTCGTGTACGTCGATACCCAACCAGTGGCTCGTCCCATGCAGCGTGTAGCGCCGATGAAGTTGGCGGTCCTTGCGTAGTGCGAGCTCGGGCTCTTCCTTCAATATGCCCAATTCGTGCAGACCTTGAGCGAGTACTTCCATGGCGGCCTCGTGCGGCGCCATGAAGCCAACCCCGGGCCGCACGGCCGCAATGCCCGCTTCTTGGGCGGCGAGTACCAGTTCGTAGATTCGCCTCTGCGCCTCAGAGAAGGTGCCGTTGACGGGCATGGTGCGCGTGACGTCAGCGGTGTAGAGGTTGTGACATTCAACACCGGCGTCCAGCAGCAGCAGATCACCGCGGCGCACCGCGCCGTCATTGCGCATCCAGTGAAGGATGGTGGCGTGCGCGCCACTGGCGGCGATCGTGTCGTAGCCCACGTCGTTTCCTTCAACTCGCGCGCGCAGATTGAAGATGCCTTCAATCACGCGCTCGCCTCGTCCTTCGGCTGACGGCAGGGCGCGCACCACGTCTTCGAATCCCTTGACGGTGTAGTCCACGGCCAGTTGCAACTGGGATATTTCAAAGTCATCCTTCACCAGGCGGTGCTCGCTCAACACGGCAACCAACTCGTGATCGTCTTCGTGGGGTTCAATGAGTTCGTCGACAGTCTTGTCGAAGCCCCGTACGGTGAGGATTGTTGACGAGCGCAATGAGGCCAGATCCTTTTCGAAGTGTTCGAGCGGCGCCGTTTCGATGTCGTAATAGCCAGCAGCCTCGGTGACGCCACGACGAGCGCCAACCCACAGTTCGCCGTATTGCGCGTTGGTGAAGAACTCGTGCGTCTGACTGTCACGGCGTTGGGCGATGTAGAGCGTCGATCGCGGTCCACTGGCACTCGGGGCGATGATCAAGACGGCGTCGGGCTCGAGGCAGCCGGTCAAATAGAAGAAGTCCGTACCGGCGCGGAAGCGGTAGTCGGTGTCATTGGCTCGCACCTTGAAGTTTCCGGTCGGGATGACGAGGGTCTTGCCGACGAAATGCTCACCCAACTTTGTTCGACGGTGCGCGCTGAAGGTAACGGCGGGGTGCTCTTCGATGACGGGATCGGCGGCACCCCAGTTGCCGGTCATGTGATCAACGAGCAGTCGAGGCGAGGGCGGCCGGTGGGGACCGGTCCATACCCAATGTTCCGAAACTGGATTCTCGGCCGATACGTCGGGTTCAGAAATTTCAGAATTATTCTCGTTCACCACTGCCAACTTACTTGCTGATTTGCGCCAACGTATGCTCGGCGAATGGACATAGCAATTAGCCGTGATGGCGACGTCGTCCTACTGACGTGGAACGAAGGCGAGAACCGAGTAAATCTCGATTCCCTGGCCCGGCTGCACGAAATATTCGACGTACTCGACACTGCGGATGGTCCTCTGGCGGTGGTGTTAACTGGCGTAGGAAAGTTCTTTTGTAACGGCCTCGACATCGGGCGCTTTGAACCCTTCAGCGACGAGTACTACGCCACGTTGAAGGAACTTCGCAGAACAATTGGGCGCATCTTGATCTTCCCCGCGTACACGGTGGCGGCGATAAACGGTCACGCCTTTGCCGGTGGGGCGCTCGTATCGTGCGCCTTCGATTACCGTGTCATGCGCGAGGACCGTGGCTACTGGTGCATGAATGAAGTGGGGATCGGACTGGCAGTCGACGCCGAACTCTGGCCGATACTTACTAATCGTTTACCGCGTGCGACGGCGGTGCACGCGGTCACCACCGCGCACCGCTTCGATGGACCCGAAGCGCTGGCGCGAGGGATCGCCGACGAGATTGTCAGTGGCGATGAAGTGCTCGCTCGCGCCATCGTCGTGGCGCAGAGCTACGCCTCAATTAACAAGCGGGCGTTGCGGTACCAAAAGAAGGTTACTCATGGTGACGTCGCCAAACACCTGGGTTATGACTTCTCACCACCTCAACGGGACTAAACGGGTTCGCTTTGGGAAGTTGGCGCTGATTGATCGGCATGGTCACCATCGTGTGGAGCGTCCAACAATTCTCGCCAGCAGCCCCGATGGTTAGTAAAGAAGAGCCTCTGTCAGGAGTCTTTCGTTACTGTGAACGAAGTCAATAGTGCGCAGCATCTCTTGGGCGTGACCCTCCTGTTTGAGTTTCATGAACGCCGCATCACCATCAGCGGCGCGAGTGATGATGCCGTTGCGACTGGCTTCAATCCGTATAATGATCTGCTCCACGAAACTTGACCTGTCGCTGAGACCGTACGTGTCGACGATGAGGCGCAAGCGCCGTCGACAAACGTCGAGAGACCGCCACAAGAAATCGGATGAGGGCGGGTAGAGCGGCACCCAGTGCCATGCGAAGAATGAGAGATCCCACGATGGCTCTCCTGGGCACACCACGTCCCAGTCAATCAGCCCCGCAATATGTCCCTCTTGAAAAACGCAGTTGTAAGGAGCGAAATCGTTGTGGCACACGATTTGATTGGTGGCGAGCGGTTCTTTGCCCAATCGAGACTCGACATATGTTGGGCGGAAGTCGGCAATCCTCTGGTGGTAGTCAACGAGGACGGACACCGCTTCTTCAAGTAACGGGTCTGACCACACCCATTGTGGCCACGGGACTTCTGTCAATGATTCTCCCGGAATGAACAAGAGAATCTCACGCCCGAATCCGTCGATGCCCTGTACCTCGGGCGCAAAGGAGAAACCACCATCACGTAGGTGCTTGAGGAGATTGTGGACCATCGGAGTCCAAGGACCGGTCTCGCGACGAACGGTGTCGCCCACCCGCACCACTTCGGTCAGGTTGCCACCGGCGAGGACGATCTCTCCTTGACGTTCCATATCCATATTCTCGCATGTGAGATCTACAACTCGAGGAGAGCCATTTAATTCGTCGCGACTTCAACGGCATCTAAAAGCGTATTGAAAGTCTAGGTCCAGCCTTGATCGCGGCTTATCTGTTCGACGTCACCAATGCGCAGTCCACTTCGGTGTTGCAACGTGCGGATGAGACCGCCCGCTTCGTAGAGCGACTCGTACGTGCCTGTATCGAGCCAGGTAGTGGCGCGCGACAACACTTCCACGCTCAGCTCGCCCGCTTTGAGATACGCATTGTTGAGCGCAGAGATTTCCAGTTCACCGCGACCACTTGGCGTGAGTTGGTGCGCCATCTGCGGCGCCTTCTCGTCGTAGAAGTAGATGCCCGGGATGGCGTAACTGCTCTTGGGGGTGATGGGCTTTTCTTCAATCGAAAGCACCTTGCCCCGTTCGTCAAATTCCACGACGCCGTAGGCCGAGGGGTCGCTCACCTGGTACGCAAAGATCAACGCGCCTTTCACTTCAGTGTTGCGACGCAGATACGTGCCGAGCCCGGGACCGTGAAACAGATTGTCGCCGAGGATGAGCGCGCACTTGTCGCCGGCCAAGAACTCTTCGCCGAGAATCAGGGCTTGGGCCAATCCATTCGGACTCTCCTGCACCACGTAGGAGATCTGCAGTCCGAGTTGCGATCCGTCGCCGAGCAGTCGCCGAAACGCGTCCTGATCGTGCGGCGTCGTAATGAGAAGGATTTCACGAAGTCCGGTCAACATCAACGTGCTGAGCGGGTAGTACACCATGGGCTTGTCGTAGATCGGCAGCAATTGCTTCGAGACCGCCCGCGTTATGGGATGCAGGCGAGTGCCACTGCCACCGGCCAGAATGATTCCCTTCACCCCATTAGTATAGAAGTCCAGCAATCCTTTCTTAAAGGCTGAGGTACCTCTATGCGCGTAGTGATCACTGGGGCAGCGGGATTCATTGGCTCTCGTTTTACCGAACTTTTTCTCGAGCAGGCGGAACGTCTTAACTGCGATGAAGTCGTCCTACTCGACGCGCTGACGTACTCCGGTCGTCGCGAGAACATGACCAACGCATTGCGTGATTCACGCGTCACATTCATCGAGGCGTCTATCAATGACGCTGACGTCACCGACGACGTGCTGCGTGGCGCGTACGCGGTCGTGCACCTCGCCGCCGAGAGTCACGTGGATAATTCCATTGATAGCGCGCGAGTCTTCTACGAGACCAATGTGCTCGGTACCCAGCAGTTGCTCAACAGCGCGCGAAATGGCGGTGTCGAACGATTCGTGCACGTCTCGACCGACGAAGTGTACGGATCGATTACGGAAGGTTCGTGGCGAGAGGATCACATCCTTGAACCCAATTCGCCGTATTCGTCGGCCAAGGCCGGTTCGGATTTGGCGGCGCTGGCGTATCACCAAACGTTCGGTCTTAACGTCATGGTGACACGCTGTTCGAACAACTACGGCTTACGTCAATTCCCCGAGAAGATGCTGCCGCTCTTNNGAATGGTTGCACGTCGACGACCACTGCCGGGGGATTTCGCTGGTGCTCGAGAATGGCCGACCGGGTGAGATCTACAACATTGGCGGCGACACGGAACTGACCAACATCGAGATGACCCATCGACTCTTGAAGCTCTGCGGCTACGACGGCACCATGATCGAAGTCGTGCCCAACCGTTTGGGCCACGACCGCCGGTATTCCGTTGACTGGTCCAAGATCAAGAACGAGTTGGGTTACCAACCCCACGTCGATTTTGATGGCGGACTCGAAGACACNNTAACGGAACTCTCGATTCCCGGGGCGTTCGTGCTGGATTTCCCGGTGCACGCGGATGATCGCGGGTTCTTTCGGGAGTGGTTTAGGTTACCGGACCTGACGGCCGCGGGTCTTGACTTTCATGCCGAGCAGGCCAACCTGTCGTTGTCCGAACGCAATGTCGTGCGTGGCCTGCATTACTCCATCGCGCCCCAGGGCCAAGCTAAACTGGTCACCTGCGTCCTCGGAGAGTTCGACGACGTGATTGTCGACATCCGAGAGGGCTCCCCGCAGTTTGGCCGCTTCGAAGTCATTCAACTCTCGGCTGATGCGGGTCGCTCGGTATTGGTGCCGGTGGGCGTGGCCCATGGCTTTTGTGTCACCAGCGAGTCGGCGGAGATCTGCTACCTGCTCTCTTCGCCCTTCAATGGACCGATGGAACTAGAGATCAATCCTTTCGACGAAGAGATCAGGGTGCCGTGGACTCTTTCCGGTGAAGCGATTGTCAGCGAAAAGGACGCCAGGGCGCCGACACTGGCGCGGCGCGGCGCGGCGCGAGAACTGCCCAGCTTTGACTGACACCGCGACGTTTGGGTAATCCTGCCCACCGTTGCTAGCGTTGTTCAAGTGAGTACCGCACCGTTGCGATTGGTAACCCCAGAGGATCGCGGTGTAATAATCTCGGACTCCAATCAGCTTGCTCGTATTGAATCCGAAGCGCAATTGAGCGCCATTCTTATCGCACTGAGCGGCGTGGACGCCGTCGGTGCCGAGGCCCGGGTGGCGAAATTGGCGACGCGGTCCATCAAGAAATCCACGAAGTCGGCGGCCCTCAACCTCGCTATTTCTATGGTCGACCTCACCACGCTCGAGGGCGCCGACACCTTCGGACGGGTGACGTCGCTCTGCACCAAGGCAATGCGTCCTGACGCTAATGACGACAGTGTGCCGCCGGTCGCCGCCGTGTGCGTTTATCCCGACCTCGTCGGGCACGCCCGGTCGGTACTGGGTGATTCACCGGTCAAAGTGGCGGCCGTCGCGACGGCCTTTCCGTCGGGACGGGCGTCGATGAGAGTGAAACTGCTCGACGTGGCTGACGCGGTCGACGCTGGTGCCGACGAGATCGACATGGTGATCGATCGTGGCGCGTTCCTTTCCGGCCGTCTGGGACAGGTCTTCGACGAAATCGTGGCCGTGAAGGAAGCGTGCGGATCGGCTCATCTGAAGGTGATCCTAGAAACCGGCGAATTGGTGACCTACGACAACGTGCGACGGGCCAGTTGGCTCGCCATGCTCGGCGGCGCGGACTTCATCAAGACCTCGACCGGCAAGTTGCCCGTGGCGGCCACCACCCCGGTCGCGCTCGTCATGCTTGAAGCGGTGCGCGACTTCGCTGAGTCGTCCGGTCGTTTGGTGGGCGTCAAGGTAGCGGGCGGCATCCGCACCGCGAAGGACGCGATTCGTTATTTGGTGATCGTGAACGAAACAGCTGGATCGACGTGGCTCACGCCCGACCTCTTTCGCTTCGGGGCCTCGTCGTTATTGAATGACCTGTTGCGCCAACGTCTCAAGCAGCAGCGCGGCGCGTACGTTCGCTCCGACGAATTCAGTGGAGACTGATATGACGGACAAATCGCTCGAAAGTTCGACGTTGGGCTCGCTGCAATACGACCCGGCTCCCGAGTTGGCCGCCATCGCGCGACTGCGGCCCAGTTACGGACTCTTCATCGACGGGAGGTTCACGGATCCGTCGACGCACGAACAGTTCGCCAGTCTGAATCCCGCGACCGAAGAGACGCTCGCCATGGTCTCGTCGGCCAACGCCGCCGACGTTGACCGCGCGGTTGCCGCCGCGCGTAAGGCGTACGACACGGTGTGGTCCAAGACCACCGGCGCCGAGCGGGCCAAGTACCTCTTTCGCATCGCCCGTTTGATCTTGGAACGCTCTCGCGAGTTGGCGGTTGTTGAGACGCTAGATAATGGCAAGCCGATCCGCGAGTCTCGCGATATCGATATTCCGCTCGCCGCGGCGCACTTCTTCTATTACGCGGGCTGGGCCGACAAGTTGGACCACGCCGGGTTCGGCGTGAGTCCCCAGCCCATCGGCGTCGCCGGCCAGATTATCCCCTGGAACTTTCCCCTGCTCATGGCGGCGTGGAAGTTAGCGCCCGCCCTCGCTGCCGGCAACACTTGCGTCCTAAAGCCCGCCGAAACTACGCCGCTCACGGCCTTGGTCTTGGCGGAGATTCTCCAACAGGCGGAGCTACCCGACGGAGTCGTGAACATCCTGACCGGTGACGGCGTGGCCGGTGCGGCGCTCGTTGACCACCCCGGCGTGAACAAGATTGCCTTTACTGGCTCGACCGAAGTGGGTCGGCTCATCCAGCAACGCACCGCTGCGAGCAATAAGCGCCTCACGTTGGAGTTGGGTGGCAAGGGAGCCAACATTGTCTTCGACGACGCGCCGATTGACGAGATGATCGAAGGCATAATCGACGGCATCTTCTTTAACCAGGGCCACGTCTGCTGCGCCGGTTCGCGTCTGCTCGTCCAAGAGTCGGTCGCCGACGAAGTGCTGCGTCGCCTGGTGCGTCGTGTCGAGCAGTTGCGCGTGGGCGATCCCATGGACAAGAACACCGACGTCGGGGCCATCAATTCGGCCGCCCAACTGGCAAGGATCAAGGAACTCACCGACTACGGGATGAGCGAAGGGGCCACCCGCTACACCAGTTCGTGCGTGCTGCCCGACAAGGGTTACTGGTTCGCGCCGACCGTCTTTGCCGACGTCACCCAGTCACACCGCATTGCGCGCGAAGAAATCTTTGGTCCGGTCCTGTCGGTGCTCACCTTCCGCACTCCCGAGGAGGCGGTCGCCAAGGCCAACAACACCAACTACGGACTGGCCTGTGGCGTGTGGAGCGAGAAGGGTAGCCGCACGCTGTGGGTCGCCCAACGCCTACGCGCCGGCGTCATCTGGGCCAATACGTATAACCGGTTCGATCCGAGCAGCCCCTTCGGTGGCATGCGCGAGTCGGGCTTCGGTCGCGAGGGCGGGCGTCACGGTTTGGAGGCCTACCTCAATGTCTGATGCTCGCCAAGACGTCCGCAAGACCTACAAACTGCTCATCAACGGCGCGTTCCCGCGTTCGGAGTCGGGCCGCAGTTACGAGGTGCTCTCATCCAAGGGTGAATTCTTGGCCAACGTGGCCCAGGGTTCGAGGAAGGACCTGCGCGATGCCGTAACGGCCGCGCGCGCCGCTCAGCCCAAGTGGTGGGGTGCGACGGCCTATAACCGTGGCCAGGTCATCTACCGTCTGGCCGAAATGGCCGAGTCGCGCCGGGCCGAGTTGGCCGAGCACGTGGGACTGGCCGAAGGGCTGAAGGACGCCGCCGCGAAATCCTGCGTGTCGCGTTCGATAGACCGGATTGTCTGGTACGCCGGGTGGGCTGACAAGATCACCCAGGTGCTCGGCGGCGCCAATCCCGTCGCCGGACCCTTCTTCAACTTCTCGTTGCCCACCCCGAGCGGCGTCGTCGCGGTGGTGGCGCCTCAAGAGTCTTCACTCGAGGGTTTTGTGGATACGGTGCTCGCCCCGATTGTTGTGGGCAATACCGTGCTCGCGATTCCGAGCGAGATCCGTCCGACCCCCGCGGTGTTGCTCGGCGAAATGTCCGCCACTTCGGACTTTCCCGCGGGACTACTCAACATCATTACGGGCTACACCGGCGAATTGACGCCGACGTTGGCGACGCACGAGGACATCGACGGAATTGACCTCGAGGGAGTGAGCAACGACGAGGCCATTGAACTGAGCGCCCTGGCGGCCGGTTCCATCAAACGAGTACTTCGACCCGACGAGCATCGCGGCGACGCCGCGTCGCTGCGGCGTCTGCGCGCCTTCGTGGAGACCTCCACGGTGTGGCACACGGTGGGTCAGTAGTGGCCAATCCCTACGACCTGGCCGAGCGCGCGAGTGTTGAGCTTCGTGCAAAGAGCGGCGTAGATTCCTACGACATCGTGATCGTGCTGGGCTCGGGGTGGCGAGAAGGCGCGAGCGCCCTGGGCACGCCGACAAGTGAAATCAGTACCTCGACGTTGGTCGGCTTTGTGGCGCCCACGGTGGCCGGTCACAGCGGACAAATCCTGACGCTCGACGTCGGCGGCCGTCATGTCGCGCTCGTCTCGGGTCGGGTGCACCTTTACGAAGGCAATACCGCGAGCCAGGTCTGTCACTCCGTGCGCACCCTGATCGCCGCCGGCGCGACCAGAGTGGTACTGACCAACGCCTGCGGCGGTATTGATCCCTCCAAAGGACCGGGGACAGTAGTGGTCATACGCGACCACATCAATCTGACCTCGACGTCACCCATGGAGGGCTTTCCGCCGCCCGAGAGTTACGGTTCTCGATTCGTGGACCTCACAGATCTCTATAGCGCTCGCCTTCGTGCCGTCGTGCACGAGACCGCGCCGGAACTGACCGAAGGGGTCTACGCGGGATTCCGGGGACCGCACTACGAGACGCCCGCCGAGATCAACATGGCGCGCACCATGGGGGCGTCGTTGGTCGGCATGTCGACCGTCTTAGAGGCGATCGCCGCGCGACACCTGGGCGCCGAGGTGCTGGGTCTCAGCCTGGTCTCTAATTTCGCGGCGGGCGTATCGCCCGGACCGCTCAATCACCTCGAAGTCCTGGAGGCGGGACAGAACGCGGCCGGTTCGCTCGGCGCGTTGTTGGGTCGACTCGTACCGGTCCTGTGAACCAACCGCTGGTTGAACGGGTCACCGAATGGATGGCGGGCGACCCCGATGAAACGGATCGCGCGACACTCGCCGCATTGCTCGAGGAAGGTGACGAGACAGAACTCCGCCGGCGCTTCGATGCGCCACTGACCTTCGGCACGGCCGGTCTGCGCGGACCCGAGATGGCCGGACCGGCCGGAATGAATCGCTGCACGGTGCGCCGAGCCACTCAGGGGGTCATCGCTTGGCTGCGCGAACTCGGCCTCGACTTCTCGCGTGGTGTCGTAGTGGGTCGTGACGGACGCCACGGCTCCGAAGCGTTCAATAATGAAGTGGTCGCCGTCCTGCTTGGGGCTGGCGTCAAGGTGTACGAGATGCCCGGGCCGCTGCCGACGCCATTGGTGGCCTACAGCGTGAAAGCACTTAAAGCCGCCGCCGGCATCATGATTACCGCCAGCCACAATCCGGCCCAGGACAACGGCTTCAAGCTCTACGCCGCTGACGGCGCGCAGATCATTCCGCCCCACGACCAGACGGTCGAGCGCTTCGCCAGTGAGGCGACTACGCCGGTGCTCGGCGACCGGTCGAGCACGCTGCACTCGGTCGTGCCCGGCGAATTGTGGGCCGACTATCAACGCCACTTCGTCGAACGATTTGGCGTGCCCTTCGGCAGCGTGCTGCGCGTGACGTACACGCCGCTGCACGGGGTGGGCGGCGTGTCCATGATGGAGCTCTTGACCTCGGCCGGATTCAGCGCGGTGACACCAGTTGGCACCCAGTTCTTGCCCGACGCAGATTTCCCGACCCTGGCGTTCCCCAACCCGGAAGAGCCGGGCGCTCTCGATCGTGCCCTGGCAACGGCCGACAAGAGTTCGTCAACACTGGTGATCGCCAATGACCCCGACGCCGACCGGTTGGGTGCGGCGGTACTGGGTCCTAAGGGATGGCGAACATTGCGCGGTGACGAAATTGGGTGGCTGCTGGCCTCGACGCTACTGAGCGATGCCGATCCCTCGCGAGACGTAGTCGCGACGTCCATTGTCTCTTCGACGATGCTCAAGAAAATGGCCGCCGCCCAACACGTACGCTTCGCCGAGACATTGACGGGCTTTAAGTGGATTTCGCGATCGGCCGGAAATGGCGTGCTGCGCTTCGGGTACGAAGAGGCGCTCGGATTCGCGGTGGATCCCTTGGTTGCCGACAAAGACGGCATGTCGGCCGGTCTCGCGCTGTGTCATCTGGCGCATCACCTCGCCCAGCAGGGCCAAACCCTGCTCGACCGTCTCGACGAGATTGAATCGCGTTACGGCGTGCACGCCGTCAGCCAGCTTTCGTTTCGTGTCGACGGTCCTGAAGCAATGTCCATCATCGCCGCGACCGTCAATCGAATGAGGGCGTCGCCGCCATCCACTCTCGGAGGTCTTGACGTCAGCGAGGTTGTCGACCTCGAGTCGGGGTGGCACGGTCTGCTGCCAACGGAAGGCATGGTGTTGCAGTTGGGAACCCACGGCCGCGTCGTCGTACGTCCCTCGGGCACCGAACCCAAGTTGAAGGCCTACGTCGAGATCCTGGGCGACGCCGGCTCTGGTGAGTCGTTGCAACAACAACGTGACGCCGCACACGAGCAACTCGTGGCCGTGGGCAACGAACTTACGGAATTGTTGAAGTTCTAGGCCGAGCGCAGTTCGTTGTAACCGGCCTTGATGACGTTGTCAATCATGGCTAATCGCAAGTCAAACTGGAAGAAGGCACTCTTCGCCGCGTTGAGTGTCAACCACTGCATGTCGTCCAACGTCCACCCGAAGGCGTTCGCGCAGACCTCGAACTCGCTGCTCATGGTGATGCCGCTCATGAGACGGTTGTCCGTATTGACGGTGACGCGGAAACGAAGCTTGCGCAGTAGTTCAATGGGGTGCGTGGCAATTGAACGTGCGGCGCCGGTGTGCACGTTGGACGTGGGACAGACTTCGAGTGGAATCCGTCGGTCGCGGATGTAGCTCGCGAGTCGCCCTAACTCGTAGTGGCCATCCACGAGCGTGATGTCGTCGACGATGCGCACGCCGTGACCGAGCCGCTCGGCGTTGCAGAACTGCACCGCCTCCCACAGCGACGGCAGTCCGAACGCTTCACCTGCGTGGACCGTCAAGTGAAAATTCTCACGCTGGATGAGGTGAAAGGCGCGCAGGTGCTCGGTCGGTGGGAATCCGTCTTCCGGGCCCGCGATGTCGAAGCCGCACACGCCCTGGTCGCGGAAGGAGATTGCCAGGGCGGCGATCTCTTCGCTCATGTGGGCCTGGCGCATGGCCGAGATGATCGTGCGCACGACGATGGTGTGGCCCTCGTTCGCGGCCTCCTTCGTGCCTAACTCGAAACCGGACAAGACCGAGTTGACGACGTCCGAAAGCGACAGTCCGCCATGGGTGTGCAGTTCGGGCGCGAAACGGATTTCGGCGTAGACCACGCCATCGCGCGCGTGGTCAATGGCGCACTCCGCGGCCACCCGTTCAATTTGCTCGGGCCTCTGCATGAGCGCGGTCGTGTGGGCAAACCCTTCGAGGTAGTGCACGAGGTCACTGCCCTTCGCGTCGGCGAT
>PMAL01000034.1 GCA_003152555.1 Acidimicrobiaceae bacterium | reverse complement strand
CGCTACCTGCAGCGTGCTGAGCCAGGCCCAGGCTTCGGCGTCATTCAAGAACTGTTCATTGAGCGTCATGACGGCGAGTTCAGCGTTGGTTGACGTCTCGTTCTGTCGGGTCAGGGTGGCGAGTGGGTCGTCCTGATCACTGCTGGGGTCGATCGGCGCGCTTAAAGTCACGTGCCACTCGTGGTCAGGGTCACGTTCGGCCGCGACCACGTGACCGAAGGCTTCACGCGCCACCGCACGACCGAGGTCGTTGAGGCGAACTTCGACACGACCATCGCGGCGGCGAACGAACATGCGGTGGCGCCCGACCACTAGTCGTCCTGTTCAATCGTGCTCTGTAACCCAGCGACCTGGAGCTTCACACAGTAGGCCTGTGCCCGGTCGCGCTGACCGGACCACACGATGGCCCGGCCCTCGTGGTGCACCGTCAGCATCAATTGCGTGGCCTTGTTATTCGAATAGCCAAAGATTCGCTTGAAGATGACGACCACAACGGCCATGGGGGTGACTGGATCGTTCCACACCACCACATTCCAGGGCCGCTTCGTCACGACCTCGGTCTCTTCAATGACGTCGGTACCAGCAGCTGTCCCACCCAGTGGTTCGATGGCGTCCATCCATCTAGTGTCCCAGACCTCCGGACGAATTGAAAGTGACGCGCCGTACAGTGGAATCTTGGAACCGAGACGGCGAGAGAGGTGTTGAAGATGGCGGCGCTCGAACTGATTCGACGTCGTGCGAGCACATCCATTCGCCGCGCCATTGGTCTCACCCCGAGCCGGCTCCCGCCCTGTCTTGATCCATCCGAGTCCTACTTCCCCGTCGACGGCATTTCGAGAATCGTGCACGGTGATCTGTCCTCAATGTTGGTGGGTGGACTCGGCTCCCTGTTCTTTCAGATGTTGCACCCCCACTCGATGGCCGGCGTCGCCCAGCACTCTCGTTACAAGAGCGACCCGCGGGGCCGTCTCTTGCAAACGGCCAACTTCATTGGCCGAACCACGTACGGTTCTAAGACCGCCGCGCACGCCGACATACGACGAGTGCTTGCGGTCCATCAAGCGGTTCGCGGCGTCGCCGACGACGGCGAGACCTACTTCGCCAACGATCCCCATTTACTCGCGTGGGTACACGCCTGTGAGGTGTCAATGTTCTTGCGCGGCTACCAAAATTTCGGCGCCCTCACACTGTCCAAAGATGACGCGGACAGCTACGTCAACGAAATGTCTGATCTCGCCCGTGACCTCGGCGCCGAAGACCCGCCTGCCTCGGTTCGCGAACTCGACGAACGACTCGAGTCATATCGACCAGAACTGCGCTTAAGCGCCGACGCCCTCGTCGCTCGAGACTTCGTGACCCACGGCTACATGGACACGGCTGCTCAGCGCGCGGTCTACCGATTGCTGGTTGATAGCGCGCTCGATCTCCTGCCCCCGTGGGCCCGCGAGCTACTACAAGTGACTACGAAACCGGTACGGGGTCACTTGTTCACGCGACCGGCCACCCACGCCGTGTGTTGGACGATGCGCCAGATAATTCCACCGCCGACGCGCGTTACGTTGCCAGGCTAATTCCGCCGTCCACGCAGACCACCTGGCCCGTGACGTAGGGCGTGGACGCCAGGGCCACGATGACGTCGGCGACGTCACTCGGTGTCCCGGTGCGCTTCAGAGGAGCCAGGTCGCTCACCCGCGCGCGAATCGTGTCCCAATTCGCCGTCCAGGGTGTATCAATCATTCCCGGAGCGACCGCATTGACGCGCACGTCGGGGCCGACCACCTTGGCGAGCAGCGCCGTCATGTGATTGACCGCCGCCTTCGACGCGGCGTAGGGAATGGAAGAACCGGTCGGACGTACGCCGGCGACCGAGGACACGTTAACAATGCAGCCCTTGGCCGCGCGCAGGGTCGTCATCGCCGCCACCGAGAGGCTCCAGGTGCCGAAGACGTTCACTTCGAAGATCTCTCGCCAGACGTCAACGCTCGCCGCCTCGAGGTCGTAGTGCGGAATCATTTTCGTAGTGCCGGCGTTGTTCACCAGCACGTCTAACTGCCCGTAGTGCTCGAGCACCTCATTGATGAGTCTGGTGCAGTCGTCTGTTTTGGCAATGTCCGCCTGCACGTACAGTGAACCAGGAATCTGTGACGCGAGTTGCTCTCCCGCTTCGACGCTGCGGCGTGAGTTGAATACCACCGTGTCGCCCGCATCGGCAAAACGCAGGGCCGTGGCCGCGCCGATGCCGCTGGTGGAGCCAGTAACGAGCACGACGCGCACGTCGTCTACCTTCTGCGCAGACGCCAGGACCCAGCCCAGTGCTGACCCGGCTCAAGCACGATCACGTCCTTGCCCGATCGCAACGCGTCGGGCGGACAGGTCATGGGCTCAACCGCAATCGCCGTGCGACGCCGGCCGCGCTCGAGTGTGTCGCCCGTAAAGAGTTGAACGTAGGCGAAATTCCGGTCCATGCTGAGCTCAACCGTGCCACCGGTGGCGTCGGTGACCACCACGGTCGCTAGGCCCGAGTCGTCGCGGATTAGTTCGGTGTACGTGACGTCCAGATCGTGACCGTTGATTGACTTTTGCTTCGTGAAGTCGAGTGGATTGCCCGTCACCGGCAGGATCTCGCCCGTGGGCAATTGACGTTCGTTGACGTCGACGTAGGCCCGCGCCGGCACTTCTAACTCGGCTCCCTCGATGGTCGGCGTGGTCACGGAAAGGTACGGATGAAAGCCAACGCCGAATGGAATTGGCACGTCATCACGATTGGTCACCGTCGTGGTGACGGTGAGACCCAGGGAACCCAGGTGGTAGGCAATGACGATCTCGCTGAGGAACGGATAGTCGGGCGTGGGGTGCAGCAGCAAGCGCATGACGCACCGGTTCTGATTGACCGACTCGACTTGGAACGGGCGCCACCGAACGAGGCCGTGAATGGCGGTCGCCTGATGGGCGTCGTTGACGGTGGGCTGGGCGATGCGGTCAGAAAACGACCACTGCGCGTCACCGATGCGGTTGGGCCAGGGGTAGAGAATCTGGCCCCGGGCGCCGGTCGGCACCTCCTCGGCGGCGAAGCCCTCTACAACGCTGAGCCCACCCTTGACGTAGGTGCGCAGCGTGGCGCCGACCTCGGTGATGACGGCCCGCTGGTCGCCGTGGGCAATCGCAATCTGTTCACCAGATGGGAGCATCGCAAGATTTCCTTCTAATCACTGACACGTAACTTACGACAGATATGGTTCGGAGCATGCGTATTCTCATAACAAACGACGACGGCGTGCGGGCACCGGGGCTGGCGGTGCTGACCCGCGCCGTGGCCCAGTGGATGGCCAAGGCGCCCAGCGGTGAAATTCGCGAGGCCCTCGTGGTTGCCCCCGACGTCAACTATTCGGGTATGTCCTCGGCGGTGGGTGACGTCTTTGACAACCCCAAGATCAAGTACCGGCGCCACGTCATTGAAGGCGCCGAATCAATCGACGCCTACGCGCTCGAAGCTCCGCCAGCGCTCTGCGCCATCCTCGGCTCCCTGGGTAGTTTCCACTTCCAGCCCGACGTCATTGTCTCGGGCATCAACAACGGTGCCAATGTCGGTCGCAGTGTCCTGCATTCGGGCACCATAGGCGCGATACTCACCGGCGCCCAGTTGGGACTCTCCGGCTTAGCCGTCTCAGTCCAGTGGGGCGAGGACGTGCATTTCGACACTGCGGCCGCGGTGGCGATCGAAGTTTTACAGGAACTCATGAATGCGCCGTCGCGCACCTTGCTCAACCTCAACGTGCCGAATCTGCCCGGCAACGAACTGAAGGGCGTGCGCCGGGGCCGTATTTCCACCGCCGGCATCGTCAAGTCCGCGGCGCCGCAATCCGACGCGCCGCTCTCGGACGAAGGTGAACTGCTCTTGCGTCTCGGCGCCGCGACTCCGGAAATAGGCGACGTCAGCGACGAAGAGGCCGACGAGGACGGAGCGTTGCTCATGGCCGGTTATGCCTCACTCACTCCCCTGCGCGGACCGCAAGAAGACACCGACATTGGTCTGCACGACACGATGCGGGCCGCCCTCGCCGCAATTGAACGACACCTCGGAACGTCGTACTAGTCCTCGTCGGGTCGCCGACGCTGTTCTTTAAGACGACCGCGCGCCTTCTTCTCGTCAACCCGGCGCACCTTGGATGAACGGGTGGGCTTCGTGGCGCGACGCGGGGTTGGTCGCTCGAGCGCGACGCCAATCCGGTTCGCGAGTTGCTCGAGGGCAGCCGCTCTATTCATGCCCTGAGAACGAAAGCGACCCGCACTCGAGCGCACGACAGTTCCCACTTTTTCTAACAGCATCTCTCGGTCCGCGACGTTGAGCACCTGGGAGTCAGCGATCCGAAACGACGCGACGACGCGCGTCAGCGACCGATTGGCGTGTTGACCTCCGGGGCCACCGGACGTCGTCACACGAAGTTCAATCTCATCAGCGGGAATTGTGAGACGGTTACGAATGAACAGCGATCCATCATCGTTGACTCGCGGTCCTGCACTCACCATCACTGTCCGCCCGGAAAACGCACCATGGCGATCTGACTGGCCGAGGCCACCAGCTCGCCGCGATCGTCAAAGAGCTCACAACGTTCATCGACGATGCCATCGGCAATCACGACGCACCACTGCCGGCCCCGAAGCCATTCACTCGTAGGAATACGGTGGACGTAGGTGGTGAACTGCAAGGTCGGAACCCAACCAGATGAACCGAGCGGAAAGGTCGCCGGGGGCATCGCGTCGCAGGCAAAGTGAAGGCTGAGGGCGTTCCACATATCGTCGCCATCATTGAGACGCAGCCACGCTCGTACGTCGCCCTGTTCGGAAATCTCACCGTTCCACCAGGCGGCGTTTGTTGGGTCGAGCCGTTGATCGATCACCCGCATGATGTTGACTTCGTCGCTGCCCGTCGACTGGCGACATTCGTCGCGCGACGCGATGGTCGGCGGCATCGCGTCCACGTAGCGCGGCGTCGACTCTTCGCGCAAGATCCCCAACGTGACCAGCGTCTCAGTCGTCATCAGACCGTGTTGGCTCATGGTGACGTGGACAAATGAGACGCCCCGACCCACGCGACGAACCTCGGTGGACAACTCGACCGGACCCGAATCAGGCGCGTTGATGAAGTTCGTCGTGACCGCGGTCGCGTGCAGGTGATGCGCACCTTCGGCAGTGGCGCCCGCAAGTGCGGCGCTCGCCATCAGACACTGCAGGTATCCCCCGTGGGGGTGATCCATGACGGTGTAGTACTCAGAAAGCGTCGCCGAATAGCGACCCGGACCGAGCGGCTCCACCGCCACTGCACTGCGTAATGACCGGTCTTGGTCGAGTGAACTCACGGGCCAACCCTAACGGTGTGCAAAGTTCAACCTATAGATTGTGTGGTGAGAAGGAGCAAAAAATGCCAAGAGTTTCGCACTTCATTGACGGAAATCGCGCCGACGGCTCGGTTGAGGATAATGACATCGACGTCTTTAATCCCGCAACCGGCGAGGTCAGCGGACAGGTTCCCGTTGCCGATTCGTCGCTCATTGACGAGACTGTCGGGGTGGCGCGTCGAGCGGCCGTCACGTGGAGCCAGTCGTCACTCTCCCAGCGCACCAACATCCTCTTCACGTTTCGCCAACTGCTCGTCACCCACGCCGACGAACTGGCGGCCCTTATTACGTCCGAACACGGCAAGACCTCGGCCGACGCGCTCGGTGAGCTCGCGCGAGGACTCGAGAACGTCGAGTACGCCTGCGGGCTGTCCGAACACCTGAAGGGTGACTTTTCGAGCCAGGT
>PMAL01000113.1:6000-6170 GCA_003152555.1 Acidimicrobiaceae bacterium | reverse complement strand
TCCTCGGCGTCGGACTCGAAGCGCCCGGTGCTCAACGCGCACTGCTGGGCCTCACAGTGGAATCCCCTGAAGAGGAAGTTGGCCGGCGACGGCGTTTCGTTGCAGCCGGGCATGATCGTCAATTTCTTTGGCTACGTGGACGTGTACGCGCCCCAGGGCCGCATTGGCTT
>PMAL01000113.1:0-5942 GCA_003152555.1 Acidimicrobiaceae bacterium | reverse complement strand
ACCGAGGGCTACAGCGACTTCACCGGACAACTGCTCAATTCCGGTTTTGGATTTGAGGTGCTGCTCGTACGAACCGCCGTCCAAGGCGAGGCCGCACCGGCCCAGATTGTGGCGGCCATCTCCACGCTCGACGCACACGGCGTTGACATCATCTGTCTCGTGCGCGGCGGCGGATCCAAGGGCGACCTCGCCTGCTTCGATGACGAGCGGGTGGCGCGCGCCATTGCGCTGTCGTCAACCCCGGTCTTTACGGGCATTGGCCATACCGGCGACGAATCCATCGCCGACCTCGTGGCCCACACGCGCGCCATCACGCCCACCAAGCTCGGTGAGGATATTGCGAGTCTGGTCTCCAACTGGTACTCGAACAATGTTCGCTCACCGGCGCTCAAGCTGCTCAGCGCTACCGAGGCACTGTTGGACGAGGCCGTTGAATATGTCGCCGAGCGACGTCGCACCATGATTTTCGCGGTGCGCGACCGCCTGCGCGCGGAGCAGCGTCATCTTGAAAGCACCCACCAGCGCCTCTTGATCCAGAGTCGACATCTGCTCGCGAGCGCCACGCAGTCGCTCGCGAGCACCCGCCAACTGCTGGGCGCCTACGACCCGAAGAAGCGGCTCGCGCAAGGCTGGTCGATCGTGACCAACGCCGACGGACTCGTCGCGCGTTCCCTCGATCAGGTGCGCGTCAGTGAGGATGTGCGCGTCACGCTCAGTGACGGAACGTTTGTGTCAACGGTCAAAGAAAAGGATGGAGTCACATGAGTGTTACTGGCGACTGGAATGAGGCGGCGAACGAGCTGAACGCGATAGTGGCGTCCTTTGACGAAGGTGAAGTCTCGGTCGACGACCTGTTCGCCAAGCTCGAGCGCGCGACGGCCATCATTGAATCGCTCGAGGCCCGCTTGGAAACCACGAAGGCCCGAGTGGAGGAGTTGGCCCCGCGCATCGCGCGCGTCGCCGACGACGAATGAGCGAACGCTTTTATTTTCGCCAACTTCTCGCCGGACGTGACTTCGCGGTGGGCGACCCCGTGGCGACCCAGATGGTCAATTTCGTCTATGCGCTCGGTGACCGCGAGGCCGGCGAGGCCGTGCTGGTTGATCCGGCCTACCGCCCAGGTGAGTTGGTCGAACTCGTTGCAGCCGACGGCATGAGGGTGACGGGTGTCCTGGCGACGCACTACCACCCCGACCACGTCGGCGGCGACCTCATGGGTTCTACGATTGCCGGTATCGCCGAATTACTTGAAGTGACCGATGTGCCGGTGCACGTGCAGAAGAGCGAAGTCGAGTGGGTGACGCGCGTAACGGGCGTGGGCGCTGACGCCATGCGGGGCCACCAGTCGGGAGACAGAGTGGACGTTGGTCAACTTGAGATCACCCTCATCCACACGCCGGGACACACACCGGGTAGTCAATGTCTGCTCGTTGACGGACGTCTGCTCAGCGGCGACACCCTGTTTCTCGAGGGCTGCGGGCGAACCGATCTGCCGGGGTCGGACCCCGAAGAGATGTACCGCACCCTCAGCCAACGACTGAACGACGTGAGTGGCGACACCGTGCTCTTTCCCGGGCACTTCTACGCCGCGGAACCCAGCGCGCCCATGGCCGACGTTCGTCAGAGTAACTATGTGCTGGCCCCGACCACCGCTGAGCAGTGGCTCGCCATGTTCGCCTGATGGACACGCTCGCCTCGTCAGACCACGTCATTGTGGTGGGCGCAGGCCTGGCCGGTTGGCGCTTTGTGGAGGCGCTGCGTCGCGAAGGCTGTGAGTCCGAACTGACACTGATTGGTGATGAAGTCGACGCCCCCTACGACCGGCCGCCGCTCTCGAAGAATGTGCTGGTGGGTAAGTGGGATCTCGCGAAGGCCACGTTGGCAACCCCGGAACTCATTGAGAAGAACCACGTGACCATGCGGTTGGGCGTAAGCGCGACTGGGCTCGACGTGGCTCACTCCACGGTGCACCTTGGCGATGGATCGTCGGTCGCTGGCAGCCACGTGGTGATCGCGTCGGGCACTCGGGCCCGGCGATTGCCGTTTAGCGCCGACGACCGGATTCATACCATTCGCCGACTTGACGACATCCGTCGACTCAATAAAGACCTCGCGTCGTTAGATTCGGGCAGTCCGGTGGGGATCATCGGTGGCGGATTCATTGGCGCCGAGGCCGCGACCGCCCTTCGTACGCGGGGATACCGGCCAATCGTGTTCGAAGTCGCGTCGCGTCCCCTGGAGGGCGTACTCGGTGAAGAAGTCTCTACGTGGCTGATGGGACTCGCCCAGGGTGCAGACGTGGAATTGCGGGTCGAGCAGAAGATTGGCGATGTCACCGAGTCGCCGGGTGGGCTGCGGATTTCCTTCGACGACGGCACCGATGAGGAAGTGGGTGCGCTGATCGTGGGCGTGGGGGTGCAGACCAACGTGGAGTGGCTCGCCTCGTCCGGCCTGATACTCGATAACGGCGTCGTGGTGGACGAGCACCTACTCGCGAGCGATCGCGTCGCGGCAATTGGTGATGTGGCTCGCTTTGCCTGGCCCAATGTCACCGGTACGGAGTCGGTGCGAATTGAGCACTGGGAGGTGGCCAATGGTCACGCGTCGGCGCTGGCGAAATATTGGATGACCGGTGAATCTTCGACGCAACTCATGGTGCCGTATTTCTGGTCCGATCAGTACGGCAAGAAGATTCAGATGTTGGGCCACCCTCGACCGGATGACGAGGTGCAACGCGTCAGTGGCAGCGATGACGAAGGCAAGTGGTTGGCACTGTATTCACGCAATGGCGTCGTGTCGGGCATCGTCACCCTAAGCAATCCGCGGGCATTGATGCTCTCCAAGCCGCTACTGGAAGATCCGGTCACTCTCGCCAACGCGCTCGAAAGAGCTCCGTGGGCTAGTTAGAACTCAACATCCGTGTCGCGAACGGCAACATCGTTGCAAGCCGTTCACTACGCGGGTGGCGCAGGCGGGGCGGCTACTTCGCGCTCCAAAAGAGGGGGCTATTGGCGGGGGTGGCGGAGCCGGTCGAGCGTAGCGGGCGTAAACCTTGACCGGAATGTAATTGGAATAATTCGAATTGCCGGGTATCCCCGCGCCACGATGGTCGGCAGAATTTGGTTCTAATACAAAGAGTTCTGAGTCTCTCGTGATGAGACAAAACTCAAGTTTTTCAATTAAATGTCGACGCAGCGACTATCTGGTTCTGGTGACCAAGGGAATGGGAACTCTCAGAATCGGTACGGCAGATGTTTGATTCCGTTGACAAAATTGGAATCGAGCCGTATTGGTTCGCCCGTTGCCTTGATCCTCGGCGTGCGACGCAAAATGTTTCGCCACATGACCGTGATCTCTCGCCGCGCGAGGTGCGTGCCCAAACAAAAGTGCGGTCCCGGCGCGCCGAAGCCATAGTGGTCATTGGGCGAGCGACCGACGTCAAAGACGTACGGATTCTCGAATGCCTCTTCGTCGCGATTGGCCGAGTTGTAGAAGAGCAAGACCTTGTCGCCGGCCTTTAAGTTCTCTCCCGAAAGCTGATAGTCACTCGCCAGCGTGCGACGCATCCAAATGATGGGTGTCGCCCAACGAACAATCTCACTGGTGCCGGTCTTGGTCAAAATCTCCGGGTCTTCGATGATCCGGGCCTTTTGATCGGGATACTCATCGAAGGCCAGCAGTGCGTGGCCAATGGCGGTGCGCGTTGTTTCGGTGCCCGCGATGACGAGTTCAACAAAGAACGAGGCCAACTCTTGATCGGTCAACTTCTCGGAGTCAATCTCGGCGTTGACGAGCGCGCCGGTGATGTCATCGACGGGATGTTCGAGTCGGGACTTTCCAACTTCCTGCATTATCCCATTCAACGTCGCGCCAGCTTCGAGCAGGGCTAGTACTGGATCGGTTCCCTCGGGCACGTACTCGTGGTCGCCGTTGGAGAGAATCACGTTTGAGCAGTGCAAGACCGTGGCGTACTCGCTTGGCGGCACGCCCATCATGCTGCAGATGATCTCTAATGGCAGCGGTGCCGCGATGTCGGTCATGAAGTCACCGGTGCCGGACTTGATCGCTCGAGTGAGCACTTGATCGGCGACGCGCACCACGGACTCTTCGACTTGTCGAATATTGCGAGGACTAAAGGCGTGGGCAATGATGCGCCGCAATCGGGCGTGACGCGGGTTGTCGGTTGATATCAGTCCGGAGAAGTATTCGACCATCTCGGGGGGCAGGTCGAACTGTGAGATTGCGCCGGGTCCCGATAGGAAAACCTCAGGGGTGCGCGACACGGTCGCGATGTCACGGTATCGAGTGAGGGCGTAGTAACCAGCCCCGGGGGGAAGGGCGAACGCGGTGCCCTCAATGACGGGCTCGTCGTAATAGGAGATCGGTCGCTCCGTGCGCAACGTGGCGAAGGCAAATTCACGTGCTGACCACGGACGACGCCAAAACTCGGGGTCCGACAGATTAATCTCGTCCGCGTAATTGCCCTTGATTAGCGCCACTCAAAAATTTTAGTGAGATGCGCTGCGGATTCGTGTCAATGCGACGGTGATTGTCCAGATATTTCTGACGCGAGAGCAACTTGAAGTTCTCGTGACCAACCCGAAAGGGAGATCTGATTAGAACGAGATGTCGCTCAGTTCGGGAATGGTTTTCTCTACACGACGCACAGTCTGGGCCCAGTTGCTGCGAAGCCTCACACGCTCCCCGTCGGAAATTTCGGGCGTGAAGACCTCGGCCGGTGACCAGAGACGTTCCACGTCGTCCAAACCGAGATGACCCGCGCTCACCAGTGCCATGAGCCCGGCGCCCCGAGTGGTCGCTTCGATCTCTGAGGAGACGGTAACGGTGAGTCCGGTAAAGTTCGCGAGACACTGAACAAAGAATCGGTTGGCGGTCATTCCTCCATCGACGCGAAGCTCATCGAGCTCGCTCCGCGTCTCTCGTTGCGCCGCGTCGACGAGGTCCGCACCGCGTTGGGCAATCCCTTCGAGCACTGCACGCACGAGGTGAGCCTTGGTTGAACCCCTCGTGATGCCGAAGAATCCACCGCGCGCGCCGAAGTCCCACTGCGGTGTACCGAGACCAGACAGCGCGGGTACGAAACTGACGCCATCACACGAGGCAATGGAGCGGGCCAGTAGTTCGCTCTGCGCGGCGTTTTCAATGAGGCCGAGGTCATCGCGAAGCCACTCGATGCACGCTCCGGCCGCGAAGGCAATCGCTTCGACACCCCAGACAACGTCGCCATCAGCACTGCGTAGCACCGTCGGGAAGCATCCCGACGCCAGGACCGACATCGAAGTAGGTCCTGGTCCGCCTCGCACCATGTCGAGCATGGCGCCGGTGCCGAACGTAATTTTGGCGCCGCGGCGCACGCAACTGAGTCCAAACAGCGACGCGGGCTGGTCACCAATGAGCGCCGTGATCGGCGGTGAGCCGGGCAGGGCGCTGGCGACGCCGTGATGGCCCATGGTGTCAACTATCTCGGGCATCATTGCGAGGTCGAGTCCCAGCGTGGCNNAAGATTCGCTCGTCCCACGAGTTGAGGTCGAGTTTGATGAGTCCGTTGACGCCGGCGTTTGATCGGTCAGTGACGTGACTGGTTCCCTGGGTCAACAGCCACGTCACCCACGTCTCGACCGTCGCGAATCGCAGATCGTGCGCGGTCCGGTTCGACTGATTGACGAGCCAACGCGCCTTGGTGGCGGATTGATTGGGCATGAGGCGAAGACCCTCGCCCTGCAAGATGAGACAGTCGATCACGGTGCGCAGGTCCTGCCANNCGGCGAGCGCGATCACGACGCGCCCGATTTCGTTGGCGTCGAGTTCGACCTCACCGGGAAGGGGTGTGGTCACGCGGAGTCGTTGCTGATGGATGTGGCTGACGGCACCGTCGATGCCGACCAACGCGGTGCGCACCGACGTCGTGCCCACGTCGATGG
>PMAL01000150.1 GCA_003152555.1 Acidimicrobiaceae bacterium | reverse complement strand
GTCGACACGACGCGCTTTCGTCCTCTCGACGTCTCGCGACGATCGGAGGTCCGCCAATCACTAGGTCTCGCCGACGACGCATTGCTGATCAGCTCCTATTCGCGTCTCGTGCCGCGCAAGGGGATGGACACGCTCATTCGAGCGAGTGCCCAACTGCAGTCCGATTATCCAACAATGCGCGTGGCCATCGGGGGAGTGGGCCGGGATGCGACGCGTCTCAAGAAATTGGCCGAATCAATAAAGGCCCCGGTCACGTTTCTTGGCCGAGTACCCGACGATCAATTAAGCGACTGGCTCGGGGCCAGTGATCTCATGGTGATGGACTGTCGCAGCCGGTGGTTCGGACTAGAGCAGGAAGGATTTGGCATCGTGTTCGTCGAGGCGGCCGCCACCGGAACTGCGCAAGTCGCCGGACGGTCGGGCGGTAGCCACGAGGCCGTGCTCGACGGCGTGACGGGCATCGTGGTGGACAACTCTCGTAGCGTGTCGAATCTGGTGTGGGCCATGAGGGAGCTACTCGGAAACGACGAACGTCGACGACGCTTTGGCCAACAGTCTCGACTCATCGCGGTGGAACGATTCGATTGGGAGGTACTCGCGGCCACGCTCGGCGAGGGTCTCGCCCCCTTCGACCACTTCAAAGCCGGAAGTCGCTGACCTAGGCTGGACGTGAGGAGGTGCCGTGGCGCAACGTGCAACAGTGTCCATAGTGGTACACGCGCCACCCGAAGTTGTCTATTCGGTAGTGACCGACTTTCTCAACTACGCCACCTGGGTGAGCGACCTGAAGGACGTGACGATCCTCGAGTCGGACTGCGATGGACGACCACTGGAAGTTGAATTCCGTGCGGCGGCCTTCGGCCGGTCGACGACGTACGCGCTGCGCTACGACTACAGCCGGGCGCCCGAACAACTCAGTTGGAGTCAGGTTCGCGGTGATATCACTGAATCGCTCGAGGGGCAGTACCGCTTCGATCCAGACGATGCGGGCACCAAAGTTACCTACGATCTTGAGGTGGAAATGCTCGTACCCATACCGGCGTTCGTGAAGTCGAGAGCGGCCCATCGCATTCAGACCCAGGCCCTCAATGAGTTGAAGACTCAGGCCGAGTTGCGCGCATGATGGATGTGGCGATCGGCGTTGACGTCGGCGGCACCAAGGCGCTCGCTCTCGTGGTGGCGCGCGACGGACGGGTGCTCAATGAGGTGCAGGTCGCGACGCCCCACGACGAAAGCAATGGTGCGGGTGAAGCGACGGCGACGGCGCTGACCCAACAGATCAATGAGCTCTGCGATCGACACGGCTACGACGCCAGTCAAATTCCGGTGGGCATTGGTCTGCCCGGCTTGGTGCGACGCGACGGTCGTTTGGCGTTCGCTCCGAATTTACAAAGTGCCTCGGGTGCCGACCTGGTTGCCCTGCTCAGCAAGTCCCTGAGCAGTTCGGTCGTCTTTTGTGAGAATGACGCGAACTGCGCGGCGTTGGCCGAGCACGAATGGGGCGCGGGGCGAGGCATAGACGACTTCGTCATGGTGACGTTGGGCACCGGCATCGGTGGCGGCATCATCGCGGGCGGTCAACTCATTCGCGGACGCGATGGTTTTGCCGGAGAGATTGGCCACATGGTCGTCGAAGCCCGGGGGGCCATCTGCAAGTGCGGCGGTCACGGATGCTGGGAGCGCTACGCCTCGGGCGGCGGGCTAGGACGTATGACGCGCGTCGCGGCCCGGGCCGGCAAATTCCCCAAACTGGTCGCGAGAGTCGGCGGCGATCCCGAGAACGTTCGTTCCGAAGACGTCACCGAAGCGGCCGCGGAGGGTGTCGACGAGGCGGTCGGCATGATGCGAGAGGTCGGCTGGTGGCTGGCGCTGGGGCTCGCTAACTTGACCGCGATCCTGGACTGCGGCCACTTCGTCATCGGTGGCGGGCTCTCGGTGGCGTCGGACGTGGTCTTGCCCGCGGCGCGTGAGTATCTCGTGGACTTGGTTGAAGGCTACGAATCGCGGCCCACAATTACGGTCGCCACGTCGATGTTCGGTCCGCGTTCGGGCGCGATGGGCGCGGCGCTCGTGGCCTTCGAGCGCCTGCCGTGAAACTCGGCGTCTTACTGCCAACGTTTCGCGATGGCGCAAGGGACGCATTGGCCCGGGCCGATGAGGCCGCCGAGGCGGNNTCGTTGGCGCCGTTTGGTTTACTCAGTGTCATCGCGCGACGTCACGGTGACCTCGTGGTGGGGCCGTTAGTAGCGCGCGTCAGTCTGGTCGGCACCGAGCATCTGGTTCGCCAGTTTGAGACGCTGCACTCCTTGGCGCCCGGTCGAGTCATTGGCGCTCTCGGAACGGGTGACAAGCTTTCAGCTCCGGAAAACGAAGCGTACGGACTGCCGGCGCTCAGTGGCGATGAGCGGCGCGAACTGCTGGCCGCCGCGGCGACGGCGCTGTCGGGCACCATGCCGATCTGGGTCGGAGCGGGCAGTGAGGCTACCAACTCGCTGGCCCGTGAGTTCGGTGCGACGATAAATCTTTGGGACTGGTCGGCGCCGCGCGTGTCGTCGATGAGCGCTACCGGTCCCGTGTGTTGGGCCGGACCAGCGAAAGGTGATCTCCTCACGACGCTCAGCGCCTTGTCCGACGCCGGGGCCACGTGGGCGGTCTTCGCTCCGGACGTGTCCATTTCGCAACTGCATGAATGGCGCGGCGGACACTGAGTCGGTAACGTAACGCATGGAGTTTCGACGAATTAATGGGCTGCCGCCCTACGTGTTCGCGCAGATCAATGGTCTCAAGGCCCAGTCACGCGCGCTCGGTCGCGACGTCATTGACTTCGGGTTCGGCAACCCAGATTTGCCGAGCCCCGAGATTGCCGTCGCCAAACTCGCCGAAGCAGCGCACAATCCCAAGAACCACCGTTACAGCGCGAGCCGGGGCATTCCCAACCTTCGTCTCGCCATGGCAAAGCGCTACAAGATGCTCTTCGACGTTGACCTCGACCCCGAGACCGAGGTTGTCACGACCATTGGCGCGAAGGAAGGTCTCACGCACTTGATGTGGGTCTTGCTCGGCCCGGGCGACAGCGCCATCGTGCCCAGTCCCAGTTATCCGATCCATCTGGCCGGTCCCGGTTTCGCCGGCGCGAACGTGATTACGGTGCCCATGCTGGACCCCGGCGCCAGTACCAATGATCCCGGCGACGATTTCTTCGACGGACTGGTCACAGCCTTTAACGCGGCTGCGGTCAAACCTCGCGTCATCATCTGCTGCTTTCCACATAATCCGACGAGTGCCTGCGTTGACCTGGCGTTCATGGAGCGGCTCGTGGGCTTTGCGCTCGAGCACGACGTCATCATCTGTCACGACTTCGCGTACGCGGACTTGGGCTTTGACGGGTACCACCCGCCGTCGATACTCCAGGTGCCTCGAGCCAAGGAGTGCTGCGTTGAGCTCTACACACTTACGAAATCGTTCTCGATGGCTGGATGGAGAGTTGGATTCCTGGTGGGCAACGCCGAGATCGTCGCGGCGCTGACGAAGCTCAAGAGCTACCTCGACTACGGCACGTTTCAACCGGTGCAGATCGCGGCGATCGTGGCGATGAACGAAGCCGTTGACTACCCCGACCAGCTTCGCGTCATTTACCAGTCGCGTCGCGACGCACTGGTTGAGGGCCTTGACCGAATTGGCTGGCACGTGAGGGCGCCGCGGGGGTCGATGTTCCTGTGGGCGTCAATTCCCGAGCCCTACGCGGAGATGAGCTCGTTGGAATTCGCCAAATTCCTCATCGAAGAGGCCGACGTCGCGACCAGTCCCGGCGTGGGGTTTGGCGAAGGTGGTGACGGCCACGTGCGTTTCGCGCTGATTGAAAACGAACTTCGTACCCAGCAGGCCATCCGAAACTTGCGCAAGGCGTTGCCCAAGATCGGCTAACTGCACTGCCGGTTGCACCAAATTCTTCGGAACACCTAGCTACTTACGCGCGCTCGACTGCGCGAGACCACGCCGCGTAACCACCGTCGGCGAAGAGCGGATCGCCGGGTTGAAACGTTCGCTCGCACTGCCACAGCCCGCCCAACTCGTCGAGCGAGTTCCAAAAGCCAACGCCGAGCCCCGCTATCGTTGCCGCACCGCGAGACGTGGCTTCCAGTGATGCACTTCGCAGCACCGGTAATCGTGAATTCGTTGCCTGTAGCTCCAAGAGCAGATCCATCGCGGCCGCTCCGCCGTCGGCTCGAAGTTCGCGCAACGCTATTCCATTCGTCGCGAACGCCTCGGTCATGGCGCGCACCTGGAAAGCGAGCGCCTCGACGAGCGCCCTCGCGATGTGAGCGCGCCCCACGCCACGACTGAGACCGGTAATTGCACCGCGCGCGTCGCTTCGCCAGAATGGCGAACCGAGCCCGGTGAAGGCCGGCACAAAAAGTGCGCCCGCGCTGTCGTCAACACTCCTGGCGAGCGCCTCGAGTTCATTTGAGTTCGAAATGAATCCCATCTCGTCGCGAAGCCACTGCACCGCCGCGCCCGCGACGAAGGCCGAACCCTCGACGGCGTAGGTCACTGAACCGAAGTCACCGAGATTCCACGCGACGGTTGACACGAGACCGTCAACGACACCGGGCACCGAAGTGCCGACATTGGCCAAGATGAACGCGCCAGTGCCGTAGGTGGCTTTAATGACACCCGGACTAAAGCAGGCCTGTCCGAAGAGAGCCGCTTGCTGGTCACCGAGGATTCCCGTTATCGGCGCGCCCGCGAGTTCCGGCACCACGTCGCCACTGATTGCACCAAAGTGGCTGCTAGAAGGTTTGATGGGCGCCAACAAATCACTCGTAACACCAAACAACGTCGTCATCGCGGGTGACCAGTCCAGCGTGCCGAGGTCCATCAACAGTGTGCGCGACGCGTTGGACGCTTCGGTCGCGAAGACGCCGCCGTTCGCGCCACCACTGAGCGACCACAGCAGCCAACTGTCGATGGTGGCGAGGCGTGGCGACGTTGCCGTGTCGAGCACGTCGTGATCGAGCAACCATTTCATTTTCGTTGCCGAGAAATAGGGGTCGAGTACGAGTCCAGTGGTGGCGCGCACGAGCGGACCGTGTCCGTCGCGTGCCAATGCTTCGCACATCGCAGTACCCCGTCGGTCCTGCCAGACAATGGCGCGATGTAAAAGTTGTCCGTTTTCTTGGTCGAAGGCGACCGTTGTTTCGCGCTGATTCGTGATGCCTACGGCGACGACCTGATGGCCTTTTTTTTGTGCATTCGTCGCGACCTCGCGCAGGGTCGAAACGGCCAGTTCGGTGATCTCGGCGGCGTCGTGTTCGACCTCGCCGGGGTTCGGAAAGTACTGGGTGAGTTCTCGAAAGGAAGAATCAACAATTCGCGTGGTCTGGTCGAATGCCACCGTACGCACCCCTGAGGTGCCCGCGTCGAGGGCGAGAATGATGTCCACGGGGGTAGACTAGTAAGGGCCCCGCGAGCCCCCTAGGGCCACTGAGGGCGGCTAGAAAGTTTTTAAAAAAAAGTCCAAAATTGAGTTGACGCGGTGTAATTACAGTGCTGTAATGACACAGCATCTTGCGACGTAAAGAGGTTGTACCACAACATCTTGTGGTTTGGGGGGCCGAATGGTAGTAAACTTGATTCCCCGACCGACGGTGACAGAAGCAGGTATGAAGTGTCGGAATCGGACGAGAAAAGAGATATTGATATGGCCATCGCACCGCAGCGACTCGGAATTGGGCTTCGCCGTTTTTTCACATCGGAGGATCGTCATCCCTACGACGAAGTGATCTGGGACCGGCGCGACGCGCGCATCTCAAACTTTCGCGATGGCACCGTGGCCTTCGAGCAACTGAACGTTGAGGTACCGGCTGACTGGTCCTTTAATGCGACCAACATCCTGGCGCAGAAATATTTCCGCGGCACGCTCGGCACGTCGGAGCGCGAGACGAGTTTGAAGCAAGTTGTTGACCGCATCGTCGACACGATCACGGCCTGGGGCATGGACGGCAATTACTTCGTCGACGAAGAGGAGGCTGACGTCTTTTCTGCTGAACTAAAGCACCTACTCATCACGCAGAAGGCGGCCTTTAACTCACCGGTATGGTTCAACATCGGGGTGAAGGATGTTCCCCAGCAGGGCAGTGCCTGCTTCATCCTGGCCGTTGAAGACTCGATGCGTTCGATTCTTAATTGGTACACCGAAGAGGGAATCATCTTTAAGGGTGGCTCGGGCGCGGGCGTCAACCTCTCCAAGATTCGTTCCAGCGCCGAGGCGCTCGAGGGCGGCGGCACCGCGAGCGGTCCCGTCTCGTTCATGCGTGGCGCGGATGCCTCGGCCGGCACCATCAAGTCGGGCGGCAAGACTCGCCGCGCCGCGAAGATGGTCATTCTCGACGCCGATCACCCGGACATTGAAGAGTTCGTGTGGTGCAAGGCCAATGAGGAGAAGAAGGCGCGCGTGCTGCGCGACAACGGATTCGATATGGACCTCGACGGCAAGGACA
>PMAL01000145.1:7645-20904 GCA_003152555.1 Acidimicrobiaceae bacterium | reverse complement strand
CGGGCCGCTTCACGACTGGCGCGTTCGGACGTTGAGCCGGGCAGCATGGAGTACTCCGCCGTAACCCAACCCCGACCCTTACCCTTGAGCCAGCGCGGTACCTCTTCTTCGACCGACGCGGTACAGAGCACCCGGGTGCGCCCGAAACTCACCAGCACCGAGCCGTTCGCCATTTCGGTGTAGTCGCGTACGAAGGTGAGCGGACGGGCCTGCTCGGGGGTTCGACCGTCAGCTCGTAGTGCAGACATGAATCTCCTTAGAGGACGCAACGTTGCGGTTTAACGGTAGCGGAGATTTCCTCCGCCACCCCCTAGAAGTAAATGGTGTTCTTGGCCCGTTCCACAACCTCTTCAATGTCGTCGCTCCAGGCGCCCGTCGACAGGTATTTCCATCCATCGTCAGGTGCCACGGTGACGATGGTGGCACGTTCGCCTGCAGGAATCGTCGCGGCGCACTTGACTGCGCCCGCCATAATCGCCCCCGACGAAATCCCAACGAACAGTCCGACTTCGGTCATGCGCCGTGTCCACTCGATTGATTCACGCGGTCGAACCACCACCCGGCGGTCCAATAACTCAGCGCCCGCGTTGTCGGTAAAGATCGGCGGGACGTAGCCGTCGTCGAGATTGCGCAGTCCGTCCACCATCTCGCCGCTCGGCGGCTCCACGGCCCAGATCTGAACGTCCGGTTTGCGCTGCCGTAAGTACCGGCCAACGCCCATTAGGGTGCCCGACGTACCGAGCCCCGCCACGAAGTGCGTGATTTCTGGCACGTCGTTGAGGATCTCGGGACCGGTCGTCGTGAAGTGCGCGAGCGGATTGGCCGGATTCGCGTACTGGTACAGAAATATCCACTCGGGGTGCTCTGCGCTTAAATACTGGGCCATTCGCACCGCGCCGTTGGAGCCCTCCGCGCCCGGCGAGTCGATGATCTCCGCGTTCCAGACCTGGAGCAACTGACGGCGCTCGGGCGACACGTTGGTGGGCAGTACCACCTTGAGGTGGTAGCCGCGCAGGCGACAGACCATGGCGAGCGCGATGCCGGTATTTCCCGACGAGGGTTCGAGCAACACCTGGTCGGGCTTGCCCGGTATCAAAATACCCTCGCGCTCAGCCGCCTCAATGAGGCTGAGCGCAATCCGGTCCTTTACCGATCCCGCGGGATTGCGGCCCTCAAGCTTGGCCAGGATCGTGACGTTCAATTTCGGTGACAACTGGCTGACGTCAATAATTGGTGTATTGCCAATGAGGTCAAGAATCGACGCGTAACGCGCCACTAACCAGCTCCACCAGCGACCGCGGGCAGCAGGGTGATCTCGTCGTCGTTGAGCACGGGGGCGTCGACTCCGCCGAGGTAACGCACGTCGTCGTCGTTGACGTAGACGTTGAGGAAACGGTGCAGGGTGCCGTCGGCGTTGAGGAGTTGGCCCTTCGCGGCCGGGGTACGTGCTCGTCAGATGATCGAGCACGTCGCCGACGGTGGCGCCCTCTACCGCCACGGTGGTCGCGCCGTTCATGGCCGGGCGAAGCACGGTCGGGATTCGCACAGTTGCCGTCATCACAGACCTTTCGACTACGGTGACCAATTCATGACCACTTTGGTCAAATTTAGCAGCACCGTCCGAGAACGTGCCCTAGGACGGTTTTGGTGGTCGGTAACAGGCCAGCAGTTGGAGCAACGCTGCCCCAAGACCAACCGCCAACGTGACAAAGAAATCGGTCGAAAAGGACCAATGCGAAAAGATCTTCATCGAGAAATCGAGCGAGAATTTGCCCGGACCCAAGGTGCCGAGAGCCAGCGCCATCACCGACAGTGCGAGGCAGTACTCCATCCCTTCGCCCTTATTGCTGATCATGAATCCGTTCTCGCGATGCACGCTCACGATCGCCACCGTCATCAACGCGAGCAAGCCCGCGCTCGCGAGCGGCGTCAGGAGTCCAAGTGTGAGCAGGACGCCAACCCCGGTCTCGGTGGACGCGGCCGCCACCGCGTTAAGTCGGCCCGGCTTCATGCCAATTTTTTCGAACCAGCCGGCCGTGCCCGCGAGCCTGCCGCCACGAAAGAACTTGCGGTAGCCGTGGGTGAAGATCATGGGACCCAGAAACAAGCGCACGATGAGCAGCACCACGTTGATCGTTGCGGGAAAAGAGAATTTGGTGATGAGTACGATATTCAACGCGTCGCTCCTGTAGCCCAAGCCCGTGAATGTCGCCTAGAGCACAACAATGGGTTCTTCTTCAATGACGCCACTCTCAATGTTAAAACTCTTTACCACTATTGGTAGATCTCGCAGCGACACCAGTACGTAATGCCACCGAGGGTCAGGGGCCAGATCAACGTCGGTCGCACTGGGGTACGCCTCGGAATGGGTGTGCGAGTGGAATACTCCCAACACCGTCATACCTTCATCATCGGCACTGCGAGTGGCACGCAGCAATACACGGCTGTCAATCTCGTAGCGCTTCGCCGATTGAGCGACATTGTCACTCGCCACCACGTCAGTGACGACGCCCTCCGTGGTGCCCAGCAACAATCCGCAGCCCTCATTGGGCAGCGCTCGGATGCACGTGGCCATCATGGCGTCACGCTGAGCCACCGTGAGTGTAAGCATCCCGCCACCCTAACGACCGGTCAGAGGCTGCGAGAGCCCGATCAGTACGCTGGAGACGTGGCACGAGCAAAACAGATACAGGAGCGTCGCGCCAAATCTAAGGCCGAAGCGGTTCCCGGCGACCGGGTGGTCGCCTCTAATCGCCGCGCCCGCCACGACTACGAGATCATTGACACCCTGGAGTGCGGCATCGTGCTGAGCGGCTCGGAGGTGAAGTCGCTGCGAGAAGGCAAAGCCCAGATCGTCGACAGCTACGCACGTATTGACGACGGCGAACTCTGGCTCTTTCAGATGCACATTCCGCCATGGAGTTACGCCGTGGGCTACGGCAGCCACGAACCCGATCGAAAGCGCAAACTGCTCGTGCACCGCCACGAAATCGATCGACTACACCACAAGATCCGGATGGAGCCACTCACCCTGGTCCCGCTACGGGTGTACTTCAAGGACGGACGCGCCAAAGTGGAAGTGGCGTTGGCCAAGGGTCGACAGATGCAGGACCGGCGCGAAGCACTCAAGAAGCGCGATGCCGAGCGCGAAATCGCGCGCAGTGTTCGCAACAATGAGAAATTCGCGTAGTCGTAAAGTTGGCGAATGGCCGCAAAATCGAACCCTGTACAATGGTGTCGTGATCAAAAAGGGTCATGAAGCACACGAGGGGGTGATTGGTTTCGACGTTAGTCGTTGAGGTGAAAGAAGCGAGCCGTGGTCTCCGGAGCCACGTTAAAGAGCCGGAACAAAAATAAACGCCAAGCCTCAGCTTGCGTTTGCTGCTTAGGTAGCAACGTCCGCCTAGACCCAGCCCTGCGGTTTAGATATCGGGCGTCATAAAGTAGGGCTTACCATCGAGACTCGTTAGTGGTTTCGTCGGGACAACTTAGCTAACTAAGGAACGATGCCGGTGCTGGTAACAGTGTCGTTCCCGACAATCATCTACCAACTGCGCTCGGAGAAGGATCACCAAAAAGCTGACGGACCTGGGGTTCGATCCCCAGCACCTCCACCAAGAAAATGCCCCGCACTCGAGGTGCGGGGCATTTTCATTTCACCTTTAGTTCATGTACGGCACCAGCAGTCAACGATTGCCGCGAGAATATCGTCAGAATCCATCACTCGTATGGGACATTATGAAGTGGTGACGAATCGCGACCTCGAGAGCCAATCCGCGTTCAACCGCCATTTCGAGTGGGGTCCAACCAGCGCCACATTAGCGAGTAAGGGCATCACCATCATTGTGGACGTGCTTCGATTCACCTCGGCCGTGGAGGCCGCTACGAGCCGAGGCGCCGTCGTATTCCCCTACCGATGGGCTGAGGACGGAGCGCAGGAACACGCGAATTCGAATGACGCCACGCTCGCCAACGGGTCACACGCCGGTGGCCCGTCACTGTCACCGCTTTCCCTCTTAGCCCTGGAATCGCAGGACCGGGTCGTGCTGGCGTCGCCCAACGGTGCCACCTGCGCGTTGCTGGCGGCCCATGCGGGATCGACCGTCATTGCGAGTTGCCTGCGCAATGCAGAGGCCGTGGGTCGGGCATTGGGCGACCGGGAAGGACCAATAACCGTCATTGCCTGCGGCGAGCGCTGGCCCGACGGAACGCTTCGTCCGGCGCTGGAGGACTTGCTCGGTGCAGGTGCGGTGCTGTCCAAGTTGGGAGGTCGACCGTCACCCGATGCACGTTCAGCCATCGCGGCGTGGCGCGACGCGAAACACCGCGTCCACGAGACGCTGCAGTCCTGTTGGTCGGGTTTAGAACTACAGCGCAAAGGCGCGTCCGACGACATTATCTACTGTTCACAGGTCAACGTCAGTGGCGTCGTGCCCGTTCTCTTTAACGGCGCCTTCCACTCGGCCAGTCCAGAAGAACTGCTCCGCGTCACCATCAATCAATAGTTACGCGGACGGTGATGCCCAAAGGCAACCGGGATCTGTTCCCAGTGGATCGCCCGACGTGGCGTAGGCCCTCGCGCGTGACCCACCGCAGAGTTGCTTGTGCACGCACGTACCGCACGCTCCCGTGAACGTGGCGTCGCGGATGAGTCGTAACAGTGGATTACTACGGTAGATGTCGGCCAGCCGTTGGTCACGCACGTTGCCTAAACGTAGCGGCAGGAAACCAGACGGGTAGACGTCGCCGTTGGCCGCGACGAAAATAATTCCCTTGCCGTCACGTGTTGCAGCCGTGGTAGTTCGAGAGGGCGCGTTCGATTCACCGAGTTCGTCCACGAGGCGGCGGCGCAATCGTTGATAAAGCGCACCGGTCGACGTCGCCTTGTATTGGCCGTCTAAATATTCACGCCGTTGCGCCGCGACTCGACGGAAGAATGGCGCCTCGACGGTACGCACCGTGAATCCGTATCGAGCTGCGTCAACGAGGAAGTTGCACACGTCTTCATTTTCTTGCGCCGACGTTGCGAGGGCTTCGGTGCCGCGTCCGGTGGCGATCAAAAAGAAAAGCTCCCACACGTCCACACCCATTTCGTGGATCAACACTGCGACGTCGGCCATCTCTTCGAGGTTGGCCGCCATGACCGTCGTGTTGATCTGAACCGTGAAGCCGCAACGCTTGAGTGTGGCAACCGCCTTGAGCGTGTCATCGAAGTGACCGTCGATACCGCGTACCGCGTCATGAGTGCTCGCTCGCGCGCCGTCGAGACTCAGTGAAACGGTTTTGACGCCACGCTGGCGCAGCGCGTGCAGATTGGCGTCGGTGAGTCGGGCGGACACCGAGGGCGCAACCGCGACGGGTACCGCACGTTCGCTCGCGTAGGTGACGAGTTCAATGATGTCGGGTCGCTGGAAGCAGTCACCGCCAGTGAGGATGAGAATTGGCCGCGGTCTGCCCATGGACGACAATTCGTCGATGAGCTTTCGACCTTCGTCTTGAGAGAGTTCATCGTCCGCGGGTTCCGGCTGCGCACTCGCGCGACAGTGAAAGCACGAAAGCTCACAGGCCTTCGTCATTTCCCAAAATACCAACAGTGGTCGATCATCAAAGGGGCGTCGCGCGCTCGAACTACTGATCTCGAGTCCGCTTCGAGAATCCACGCCACGAGATATCCCGATGCACTCCATGGTGTCGGTAGGACTTACCATTGGGCCTGAATCACACGACAAGTCTTAACGAAGCCAACAACGAAAACTAGGGACCAAAGTCCCGCGATACACGACACGTGCAGTAGAAAGCGGCGTCGACGGGCATCAGACTCGGACAATATCCTTCAACCTCGAGTTCTACACTTCCTGTAACTACAAACTGGAGATGGCGTGGGCGAGTTTCCGTACACTGGTCAATTCGACATTCATCGGGTCCTGCCCGAAGAGGGAACGGACCGAACGACGATATTGGACACGCTGGCGACGATGTCCGCGATCGAGAACCCGGTGTGGGAGGGCGGACAGTGCTCGGGAACGATGTACTGCGGGGACCACGACCACTACGACTTCCTCAACGAGGCCTTCTCTCATTTTTCCTACGTGAACTCGCTACAGCGCGATATGTGTCCGAGTTCCACCAAGTTCGAGGCCGAGATCATCGCGATGACGCTCGACCTCTTGGGCGCCCAACACGTCAGTGATTCGACGCCCGCGGGGCTCGTGACTTCCGGCGGTTCCGGATCCATCGCGCACGCCGTGCTCGCCTACCGCGAGCACAACCGTTCGACCACCGATCGACCCAACATCATCAAGCCCGAAACTGCGCACCCGGCCTTTTCGAAGGCCGGCAGCCTTTTTGGCGTGGAGATGAGGATTGCTCCCGTCGACCCGGTGTCAACACAGGTTGATCTCGACTGGGTGCGCGCACATATTGACGCCAACACCGTCGCGCTGATTGGCTCGGCCTGTAATTACGGCTACGGCACGATCGACCCGATCGGCGAACTCGGCGCCATTGCCCAAGAACACGAGATAGGTCTGCACGTTGACAGTTGCCTGGGCGGATTCATTCTGCCCTTCGGCCAGGAGTTGGGTTACGACATCGCGCCATTCGATTTTTCGGTGCCCGGCGTGACGACCATCTCGGCCGACACGCATAAATATGGCTACGCGCTCAAGGGCACGAGCGTGCTCTGCTTCGCCGACCAGGCCGTGCGTGACAGTCAGTACTTCTTTCTCACGGATTGGTCAGGCGGAAAATACTGTTCACCGGGCATGGATGGCTCACGGTCCGCGGGTCTGCTCGCCGCGACCTGGGCCGCGATGGTCCATCTCGGCCGCTCGGGCTATCGCCGCTACGCCGACGAAATTTTTTCGACATCTAAAGCCATGCAAGAAGCCGTGCTCTCGCATTCGTCGTTGCGCATCATGGGCGAACCCAGCTTTCTCTTTTCTTTCACGTCCGACGACTTTGACGTGTACCACGTCAACGATTTTCTGCGTACGCGAGGGTGGCGCCTCAACGGCCAGCAGTACCCGAACGCCCTGCACATGGCCGTGACCCGCCCCCAAACCCAGCCGGGCGTGGTGGAGCGCTGGCGCGTTGATTTGGCGGACGGCGTCGCCTACGCCCTGGAGCACCGCGACGACGTTGCCCGGTCGGGCGCGATTTACGGCGGCGTTGCCGGTGGACCCAACGACGAGGCCGACGCCTTCATCAAATATTTCATGGCCGAGATGATGGACGACCAGTTGCGAATTCCCGCGCTGTGACATGACGAGCGTGGATCTTTGTCTCAGCATTGATCTCGGCACGGGTGGACCAAAAGTTGGACTGGTCACGCTCGAGGGAGAACTGGTCACGTACGAAATCCATCACGTGCCCACCGTGTTTACCAGCGACGGCGGTGCGGTGCAGGACGCCGAACTCTGGTGGACAATAATCTGCGACGCCGCGAAACGACTGTTGGCGCAACCAGCAGTGGAGGCACGTCGCGTCAAGGCCGTCGCCGTTACGGGACAATACGCCTCGACAGTGCCGGTCGACGCCGACGGTCTGCCTACCGGGCCCTGCCTGACCTGGCTCGACACGCGTGGCGTCGCCTACAGCCGAAGGGCCGTGGGCGGCAAGGTGCAGGGGTACAACCCGCGCAAGGCCCTGCACTTCATTCGCAAATCTGCGGGCGCCCCTTCAACATCGGGTGGAGATCCCATCGGTCAGATCCTCTACCTCAACGCACGAGAGCCTGACCTCGTGGCGCGAACCCGATGGTTCATGGAACCAGTTGACTACCTCACCATGCGCTTTACGGGCGTCGCGTCGGCCACCCACGCGTCGCGCCTGGCCATGTGGATGACGGACACCCGTCATCTGTCGCACTACGAGTACGACGCCGCGTTGCTCGACGCGGTCGGACTCTCCGGCGAACGATTGCCCCCGCTGCTGCCTTTTGGCGAGGTCGTCGGCACCGTCACCGCCGAGGTGGCCGAGGATCTTGGCCTGTCCAACGACACGATCGTGATTACGGGAGTGCCGGACCTGCACGCGGCGGCGTTGGGTTCCGGCGCGACAGAACTCTACGCCACGCACTTAGCCCTCTCAACGACGTCATGGATCAGTTGTCCCTTCCCCAAAAAGAAAACGGACGTGCTGCATTCCATTGCGTCCATCCCGGGACTTACCAACGACTCCTATCTGGTGATCAACAATCAAGAAACCGGCGCCCGGGCGCTCGAGTGGTTCCAAGGCGTCTTGGCCGGCACCGGCTCGGTCATGAGCTACGAGCGCATGACGGCCCTGGCGGAAACATCTCCCCCCGGGGCCCGCGGTGTCATCTTCACCCCCTGGCTCGCCGGGGAGCGCTCCCCCGTCGACGATAAGAGCGCTCGAGCCGGCTTCACCAACCTCTCGGTGACCTCGACCACGTCCGACCTCATTCGCGCGGTGTTAGAGGGAGTGGCGGCCAACAGCGCGTGGCTCTTCACCTACGTCGAGAAATTTGCCGGTACGACATTGTCCCCAATTCGTCTGTTGGGCGGCGGTGCGCAGTCCTCGCTGTGGTGTCAGATATTCGCCGACACTCTGGGACGAGAAGTAGAGCAAGTTCGCGAACCCATGGTGGCCCAATTGCGTGGCGCGGCATTGCTCGCCGCAATTTCACTGGGCCACTTGAACTTAAGCGACGTGAGTACTCGCGTAACGCGCGGCACCATGTACCAACCGCTTCCAGAAAACGCCGAGTCATATCAAGAACGTCGCAACCAGTTGCCGAGTCTCTTCGCGCGCGACAAGAGTTGGCGACGAGGGTCGAGGTCACCGTCACGCTGAGCGTGTACCTTGCTCGACTGAGGACAGTGGCGTCGCAGAACTAAGAGACGTCAGGCAGGGGGTCTGGTTCACTGGACATCGAGATGGCCAGCATGCGATTGACGGTGTTCCAATTACGAAACGTGATCGGGACTTTGAGCCGACGGTTGAGGTAATCGGGGAGTTTCGATTGGCCCATGCCGTCAGGCAGATGCATGTAGATTTCGTGACCGCTCACGCTGAACTGTTCGGGCAAGAAGCGCTCGTGATCGAGATGGACCACGTCGACGGACGCGGGCCTCGTCGTGAAGAAACCCACGTAGAGCCCGCCCACCTCTGTCATGGTGGCGGGCACCTGCGCGACGACGCGCTGCAGTTCGTTCGGCGTGCGCAACGCAATGCTCGTCGTGATGGCGAAGCGATCCTCAATAGACGTTTCAATTTTCTGACTCGTCGGAGTGTGAGGTGTCTCAAAGACGACGTTGCCACTCTGGATGAGCGTGCGTACATTGTCGAATCCGAGCGTCTCAAAGTGGGCCCGTAGATCGGCCATGGGCAACTTGTTGTTACCGGCGACGTTCACGCCGCGAAGCAGTGCTACGTACGTCGACACGGTCCCCCCTTTCGAGTAAATTTTATAACCGCGCGTCGTCTCGCGCCACGCGCAACACGCGCCCTAAGAGATGACTGAGGATCGTTCGTCACTTGACGAGCTCCGGCTGCTCATCGGTGTCGACGCCTACGAATTTCAGAACTCCAGTGGAGACTCCCGAGTGAATGGTTGAATCATTTCAGGAATGAACTCGCGGGCCACGAAGCCAAATCGAGTCCGGTCGTAGTGCGTCATTCCCGAAAGCGGCGGCGAATACGTATGAATGCTGATTGCCGGGCGACCGTATTCAAAGTTCACGTCATGGAGATGATCAGGACCGAAGGATCCGCTGTCACCTGGTCCAAATCGCCGAGAGTTCAGGTCCGCGCCATCGCCATCGCGACTTTGTTCGTTGAGCCATCCGCCAACCATCGCCATCGCTCCGGACGATCCACCATGATCGTGCCAGTCAACGGGCTGTGGCCCGCGCCAGGTAAGTACTTTCACTTCGTAACTCGACGTCTGGAGTAGCAGCAGCGACCGGTGCACTGACCCATCGTCATCCAGCAGGACTTCAAACAAGTCGGGGCGCTGCGCCACAGCTCGGGCCACGTCTTCTAGTTGGCCCGCGCTGAGACGTCCGTCGGGCAACTCCAACCGCTCAAGTAGTTGGGACAGTTGCTCGACGAGAACGTCGCTCGTCTCACTCGTTCGCGCTTCAGTCGTTATCGTCATTGAGTTCAACTTCCTCGTATCGCCCACCAGTTCGTGTCCAAGTTCCGGCGCCGAGTCCCATTGCACTCTCGCGTCGGATTGTCGCAGCCCCGTCTGGTTTGCATTATCTATAATTTCTATAGGTTTAGTATGATACAGTAACAAAGTCAAGTACCCTCGGAATCAATTTCGCGAATTGCGGTTTTGTAATCGGCGCGAGCGAAGGCTTCCCGATGGCGGCGTAGTGCCGCACGCCGGCTCCGGTGGCCCTCGCGGATCAAAAGAATCAGCCAGTTTCGGCCTGATGGCGGAGATGGGTCGTTACGACCCATCGGTTCAAAAGCTGCTCTCGGGCGGGCGATCAACGTCAACTGATTAAGACAGGAACTACGACCCAGTGACCGTTTTAGCTGGCGTCACTCCAACAAGCTGGCTGAACACGACGATGTTGGACTCGTAGTGACCGGTGGCGTGGTCGAAGACGCCCCCGCACGTCACTAACTGCAGGGACCGAGTGCCGTGCGGACCGTAGACGAGTCGATCGGGAAACGCGGTTTTGGAGTACTGCACGACCTTGCTCACGACGAAATGCGTGGTGATGCCATCCTCAGAGACGACCTCGATCTCGTCACCGGCCTTGAGTGACTTCAGGTTGAAGAAGACCCCGACACCCTGATACGAGTCGACGTGGCCCAGTATGACCGCCGAACCTTCTTGACCGGGCGCTGGCCCGTCGATATACCAGCCGACCGTGTGGATAGTCGTCGGCACCATGACTTCGTGATCCGGTTGAAGGCCTAGTTTGCCCACGCTGGTCTTGACGCCGATCGCCGGAATGACGAGCGTGAGAGGACGAGACCGTTGTGTAGCCGGCAAACTCGTTGACGCCGTAGTGCGTGCAGTGACGCTCGCGTGGGCGAGCACAACCGCGTTGGGCGTCGGGGACGGCAATGTCCCGGCCAGGGCCGCAGTGGCGACCAGCAGTGACGAAACGGCGCTGCCAATCCATAACCACCGGCGCACCGGAAATCGGCGTTTACTTATCACGTTGATGCGAACCCACTCGTTCGGCGCTGGGCCGACGCCGCGACGTTACGACGGCCATCGAGACCGAGAAGAGTCCGAGAGCGAGTGCGCCAATACCAAGCAGCAATCGCGTTGGCGGCCCCGACGACTGCGAGTCACCGAGGCCAGTCTTGGGCGCGCCAGTCGGGATGATCTGGCCCGTCGTGGTGGTGGTTGGATTCATGGGCTTCTTAGTCTTGGTGGCCTTCGTTGGCGCGCTCTTGGCCCTAACAGTAGTGGTCGTGGTCTTCTTCTTGGTGGTGGTCGTCGTTGCCGTCGTGGTCGTGGTCGTTGAAGAAGGTGACGCGGCGAGGCACGTTGGCACCGTGATGGCATTGGAATCCAACGTCACGGCCCCGTTTCGCGCGAGCACTCGTCCTTGAAGGGTTGCTCCAGTGTTGAGGGTGGCCGACGTCAACGCCAGAATGGTGCCGGCAAAATTACTCGTTGTGCCGAGCGTCGCGGAGCTACCGACCTGCCAAAAGACATTGCACGCCTGCGCACCATTCTCGAGCAGCACAGTGCTGCCCGAGGCGCTGATCAATGTCGAGCCAGTTTGGAAGATGAATACGGCGTCAGCGTCACCGCCGCCGTCGAGCGTGACTGTGCCCGTCAGTGCCATCGCCGATGAGGTCTGGTACACACCGGGCGACAAGGTCGTACCACCAAGGTCGCTCGCAACCGTGGTGAACGGCGTGCGTCCGGCCGCGTCCAAGTAGGCCGTAGTTGTGTCGTTCTTTGCCTGTAAGGCAACCGCGGTCGTTTGGTCAGTGACCCCGGTGCTCTGGACGCCGGGCGGAAAACCAATGATTGACGTGCCCGGGCTCAGCCCAATGTTGCCCGAGATGACTGAGGGGCCAGTATTGGTGATCGCTGATCCGGCGAGCACCGCGAATGGCGCCGCCGTACCAAGTCCAACGGTGGGCGTCGCGGCGTTCGCCACCGTGATGTCAAAAGACGCAATTGTTAGAGCACACAACACGCCCACAGCGAACGCCCCGGGCAACGAGCGACGATGGTGGCGAGAACTAAGGGTCCTTCGATCAAACTTATTGTGCGAAGACGAGAGACGGAAGCGAATGATTTGGAACATGCGGGGCACTTCCTTCAGAACTGCATCGGCCCCATCGTTGACAACAATGAGCACGCAATCTCTGCAACAATTCTATCAATATTGGCAATTATTCTGAGTAACAATAATTATAATTCTGCCTTCGTTGTGGAATTATTTTTAGGCCAATCCTCAATGAAGCACTGACAAAAGCGGAACCGACTTGAGAATTATTACTCCCAACGAGTGCACAGCTTTATAACTTGTGAAGAAGTTGTGTCAGTCCTTACATACAGATTTTTCAGTCCACTGACGGAACGGTTTTACTCCGCGACGACGTGCCCGCGATCGCGACGCGTTGAAGTCGATGCGGCCGTCAACATCTCAAAACGCCTCGTCAGGCGGGGTTGGCCGCCTCGGTAATCGTCGAGACGACCGACGCGCCGCTGGCGCCGGGTCCCATCACACCCGCAACGCCCGCGTCGATGAGAAGCGAAATATCCGACGGCGGCACGATGCCTCCTACCACCACGGGGATGTCACTCCCGCGTTCGCGAAGGGCGGCCACGACGAGCGGCACCAGCGTGAGATGCGCGCCCGACAACATCGAGAGTCCCACCACGTCGACGTCCTCTTGAATTGCGGCCACCGCCACCATCTCGGGGGTCTGAAAGAGCCCGGTGTACACGACCTCCATACCCGCGTCGCGCAGTAACCGGGCAACAACCTTGATGCCGCGGTCGTGCCCGTCGAGGNNTCGGGATCGGCGGCCTCGCGGGCTAGTACCTCGAGACACCGGCGAACGTCGCCGTCATTACGGTCCCGTCGCACTTTCGCGACGCGAGCGCGTTGGGTCGTTTCGTCAGCGCCCGAAATGCGCAGGGTATCGAGGTCGGTCTCATCATTGCCCTCAAGGAAGCGGTTAGCCCCCACGACGATGCGAGTGCCATTGTTGAAGTCGCGTTCCAACTGGTAAGAAGAATCCGCGATACGGGCCTGAAAGTAATTCGACTCGATGCCATTGATGCAGCCGTCCAACAT
>PMAL01000145.1:0-7562 GCA_003152555.1 Acidimicrobiaceae bacterium | reverse complement strand
CCGTTTGCGTGTGGAAACGCAGTTGGTGAGACTTGGCGAGTTGGGCGTGGTAGTGCTCGCGCATCCAGGTAGCCCAGAGGTTGCGGGCCGCGCGATACTTGGCGATCTCTTCAAAGAAGTCAATGTGGGCGTTAAAAAAGAACGAGAGCCTCGGGGCAATTACGTCGATGTCGAGCCCGCCCTGTCGCGCCAACTCCACGTAGGCAAATCCGTTGGCCAACGTGAAGGCCAATTCCTCGACCGCGGTGGAGCCGGCTTCACGGATGTGATAGCCGGAAATGGAAATTGAGTTCCAGCGCGGCATCTGGGCCGCGCTGAAGGACATGGTGTCACGCACCAGCCGCATGGACTGACGCGGAGGAAAAACAAACTCCTTCTGGGCCTGATACTCCTTCAAGATGTCGTTCTGTAACGTGCCGCCGAGTTGGGCACGCGCCACACCGCGTTCTTCGGCCTGGGCAATGAACATCGCGAAGAGAACGGCCGCCGGCGAGTTGATGGTCATTGAGGTCGTCGTCTTCGCGAGATCTATGTCGGCAAAGAGGTCGCGCATGTCGGCCAGAGAGTCAATCGCGACGCCGCAACGTCCAACCTCTCCTAGGGCCATAGGGTCATCGGAGTCGAGTCCCAGCAAGGTCGGCATGTCAAAGGCGGTAGACAGGCCATCGCCGCCGGACCGGATGATCTCTTTGAACCTCCCGTTCGTGTCGGTCGCGAGCCCGAATCCAGCAAACATTCTCATTGTCCAGAGCTTCGAGCGATACATGGACGCGTGCGGACCTCGGGTGTAGGGAAAGACGCCGGGGAACTCACCATCGTGCGGGCCGTAGACGGGATCTAGAGGAATGCCCGACATCGTGGCGAACGTGGCGTCTCGAAGTCGAGATTTCTTGAAGGCTTCATCCCAAATCTCATAGGAGTCGTTCGTCACGACACTCCCTCCATTGCTGCTAACGATTCCGCGGCGTTGCTGCAAGCATAGAAGCGATTATGCGGCACCAATATTCGACTCGATAGTGCAACGTCCCTCACGGCGATGGCGATTCTGAAGAGAAGCGAAGGGCGGCCGCGAAGGTTTCCGGTTCGTCAACCGTCACAATGAACCGTTGGCCGCCCACCAGATCGAGCCGCAACGCGTCACCCCGGCGCGTCACCAGCGAGGCCCTGCGCAAGAATTTAAGACTGCCGCGATAGCCCCAACCGTCCGACAGCAGGAACGAGACATCGTACTTCGTGGCCGACACAATTTGTTCCGGTCCGAAGACTTGGCGCAGAAACCCTCCGGGACCATAGGCCACTTCGAGCAACGGGCCGTGAGACCCATATATCACTCGAACCACAACGCGAAGTGCCAGCAAGAAAAGGGACAACAGAACTAGCAAGACCAAAACGGCGATCGACACAGCCAACGCCGGTAGGGAATGTCCGTCGGTTGTGTTCGCCATCACTACACCGACGTTCAGACACAGTGCTAGAGCTAATGCGAGGACGGCGGCACGTACAATCGTGCGAAGCCGCTGTTCTACTAGCACTTCACTCGATGGCATGGCGCCAACACTAGGTCCGACCGTAGAAGGTGATAGCAGCCTCGCGGGCTTTCACTCGTGGGGCCACCGTGCGACTCGTGCCGGCGTCAACGTCCGTGCGCCAACCCTGCCAATCAAATGTGTCGAGCGCCCCGAGCCCCCGGTCGAGCAGCTGGCGAGCCAGGATTCCCTTTACGGCTTTGGCCTCGTGGCCCGCCACTACTTCATCGCCGTCGACCACGAAACGAACGCTCACCAGTTGACATGACGTACGGAGTTGAGTGAGGTCGAGTGCTGTGGCGTGCTCGGTGGGCAGCAGGTTCACCACGACGGACCCAGCGACGTGACTAACGAGCACCGGGGTTACTCGCGGTCGCCAGTAGGTCGCGAGACCACCCAGCGGGGACAGCACAACGTTCATCTTCATCCGGTAGTCACCGATGGGGTCCTGGGCGGTCGTGAGTCCGTAGAGACCCGAAGGGACAAGAATCCGCCGTCGCTGCGCGCTACTCAACGTCGCGGGTTCAAGGTGACCCCACACCACGCCGCTGTAACGTCGCCACGCGGGCAAAAGAAGGGCTCGTTGCTCGGTCAGTGCACGCGTCGACGCAATCGCCCGTTCCAGAAGTGCCCCGTGAACTCGAAGTGTCTTTTCGATGTCGCTCGCATTACCTCGGTCCAACAGCTCGCCCAGTGCGGCGAGCACTTCTTTTCGAGGCGCTTCAAGTTCGGCGTCGAACGTCCCGATCTTCGTCGCGCGTGATCCACCTGACTCCTTGCCCTCCGACGGCGGCAGGAGCACGAAGAGTCGACGGGGCACGGACCATACGGTATCGGCTGAAGCGGACTACGCCGCTTTGAACGCTTTTGGGGTCACTCCCTGTGCTTGAAGAAAGCGTCGAACCTTGATGACCTGATCTTCGCTCAGATCACGGGCGCGGCTCGAGCCAAAAGAAAGTATTTCGCCGTCCAAGGTGACGGCCCAATTGCCATTGTGTGTTTCGTGCACATCACCGAAACGCTCAAGCAACACGCACACGTCGTGCCACTTGATGTTGTGATTAAGCGGGTGTCCGAAGACCTTCTGGACGGTAATTCGGTGGTGGTGATCCAACTTGATTGACACGGTCAACCCCCTCGAATGAGGGCCGAGGTCTTCCGCCCTCAACAGCACTCTCTACCCTTTTATATGGTCTTGTCAAGTATCGCGACCGATTCAACGTGCTCGGTCATTGGAAATAGGTCAAATACACGGAGTTTGTCGAGCACGTATCCCCCGGTTATCAAGGATTTAAGGTCGCGTGCCAGCGTGGCCGCGTCACAGGATACGTAGACAATCCGTCGCGGCGCGCGACGCACGAGTGCGTCGGCGACACCCTTGGCCAATCCTCCACGCGGTGGGTCGATCACCACGAGGTCACCCGCAGCGACCGCATCGTTTATCGCTCGTGGTGAGACTGACCACTCTCGCACTTTTAGTTGGCGCAGTCCGTCGCCATTTTGTCTCGCGTCGCGAACGGCGTAGGGTGACTGCTCGACCGCGGTCACCCGTCCGCCCGGTCCCACCGCCTTGGCGAGCGGGACCGCGAAGAGCCCCACCCCGCTAAAAAGATCACAGACGTGATCGTCGGGTTGGACCTGGGCGAAGTCGCACACGGTCGCCAACAGCAGGTCAGGCGCATCACGATGCGACTGCCAGAATGATCTCGGTGACACCGAAAAATACGTGTCCTGCACCCCCACGCGAGAGTGCGTGGAAGGCTCGAGCGGCTCGCCGTGTAGCGAACAGAGTTCGTACATCATGCCGCGATGAGTATCGCGCTTCACCACGGCGAACGGTTCTCCGTCGCCGATCGCGCGAAGTTCCACTTCCTCAGCCCCGTCCCACGACGTGGCGAAGGCCGGCAAGAAGCCACTTTCGGCAATCCAGCAGGCGTCAATCGCGACGAGATCGTGCGAGCGAGCCGCGCGCAAGCACAACTGACCCTGCTCGTTCACCGCGCAACGCAGTCGCGTTCGCGACGCGTGCGCGGGACTCGGTGGCGAAATGATCTGGACGTCGCGCTCAATCCCACCGATGCGCTTGAGGTGCTCGGCGACGACCGCTGCCTTCCAGGACGATTGAGCCGCGAACGACGCGTGTTGGAGATCGCATCCCCCACACCCGCCGGGATGCGCGTACGGGCAGGGCGGGATGACTCGTTCGACACTGGGTTCGAGAATTTCCACCGCGTCGCCGCGCGAGAATGAAGTCGTGGTCTCCGTAATTTCAACGCGGACCAGTTCTCCAGGAAGGCTGTGGCGTACGAAGACCACGCGACCGTCGTCCAGGCGACCGACGCCACCGCCGGTGGCCGGTCGTTCCACGCGAACGACGCTGGAAAGTTCAGGAAGAGGCGTACTACTCACCGGTCAAGCCTACTGAGGCCCGTTCACGTCCAAAATTCTGTTGCCGCTACGGGCGAGCGATGTGCGCGAGGAACAGATCAACGAGCGCGAATGCGCGCAGACGGGCGGCCGGTGTTTCACGGGCGGTTTCGGCGAGCAACTCGATTGGATCAACGCCCAGACTTCGAGCACCATTGTCATCGCCACTGGCGAACCAGTCGGCTAATTGTGCGTCGTCGACTTCGGGATGGAACTGCACGCCAACGTTCTTTCCGACGGCGAAGGCTTGCACCGCTCCCGGCGAGGTCGCCCACAGCTCCGCCCCGGCGGGCAGCGTGCAGTGATCGAAGTGAAATTCGAACCATGGCCCCGCACCAATGCCCGACTCATTGTGCTCGTCAATGCTAAACCAGCCAACTTCGGGTGCACTGGAGAGTTCGACGACGCCCCCGTGGTACAGACATAGCGCTTGGGCCCCGAAACAAATGCCAAAAATGGGAACGTCCAATTGTTCGGCCTGGGCAATGACGTCGAGTTCACGACCGAACCACGCCGCCTCGACTGCTTCGTCGTAGACCGCGTGTTTCGAACCAAGTATCACGAGCACGTCGAATCCCTCAACCGACGGCGTGGGACTCTCTTCGTCCATCATGACCACGCTGACCTCGAAGTCACGCGCCTCGAAAGCTTCGCCCACCAACCCCGGTCGGTCCTCATAGTGGTGACGCAGGAAGAGCGCGCGCGACGTCATGGTTGCGATTCTACGAAGGCAACCCAGTTGGCCGTCACCACGGCGCCGACGTCACCTTCAACTGCCCGCACGAAGTGACCAATCGCCAATCGCAGCTTGTCTAACGACACTGGTTCAAGCGTCTCGAAACCACTTTCTTCGACCAACTTCGATGGGGCGAGTTGGAGAACAAAGTCAAACGTCGTCACCGTGAATCCGCCGCAACTGCTCCAGATGCGCTTGAGATCGTTCAACGAACGAATGCCATTCGTGGCCGAGATCGTCGCCACGGCGGCGTTCATGGGCAGACCCACGAAACTGTGGCGAGGCAACAGTGGACGGCTGGCCCAATCGAGGGCGTTCTTCACAATCCCCGGCAGCGCGAAATTGTATTCCGGCGCCGTCCAAAAGACGCCGTCGGTGCTGCGCAGCGCCTCGCGCAAGCGCTGCACGCCCTCGGGTGAATGTTCGCCTCGAAGGTCGTCGTTGTACATCGGCACGTCCTTTAAATCAAAGAACGTCGCTTGGTATCCCTCGGGCAGATTCTGCGCCGCCACTCGGGCGAGGCGCATGTTCAGCGAATCGCGTCGCAGGGAGCCCACGAGGAAAAGGATGTTTTTCATAGCGCACCAGCCTACGGGACGAGGCGAACGGCGCCAGCACCGCAATTAACCGTTGGGTAGCGACCAGCCCATCGAGGTCGCAATCTCCTTGCAGGTTGGACAGAGCGGATACTTCTGCGGGTCCCGGCCCGGCACCCAGACCTTTCCGCAAAGCGCCCTCACCGGCGTTGAATTGATCATCCCCGCCACCACCGAATTCTCGAGCGCCACGAACTCGCCGTCCTTGGGCGTATAGCCCTCTAACACGATGTGCGTGAAACGCTCGTGGTCGCCGTCGTCCAGCGTCGGCGAGGAGCGTACGACGACCTCGGTCTCGACTTGTTGGCTCATGGTAAAAACCCTAGCCACGAGTAGTGTCGATGTGCCATGAAGAGTCGCCGTCGACCCACGCCCGCCACTCGGCCGATCGGTCGAGTCGCCTCACATTTCAACCGCGACGGCACAGCGAAGAATGCCTATCGCACGCAGGCCGAAGCCGCCAGCGCCGCGCAGTTCGCGTGGACGCTCAGTGGGGTTGANNGAACTGGCAATATGGAGGGACTTAAAACGAAAGGTTCCCATGTCGGTGCAGGCGTACATCTTGATCCAGTCCGAAATCGGCTCCAGCGAAGCCGTCGTGCTCGCCACACGCGCGGTACCCGGCGTGCTCGAGTCCTATGAGGTCACTGGCCCCTACGACGTGATCGTGCGCTGCACGGCCGAAAGCGTCGACGACCTCGGCAAATTCATCGTCGGCGCTATCCAGAAGGTCCCCGGTATCACCCGCACCCTCACCTGTCCCGTCGTGAATATTTAACCGAACGCACCCGCGGCGCGCAAGGATGCTTGACGCTGCTCGTCTATTCCCCAGTTGAGCAGGCCTTCTCGCGTCCCGGCACCGGGCGAACGAGGTGGTGACTGAATCATTCCGGGCGTCTTTGAAAACCGGGGCGCCGGCTGCGGCTGGATTACGTCGTTGGTAGTAAAGACGTCTCGCTCGGTATTGAAGGGATGGGCGGCAGCCTCGCGCGGCGACAGTACGGGCGAGACGCACGCGTCGACGGTGGCAAAAATACTCGTCCACTCGTCCCTGGTCCTGCTCGCAAAAACGGTGGCGAAGCGCTCCTTCATCGCTGGCCACGACGCACGGTCCATCTGTGCGGGTAGTTCAACGTTGCCCAGCCCCAGCCCCTCGAGCAACTCGGCATAGAACTTGTCCTCAACCGCGCCCACTGCGACGTATTTATGGTCACTCGTTTCGTAGACCTCGTAGAAATGCGCGCCGGAATCAAGAATGTTGACGCCACGCTCCTCTTTCCAAAAGCCCATGTTCAAGAATGAGTGGGTCATCGCCAACATTGAGGCCGACCCGTCCACCATTGCGGCGTCGACGACCTGGCCTTCTCCGCTCTCTCGGGCGGACAAGACCGCTGCTAGTACCCCGAAGGCTAGAAAAAGCGCGCCGCCCCCGAAGTCGCCGACCAGGTTCATGGGCGCCACCGGCTTCTCTCCCGCGCGACCGAGCGGCCAGAGTGCTCCTGAAATCGCGATGTAATTGATGTCATGACCTGCGGACTGCGTCAGTGGACCGTCCTGACCGTAACCGGTCATCCGTCCGTAGACCAACCGCGGGTTACGCGTCCACACGTCATCTGGGCCCAGGCCGAGACGTTCGGTGACTCCGGGTCGAAATCCCTCAATCAAGACTTCAGCCTGCTCGCACAGTTCCAAGACGAGGTCTCGCCCCGCTTCGTTTTTCATGTCGAGCGCCACCGAAGGCCGCGACCGGTTGAGCAGATCCCACGAGACGGTTGCATCTGCGTCGGGATCACCCCGTTCGAGGCGCAGCACGTTCGCTCCCAGGTCGGCGAGCAGCATGCAGGCGTACGGACTCGGCCCGATGCCCGCCAATTCTAAGACTTTCAAACCGTCAAGGGGTCCGCTCACGTTGCCAGTGTAGGTAGTGTGCGGTCCCGATTCAGGCCCTCTAGTCCCACCACATGTCGTGGCTTAAGACACCACGACCAATGAGGCCCAGCTGCACTTGACTGGTGCCCTCGACAATGGTCAGCTGTCGCGCGTCGCGGTAGTACTGCTCGGTTGGATGTTCTTCCATGTACCCGGCCGCACCGAGCAACTGCACCGCGAGACCTGATGCCTTGACCGCAACCTCGGACGCGAGGTACTTGCACATCGACAGCATCGGCACGTATTCCTTGGAGAACTTGCCCGCGTCGGCGAGGCACGCGCCGCGATAGGTCAATAAGCGGGCGGCCTCAATGTCGGTCGCGCATTTGGCGATCTCCCACTGGATGC
>PMAL01000055.1 GCA_003152555.1 Acidimicrobiaceae bacterium | reverse complement strand
CGCACCTGCCAGCACAACGCCATGTCTTCGGCGAACATGAAATACCGTTCGTCGAATCCGCCAATCTCTTCAAACACGTCCCGGCGAATGAGGAAGCAGGCTCCCGACACCCAATCGACGCTGCCGTCGGACCGGGGTGAACGGTAGATGCGGGTGGCGGGATTTTGTGGCCAGGGTGACTCGAGCAGCGCGTGCGCGCCCGCTAACCAGAGGTTCGGGAACACCCGGTGCGAGGNNACGTCGGGATGGGTCTCCAAGTACGTCACCATCGCCGCGACCGCACCGTCGTGGATCACCAAATCGGGATTGGCCACCAGCAGATACTTGGCCGCCCCCGTCGCCGCGGCCCCGCGATTGACGCCCCGGCCGTATCCGAGGTTCTGGCCCGGTTCCACGAGCACCACGTCACGTTTCCCGAGTGCCGGCGGCGTCGAGCCGGCGAGGCCGTTTTCTACGACCACGATGTTGGTCACATGATTGGCGTGCAGCGAGTCAATGCAGCCGGTCAGGGCGGCGCCGGCGTGATAGTCAACCACCACGCAGGCGACGCTCGAGGTGACGTCACTCACGAGCGCAGCTCACTGTTCGCCGTTCGCCCCGACAACAGCCGGGTGATGCCGTCACGCCACTCGGGCAGGGCCCGCCAGCCGCCGTCGGCCCATTTCTGAGTGACGAGGTCGCTACGACGCGGCCGCGTCGCCAGCGGTGCCGGATCGAGATCAACAGTAGCAATCGCCGTCACAAACTCGTCGTCGCGTCCGAGCGAGGCACCAACAAACGTGGCGATGTCGCACCACGTGGTGGCGCCGGTATTGGCCACGTGCCACACACCGCCCGGGCGAACACGAATGAATGTCACGAGAGCGCGAGCGAGATCGCTCGCCATCGTTGCCGTGCCCATTTGGTCGTCCACGAAGCGCACTGTTTCACCCGACGTCGCTCGCTGAGCAATGACGTGAATCACGTTCTTGCCGCGCACGCCCATGACCCACGACGTGCGAACAATGGTGTCGGCCTCGCTGCAGGCCAGCTCACCCGCCCGTTTTGAAGCGCCATAGACGTTGAGTGGATTCGTGATGTCATCTTCGACGTAGCCGTCACCCTTTTCGCCGTCAAAGACGTAATCAGTCGAAATGGTGATCAAGTGCGCGCCAACTTCCTTTGCGGCGAGTGACAGCGACTCGGTCGCGGTCGCGTTGACGTTGAAGCACGCCTCGCGTTCCGTCTCCGCTCGGTCGACTTGCGTGTAGGCCGCGAGGTTCACAATGACGTCGGGTCTGCTGGCTGACACGGCGCGTGTCAGCGCGTCGCGGTCGGTGATGTCGAGGTCGTGGCGGCTAAGTCCCAGCACCGCGAACTCATCACTCTCAACACGGCGGCCGTCGGGGAGAAAATCTTCGTCACCCCCGGGCGGCGTGGACCCGCCCAGGGTATCGACGAGGTCCACACCCACCTGGCCCGCGCTACCCGTGACGAGCACTCGAGTGGGATTCACGTCGTCGCGCCAAGTTGCGGGCGCACGTGCACCACGTCGCCGGTGCAAAAAAACATCTCGACGCCATCAACGTTGACAATCAGACGTCCGCAGGCGTCGACGCCGAGTACTTCGCCTTCGAGCACGTCATTGGTGCGCTCAATGCGCACTCGCTGGCCCAACGTGACGAGCGCGCTTTCGTACTCTTGGTGCACGGTCGCGCGGCCGTCTTGGGTGTGCAGCTGGGCGTATCGCCACTCGAGGTCTTCTAAGAGGATGTCGAGCAGTCCGCGCGGGCTCAGCGTGATGCCCGTTTCCTTCAACACGTCGGTGGCGACCACGTCGTCGGGACTGGCGGTCAGATTGATGCCAACGCCCACGACGATCGCGAGCCCGTCATCGGTCGTCACCACTTCGGCGAGCAGGCCCGCGATCTTTTTTTCTCCGACCAAAAGATCGTTGGGCCATTTGACGTTGGGCCGTAGTCCGCACAAGCGCACCAGCGCCGCGCGCGCCGACAGGGCAACCGCGCCCATGACCAGCGCCAATTGATCAACGTCGAGTTCGGGACGAAAGAGAAAGGAGCACAACAACGCGGAACGAACCGGCGCCACCCACTGGCGATCGAGCCGCCCGCGACCGGCGGATTGAAAGTCAGCGAAAATCACGTTGCCCTCACTGGCGCCAGACTTTGCCTGATCCACCAGCCACCCATTGGTCGAGTCAACCTCCGCCACGTGCTCAACTCGCCAAATCATTTGGTTCACCCCTAAACATTAGAGTTTCAATGACGAGTGGTAGAAAATGACAGGCCCGCAACGGAGGTTCACGTGTTACAGAAAGTCCTGATCGCCAATCGAGGCGAGATCGCGGTGCGCATTATGCGTACCTGCCGCGAGATGGGCATTTCTACCGTGGCCGTGTACTCCGAACTCGATCGCAATGCGTTGCACGTGCGACTAGCCGACGAGGCGTACGCTCTCGGCGGCCAGAGCGCCGCCGAGAGCTATCTCAACACCGAGGCCATCCTCGACGTGATCAACCGCAGCGGCGCGGACGCGGTGCACCCCGGCTACGGGTTCTTCTCCGAGAACGTCGATTTCGCGCGCGCGATCACGTCTCGCGGCGTCACGTTCATTGGACCCCCGCCCGAGGCGATCGAAGTAATGGGCGACAAAATTTCGTCACGCCTCGCGGCCGAGAAGGTCGGCGTCGCGGGCGTGCCCGGGCGAAGTCAAACCCTGAAGGACGCCAAGGAAGTGGTGGCGTTCGGCAAGGAAGTTGGATGGCCCGTCGCCATCAAGGCCGCCTACGGCGGCGGCGGGCGCGGCATGAAGGTGGTACTGGGTCACGACGAGGCGAAGGAAGCATTCGAGAGCGCGCAGCGCGAGGCTCAGAGTTACTTTGGACGCGCCGAGTGCTACGTCGAGCGCTACCTCAGCGCACCGCGTCACATCGAGATGCAGGTCCTCGCCGACAACCACGGCCACACCCTCTGGCTCGGCGAACGCGACTGCTCCGCCCAACGCCGGCACCAGAAGCTCATTGAAGAGTCGCCGGCGCCCAACTTCCCCGACGACGTGCGCCAGGCAATGGGTGAGGCGGCCGTGAAGGTCTCGGTCGCGTGCGGCTACGTGAACGCGGGCACGGTGGAGTTCCTCTATCAGGAGGGCCAGTTCTACTTCCTAGAAATGAACACCCGCCTTCAGGTCGAACATCCCGTCACCGAATTAGTGACCGGACTCGACCTCGTGGAGTGGCAACTGCGCATCGCCTCTGGCGAGCCGCTCGACTTTACGCAGGGTGAGATTGAGCACAAGGGCCACGCGATTGAGGTACGCATCAACGCGGAAGACCCCTCTGGCGGCAAGTTCAGTCCGTCGCCCGGCACGATCACGCGCTTTGATCAGCCGGCCGGTCCGGGGGTCCGCCTCGATGCCGGTTACGCCGCCGGCGACACGCTCTCGCAGTACTACGACAATTTGATCGGCAAACTCATTGTCTGGGGCGCGGACCGCGAAAGGGCCCGCCTGCGCATGCTGCGCGCCATTGAAGAGACCCGCATTGAGGGCGTGGCGACAACCCTTCCGGCCGACGTGATCATCCTGTCGAGTGACGAGTTCGTCGAGGCCACGCACTCGACCAAGTGGGTCGAAGAGAGTCTCGACTTTTCGACGCTTCAGAGCGCGCCGACGCCGGCAGTATCGGTGGGTACGGGAGAAGTGCGCAAGGACGTGACCGCCGAAGTAAATGGCCGACGCATNNCTCAAGCCCCGTCGACAACACCACGCCGGTGTGTTGGGCAGCGGGTCAAATACGGTGAGTGTGCCAATGCAGGGCACGATTGTGAAGGTGAGCGTCGAGGTCGGCCAGCAGGTCGAGGCCGGCGATACCGTCATGATTTTAGAGGCCATGAAGATGGAGAACTTGGTGAACGCCGAAAAAGCCGGAGTCGTCAAGAGCATCAACGTCGTGGCGGGCGATTCGGTCAGCGCCGGTGACGTGGTGGCGGTCATCGAGTGAGCTCACGGGAGGTCGCCTCCGGCGCCATCAATAATTCGCGCGACACGCTGGTGCAACTGAGCCACTTCGTGCACGCCAATCCAGAATTGGGTTACGAGGAGTTTGTGAGCGCGGAGGCCGTCGCCCGAGCCGCCGAGGAAGCTGGTCTAGAAGTTGAACGAGGCATTGCCGACCGACCCACTGCGTTTCGCGCCACCAAGGGCCACGGCGACCTGCACATTGTTTTTTGTGCGGAGTACGACGCCCTGCCCGAGGTCGGACACGCGTGCGGACACAACATCATCGCCGCCTCGTCGCTCGGCGCCGCCATTGGTCTGGCCGCAGTGGCGGATGAACTCAATCTCAAGGTCACGCTGTTCGGCACGCCCTCCGAAGAAGGCGGCGGCGGCAAGATCGATCTCATCAATGCCGGCTACTTCGACGACGTGCACGCGGCGATGATGATTCATCCCTGGCCCAACGACCGCCTGGAAGCTATGTGCTTAGCGGTCGAGCAGTTTGAGGTGACCTTTCGCGGCAAAGAGGCCCACGCCTCGGCCGCACCGTGGGAGGGCGTCAATGCCCTCGACGCCATGACCATCAGCCAGGTAGCGATCGCGCTGGCGCGCCAGCAATTGCGACCGGGCGATCAAGTGCACGGCTTCGTCAGCGAAGGCGGTTCGGCCGCCAACATCATTCCGAGCCACGTCACGGGAAGGTTCATGGCCCGTTCGCTCACCATTGACACTTTGGTGGCGCTGCGAAAAAAAATTCACGCCTGTTTCGAAGCGGGCGCTCTGGCGAGCGGCGCCACACTGAGCGTCGAAGATCTCGGCAGCCCGTTTTCGCACATGGAGTCCGACCACGACATCCTCGCCCACTACCGCACCGCCGCCGAGGCGATTGGACGCACGTTCGATCTTGACGACGAGGGCGTCGCCAAGCCCACGTGCTCTACCGACATGGCAAACGTCTCGTTGGTGGTGCCCACCATTCATCCCCTGCTCATGATTGAGACCAATGGCGCGGTCAACCATCAGCCAGAGTTCACCGCCGCCTGCATCACGGAGAGCGCCGATCGCGCCGTTATCGATGGCGCGATTGCCCTCGCCCACGCGGCGATCGGCGTCGCCGAGGACGAGAAACTTCGCGCGCGACTGATGGCCCGCCCATGATGCTCGAGCACGCCCTCTTGAACGTGAGTGCCGGCCAAGAAGATGAGTTTGCGCGTTCCATGGCTATTGCCCTACCGATAATCGAGTCGGCGCCCGATTGTCACGGCGCCGAAGTTCGACGCCAGGAAGAGAACGGCTCGGTCTATCTGCTACTCGTGCGCTGGACCAGCGTGGCGGCACACCTCGCGTTTCGCGAGACGCCGCTCTTTGAAGAATGGCGCCAATTGACGCACCACTTCTATTCAGAACCGCCATCGGTCACGCACTTCAACGAACCGATCCCGCGTTAACTGGCCTGATAGACGCCAAACTCACCGCGCAGTACGTCGGCGACCTCGCCGAGAGTTGCCAGCGCCGTTAACGCCTCTTTCATGGGATAGAGCACGTTGGCCGACCCACGCGCGGCCGTCGCGAGGTCGTCGAGCGCAGCACGTACGGCGTCGTTGTCACGACGAGTCTTCAGCGACGTGACCCTGGCGATTTGGGCCAACTGTTGGGCTTCATCCACGGGAAACACGTCGGACTTGGTCTCGCCAGTTTCGCTGAATCGGTTGACGCCCACCACGACCTTGTCGCCGCGGTCGACGCTTCGTGCGAACTCGTAGGCGGCCGATTCAATCTCGTTCTGCATATAGCTGGATTCAATCGCAGCGACGGCGCCACCCTGGTCGTCGATCGCGTCGATGTAGACCTGCGCCAGACGTTCCACCTCATTGGTGAGCGACTCGACAAAGTACGAGCCGGCCAGCGGGTCAACGGTGTCGGCAATGCCCGATTCGAAACCGATGACTTGTTGCGTACGCAGGGCCAACTTCGCCGCTCGTTCGGTCGGCAGTCCGAGCGCTTCATCGAAACCGTTGGTGTGCAGGCTCTGGGTGCCACCGAGGGTCGCGGCCAGAGCCTGGAGGGCCACGCGCACAATATTGTTCTCGGGCTGCTGGGCCGTCAGCGTTGATCCGCCGGTCTGCGTGTGAAAACGGAGCATCGTGGACTTGGGATCCTTGGCTCCAAATCGCTCGCGCATGATGCGCGCCCAGAGACGCCTCGCCGCCCGGTACTTGGCCACCTCCTCAAAGAGGTTGTTATGCGCGTTAAAGAAGAAACTCAACCGCGGTGCGAAGTCGTCGAGTAGAAGGCCGGCGGCCAACGCCGCTTCGACGTAGGCAACGCCATTGGCGAGGGTGAAGGCAATCTCCTGAACCGCCGTCGATCCAGCCTCGCGGATGTGATAGCCCGAGATCGAGATGGTGTTCCAGTTGGGCATCTCCTTGGCGCAGTAGGAGAACGTATCGACCACCAGCCTCATTGACTGACGCGGCGGATAGATGTACGTGCCGCGCGCCACGTACTCCTTCAAGATGTCGTTCTGCACGGTGCCGCGCAGCTGGTCCCCGCGAACTCCCTGTTCTTCGGCGACCAAATGGTAGAGGAGCAGCAACGTCGACGCCGTCGCGTTAATCGTCATCGAGGTGGTGACCTCATCGAGCGGCAGTCCCGAAAGCAGGAGTCGCATGTCCTCAAGGGACGAGATCGAGACGCCAACCTTTCCAACTTCGCCCTCGGCCCTCGGGTGATCGGCGTCGTATCCCATCTGCGTGGGCAAGTCGAAGGCGCAGGAGAGTCCGGTCTGGCCAGCGCCAAGCAGGAACTTGAAACGTTCATTGGTTGCCTCGGCGGTGCCAAATCCGGCGTACTGACGCATCGTCCAGAGTTTTCCGCGATACATCGAGGATTGGACGCCGCGCGTGTAGGGGAACTCTCCCGGGCGACCGAGCTCGGTGGCCACGTCAAACTTGTCCAGGTCGCTCTCGTCGTAGACGGGGTGAATTTCAATACCGGAATCGGTAGTTCTTTCGTCGCCCGTCATAACGCCAGGTTATGCGCTGGTCCTATTCGCAACGAAGTCCGGTAGCAGGCACACATAATGCCCGCACGGTAACCGCGAAGGTTTACGCGCTCACCGTGGGGTGGGGCATGCAGAGATCGTCGTACTCGGCGATCACGATTTCACCGGCGTCGTCGCCACAGGCCTGACAGGTTGGGTCACGGCGCACCTTGAAAGTCCGAAAACTTTGATCGAGCGAGTCGTAGGTCAGTAGTCGACCCACGAGCGGTTCACCCAACTCGAGCAGTAACTTGATGGTTTCGATTGCCTGAATGGATCCGATGATGCCGGGCAACACACCGAGTACGCCGGCTTCGGCGCAGCTGGGCGCTAGTTCGGCCGGCGGCGGCTCGGGAATCATGCAGCGATAGCAGGGTCCCACATAGGGCTGAAACACCGTGGCCTGGCCCTCGAAACGGAAGATCGATCCGTGCACCACCGGAATCTTCTTTAAGAGCGCCGCGTCGTTGACCAAGTAGCGCGTCGGGAAATTATCGGTGCCGTCCACAATGACGTCGTAGCCGTCGATGATGTCCAAGATATTGTCCGCGCCCAGGCGTGTGTCGTAGGTGATGACGTTGACGTCAGGATTCATGGCCGTTAGCGTCTGCTTCGCGCTGTCGACCTTGCGCATGCCGATGCGGTCCACGTTGTGAAGAATCTGGCGCTGCAGGTTCGACGAATCCACGACGTCCATGTCAATGATGCCAATAGTGCCGACGCCGGCGGCCGCGAGATAGAGCCCGGCCGGAGAGCCCAGCCCGCCCGCGCCCAGTAACAGGACCTTGGCGTCGAGCAACTTCACCTGACCGGCCTCGCCCACTTCGGGCAGCAGCAGGTGACGCTGGTAACGGTTGCGCTG
>PMAL01000003.1 GCA_003152555.1 Acidimicrobiaceae bacterium | reverse complement strand
GAGATTACGAAAGATGGATTGTCAAATAGTTGAGGGCGCGCTGATCCAACGAACACGGGATCAACTTATAAGTACCTGCTTAATGTCTCGGACTCCCGCGGCTATGGAAAGCAGAAGCCCCGGCTCTATTTCGAGAAACCGGGACTTTTGTGCTTCAAACTGGCAGCAGGCGTTTATGGACTCGACTACCAGACGGTGGTGAGGCGGAGTTTCTGATTTTACTAAATCTGCAAACCGGGCGTGCGCGCTATTGCTCGCCTCAACCCTTCTGCGATCTTCCACTCTTCGCGATCCTCAAGCTCCAAGACTAAGAGTTCGAGTGTTTGACACACAACCGCCAACTGCGAACTTCCAAATGGCTCACGTCGAGCTCGCTTGACGCTTCGTCGAGCGAGGTCAGCAAGGTGTGAACTGCACGTGCGTGCAATAGCACTTTCACAATCAGGTGATATCAATGTCATCTTGGTTGTCTCTTCTGCCGGATTGATTTAAGAAATGCTCCAGCGATTGCCACAGTGCGAGCGTTTCGCCTCGTAACAAGAGAGGGTTGGCATCAGGAAGTGAGGACTTGGCAAGGGACTGGCGACTTGCCAAGTTAAAAGTCGCACCGAACGTGACTAGCGTGGTAAACGCCACGTACACACCAGAAAGGGTCACTATGACCGAGCAGTACACGCCACTGACGCACGACGAGATTGTGGTACTGGCCAAAGAGGCCACAGAGAAGGCATTCAAGCACGCGTGGGACGACTACAGCTCTTTAACCAAACGAGTGATTTACGATGAGTTCGAACGCGGGGATTTGGATTCCACGCAAACCCAAGATGCGGCCCAACTAACAATGGACTTCATCTCTAATGGATTTGCACATCTAGGAATCGCCGTAGGTGAGATCTTGTGCGGTGAGATAGATGAGACTCCCAAAGAGTTCACCTTCGAAACCGCAGAAAAGTTTCTTGGAACTTTGAACCACACCTTGCAACACATCTTGGAGTTGTTCTTTCCGTTCGCGGAAAGTGAATTCGAGCAAGTTGAGGAGGTTGCAGACCTCGTTAATGAAATGAAGGCTAACGCCTTTTTGCTACACGACAAGGTGTCAAGGCACCTTGAAGATTAAAACAGTCCCCCAATTTGGGGGACTTTTTTCNNCGCGAGTGGACATTCATCGTTGGACAGAATGAAAAGGTGCAATTCGCTCAGCATCAGGGTGGCCACTTGCTTCCGAGTGACTACGAGCAATCTGATTACGGTGTGTGTATGTGTTTGGTGCTGAGAATGTGTTCAATAACCGGTTCAAATCGGGGGGCGGCGGGATGTCGTTAGTGATCGATGGTGCCCAAGAGCGTCTTGTCAAATCATCGGAGCGAGTTCGGGACCTCGGCGAAGTATTCACGCCCAACGCGACGGTCCAAGAGATGCTAGATCTCCTGCCAGCCACACTCTGGGTGCCACACCCATCGCCCACCTTCCTCGAACCCGCGTGTGGTAACGGCAACTTCCTGGTAGCCATCTTGGACCGTAAGCTCGAGAGCGTCGCCAATGACCTCGCGAAAGGCAATCTCCAGGCGGGAATCGATCCGTCGAGCGCTCAGTTTCACGCGCTCGAAGCTCTCGCATCGATCTACGCGGTGGACATCTCATCCGACAACATCATCGGCGGTACACCGGGCCACGAAGTTGGAGCACGGACTCGATTGCTCACCATGTTCACCGACTGGAACTTCGAATTCCTCGGCAAGCGTCTGAATGAACGCAGCCTCGTTCTACGTGCTGCTACCTGGGTCGTCGAACACAACCTCATCATCGGCAACATGTTGCCTTTCGACGCGGAAGGCAAGACCACCGGTCGTGACCAGATCCCCCTCATCGAATACAACTGGGATCCGGGTAGCCACTCGGTGTCGTTGTATAAGACAACTCTCGGTGACGTGATCGCAACAGAAGATGAGAAAACCGTAACGATGCTTAGCCTCTTTGCACCGGCGGCGCCTGAGCAGTTCTGGTGCGGTAAGGCGACAAGTCTCAGCGACGCCGAACGTTTCGAGGCACCCGAGTTGCGTGGGCCAGCGCGCAATGGAACGGGAAGGCGCGCCTAATGACCACCGACTATCTTCAACCGAGCCAGCCAGACATCTTGGAGGTCATCTCCAACTTGTCAAGTGACGAGGTATTCACGCCGCCGAAGGTGGTCAATGCTGTCCTCGACCTTCTACCTCCCGAGGTCTGGANNAACTCGACCCCGGGTGCAAAACGGGCATCTTCCCCCGCGAGATCACCAAGAGGTTGATGGACAGTCTCTCCGACGCCATTCCCGACGACACCCAGCGTCTCGAACACATCCTCACCGAGATGGTTTTCGCTATCGCGATCACCGAGATCACCGGGATGTTGGCGCGACGTACGTTGTACTGCTCGAAGGACGCCTCGGGTCAGTTCTCGGCAGTGCACTTCGCTACGGAATCGGGCAACATCTGGAATGACCGTGTGGACCACTCGTACGAGAAGGACCGCTGCATTGAGTGTGGTGGCGCCAAGTCTCAGCTCGAGAATTNNTGCATCCACTCGGATGGGCAACGCAAGATCGAAAAGGAGATGAGCATGAATTTCGACGTCATTGTTGGAAACCCCCCATATCAGATGACCGGGGGGGGCGGTGGAACGAACGACACACCCCTTTACAACATCTTCGTTGAAGAGGCTCTGAAGCTGAATCCTCGTTACGTCAGCATGATTATTCCATCGAGATGGATGGCAGGTGGCCGCGGTCTCGATGACTTCCGATCCAGAATGCTTGGCGATGACCACATTCGCCATCTTGTTGATTTCGTACAGATAGAAAGCGTGTTCCCGGGAGTGGACTTTGAGGGCGGTGTCTGTTACTTCCTCTGGGATCGTGACAACCCGGGCGAATGCAACAGCACATTTGTACAGGGCGGGATATCCATCGGGCCAATAAGTCGGAAACTCGATGAGTTTGACATCTTTGTACGTGACGAACCGGCACTTGAGATCTTGCGCAAAACGGTAAAAAAGACCAAAAATTCGGTCATCGAACTCGTTTCGGGCGACACACCCTTTGGGATCCCCACGAACTTTTCCGGCTACCGAAAGGGTGATCGCCAAGCCGGTGATCTCAAACTTCACATGAACCAAGGTGGAAAGCGAGTGGAACACTGGATATCAAATGAGACCGTGAAAAAGAATCGGAAGCTGCTCAATGGCTGGAAGGTTTTCGTTCCTGAGGCGTATGGCGAGCGTGGTGCCATTCCAGCTTTAGTGCTTGGCCCGACGCTTGTTGCTGGCCCAAAGTCAGTCTGTTCTCAAACCTATCTATGCATTGGCACTTTCGAAACGAAGAATGAAGCGGAGAGCTTCGCAAGTTACCTGAGCACTCGTTTCGCCCGCTTCTTGNNTTCTCGCTGCGCAAGATCAGTCAGCACGCTTTGAGATCCACGTACCAGTGGGTGCCGCTGCAGACCTGGGACCGCACCTGGACTGACGCCGAGTTATACAAGACATACCGCATCACCAAAGACGAACAGGCGTACATCGAGACAATGATTCGAGAAATGCCCGCATGAGTGTCTCGCTCGCGGGAGGTGTTCGGCATCCGAAGATTTATGCGTACACGATAGACGCGTATTCCGACACCCCGTGGGAAGGCAGCCGAAAAGGTAAAGGCTTGATCAAGATTGGCGACACCCAGCGCGACGTTGATCGACGCATCCGCGAGCAACTCGATGGCGTCAAGATGCCCATCTCAACGACCTACAAGTTATTCCTCGCGGAGTCGGCAATCACGGACGATGGCAGGGTATTTCGCGACCATGAGGTTCATAGAGCTCTAGAGCGCGCCGGAGTCCATCGAATCCTTGTTTCGGGCCCAAACCGTGAACGCACAGAATGGTTTGAATGCACCGAGAACGAGGTGCGCGCCGCGATTGTATCCGTACGATCCGGTGAGCATCTTGAAACGCTCGTCCACAAG
>PMAL01000075.1 GCA_003152555.1 Acidimicrobiaceae bacterium | reverse complement strand
TTCCAGCACGTGAAGCCGGGCAAGGGCGGCGCATTCGTGCGCACCAAATTGCGCAACGCCCGTACCGGCGCCGTCATTGAGCGAACCTACAACTCCAGTGAGCGACTCGAGCAGGCGATCATTGACAAGCGCGACACCCAGTACTTATACCGCGACGGCGACGATTACATCTTCATGGACCAGGTCACGTACGACCAGGTGCCGGTCTCGTCAAAGAGCTTGGGTGAAGCGTCGCATTTCTTGAAAGAGACCGGCAAGGCCATGCTGATTCAGTTCAACGATGAAACGATTGGCGTTGAACTGCCCGCCTCAGTAGAACTCATCATCGCCCAAACCGAGCCCGGCATTCAGGGCGACCGAGTGTCGGGCGCGCGCAAGTCGGCGACGCTAGAAACCGGCTTCGTGGTCCAGGTGCCACTATTCGTGGGACCGGGCGAAGCGATCAAGGTTGACACCCGTACCGGCGAATACATGACGCGGGCGTAGGTTGAGCGAGCACGGCACCAAGCGTCATCATTCGCGCGAGCGCGCGCTGGAGATCTTCTATGAGGCCAGCATCAAGGAACGATCCGTCGAAGCCGTACTCAATGAACTGGCGCTTCGCCCCGACGAGTACACGATTGAGATCCTGACCTCGGCGTCACTGCATCAAGGTGAAGCGAATGAACTTATTTCAACGTTCGCGATCGATTGGCCGCTGGAGCGCATTGCCCTGGTGGACCGACTCGTCATGACCCTCGCGGTGGGTGAGATGCTGATGGACGATGCGCCGCCGGTCGCTGTAATTCTTGATGAAGCGGTGGAATTGGCCAAGGTCTATTCAACGGACGGCTCGGGGTCATTTGTTAATGGGGTGTTATCGTCGATTGCTGAGAAGATTCTTCGTTAAAAGGGGTTATCGCAGTGCCAATGGGCAGATCGAATCCGATTGACCTGACGAGCCCGACCGTAGTCACAATATTCAAACACAGCATATATATAACGAGTGTGTTCTGGATAATTGCCATCGCGCTGGTGCTCGTCATCGGTTCCGCCTTGCTGCGACGTACCAGTACGTTCAATCTCTCTTCGGACGGTTTGAGTGAACCCCGTAACCGCACGTACCTGCGCATGGCCTTCGGTGCGATTTGGCTGTTTGACGGCCTGTTGCAATTCCAGGCGTCGATGCCGCTCGGTCTGGGCAGCGACATCGTGCAACCGTTGTCCCTGGGCACGCCCAGTTGGTTGCACGCGCTCATGCTGGCAAGCATCGGGATCTGGAACAATCATCCGATTGCCCTGGCGGTGGGAACGGCGTGGATGCAGGTGGGCATTGGCATCGTGTTGCTCGTGTCCAACGGCAAGGTCGGTCGCGTGGTCGCCGGCGTGTCGGTTGGTTGGGCGGCGCTCATCTGGCTCATTGGCAACGGCGCCGGCGGGATTTTTCAGTCGGCAGGATCAATACTGTTTGGCTGGCCGGGCGCCACCTTCTTCTACGTGATCGCGGGCGTATTTCTGGCCCTGCCGCCATCCGTATTTCGCCAGAACTTTTCGCGTTACACGTTACGGATCTTGAGTGTCGTCGTTGCCCTGGGCGCCGTGCTGCAGTGCCTGCCCGATCGGGGGTTCTGGCATGGGGGCAACGCCAACGCGCTCACGACAATGACCCAGACCATGACCGAGACGCCGCAACCGCACCTGCTGGCTTCGATCGCCAGCAACGTGGGCGACCTTGCCGGTCGCATGGGCGGCGGATTCAACATTGTCGTGATCCTCTGGTTACTCGGGTGCGCCGTTGGACTGTGGCTGGCGAGTGATCGGATGTGGCGCTGGCCCGTGTGGACGTTGATTGCCGGCTGCGTCTTCTTCTGGCTCGTCGCTCAAGATGCGGCGATCTTCGGCGGCCTCGCCACCGACCTCAACTCGCTCGTACCGATGGCTCTCCTGGCCTTCTGCGCGATGCCCACGTTGGTGCACAAGGTGCCATTACCTCGTCGACTACCTCGAGAGTTGCGCAGTAGTTCGGGTGCGGTTTTGGCGTCCTTCGCCGCCGCCATGGTCATCTTTTCGGTCGTGACGATGAGTTGGGCTTCGGCGGTCTCGCCACCGGAGCCGACGCAGTTCTTGGCCCAGGACGGTCCGGCCCAGCACGTCAATACGCCCGCGCCGTCGTTTACCCTGACCGACCAGTTCAAGAAGAGCTTTTCGCTTGAGGGTCATAAGGGTTACTACACGTTGCTGACGTTCCTCGACCCCGTCTGCTGGACCGACTGTCCACTGTTGGCCGGACAACTACGTCAGGTGCGTTCCGAATTACCCCCCAACGCGAAACTCAACACGGTGGCGGTGACGGCCGACGTTTACTACCGGACCTTGCCGTACCTTCACCACTTCATCAAGATCCACGACCTGAGCAACGTCAAGGATTTCTACTTCGTCACCGGTGCACTGTCGCACCTGCGTAAGATTTGGAAGTCGTATGGAATTTCGGTCATACAAACAAAGTCGGACGCCATGAGCATTCATTCGGACTATATGTTCATCATCAATCCCCAGGGACAACTCAAGTGGATAATCGCCGACGATCCGCCGGGAAGCTGGTCGGGACAGAATTCGGCCGCTAGTGAACTCGTGAGCCTGCTGCATCGGACGGGTCTGGCCTAACCGTGACGCCAGCCGGTATCCTCGCGATGCTCGGGGCGGTAGTGGCAATAGTCGCGATGCTTCGCCGGCCCTCTCGGTCCCGGCGAATACTGGCGCAGTTTGTCCTTTCTCTCTTGTCCTGGGGCGCCCTGTGGTTCGCCGCCGGTTCGTCATTCTCGCGCGAGGGTATGACGAGCCTGCCCATACACATGATCAGTCACATCATCGTGATGTTCCTCGTGCCGATGGGTCTTATTGGCTCGGCGACGTTGCGTTCGAGTTGGTGGGTGCTCGGCGGGCACAACCGCCGGCGCTTCCTTCGCTGGTGGTATCTCACTCGCACCTGGCACGCGCCGCGATGGCTGATTCATCCCGTTACCGCGGCGATCGTGCTCAACGTGGTCATGGTGAGTGCGCACACGCCGCGAACCTTTGACGCAATCATGGAACATTCGTGGGCGATGGACTGGATAATGGAGCCGGCCTTTCTGCTGTCGGGTCTCTTCTTCTTTCACTTTCTCATTAGCGCGCCGCCGCGAAAGAATCGCGTTGCGCTGCGCCTGCAGTTGTTCATGATCGTCATCACGATGTTCGAGATGGTGGTCCTTGCGTTGGCGATGGCAATATTTACCAAGACCGCTTGGTACAGCGTCATGAAGCCAATTCCCGGCATGGCCCACATGCCCGGCATGGGCATGCACGCGACGACATTGGCCCAGGCCTTTGAGCAACAACAACTGGCCGCGGCGATCCTGTGGGTCTGCGGTGATTTCTGGGCCGTGCCGTGCCTGGTGGTGATCATTCGCCGTCTCGTGATGCGTGACGGATCGTTGTTCGCCGCGCTCGAGCGTCAGTCAGCTAAGTTTTCTGGCTCACCTGTCTGATTAGTTGGCGCAGTGGGAGGAAGTGCGTGCAGGGTGGCGAGGTAGTCGTTCCACGCCTTTAGTTGGGGATCGTCCTCCTCTTCAACGCGCGTTGCGTGCGCCACGTCGACGTCGCGGAGTTCGCCTCGCTGTTCTCGATGTACCTCACCCAACAACTTTCGCCACATATAAATGGCGTAGAGACCCAGAATTGGCCATTCGAACACGTAGGCCCACGAGAGGGTGTTTCCTCCCAGAGCGCGCTTTAATTCAAAGACAAACGCGGGGACGCACAATAACTCGGCCAAAAAAAGGCCCAGGTGGATTCTGAATGCGTCCTTATTATTTGTGCCCACATCAGCGACTTTAACCCCACGAGCGCCAATTAATCCGGTACTTTTGTGTCGTGAAAGCGCGTGAATTCGTTCACGAACTGTTCGTCGAGAGTTCAAAGGAGAGCGAATGAATGGATCGAAGTCACTCGGCATAGCCCTGGCTTCGGTGCTCCTTGGGGGCGGTGCGTTGGCCTTGGCGGGTTTTGCCCTGGCGAGCGATACACCTCATCAAGCTGCATTGAACTGTGTTCGCACGTCGGCGACGGCGTGCAGTTTGCAATTGAGCACGTACCCGGACTCGTTAGAGGGTGCGCACGGCAAGACTGGTGGGGCTCACCCAACCTGGGTCACCTACGCGAACGACAATCTGGTGGTGCCGGAAAATACGACGATCAATGTCACCATTCATCAGTACGACGGCGGCGGGTCGCTCAACGATCCCTTCTTCGACCAGGTCATGGGCACCATTGGCGGCACGATGGTCTATAACGGCAAGACCGTCTCGCACGTGGACCCCAACAACATTGGCCACACGTTTACATTGCGAAATATTCCCGGTAATGGCAAGACGTTGTTTGTCTCGGTGCCGCTACCGGCCGACTATCGCAACCCAACCATCACGATCGGAACGGGTCAGTATCCCAAGCCAAACATCATCAAGTTCTCCTTTAAGACCGGCGGCCCCGGCACCTATGAGTGGAACTGCGAATACCCTTGCGGCGACGCTCGGGTGTCGAGTGGTTTCGGTTACGCGATGAGTTCTTTTGGTTACATGTCCGGCACTCTGACGGTTAAGTAAGGAGAATCCGTGACTGATTCTGACAACGATAAGACGTCGCTGAAGAGCTTCTTTTGGCTATGGGGCATTCTGACAATTGTGGGCGTGGTGCTCGGGCTCTACGGACCCAGTCACCTGATGCCCAAGTCAATGAGTCCCAATATGCACTTGACGATTCTGACGATGGTCATCTTTACGGTGGCCGCCGCGCCCGTCGCCGCCGGCGTGTACGCCGCGACGATCTATGTATTGCGCAACTGGACCCACAAGGGCGACGAACCGCCGCCACCGGCCAAACCCGTTCGAGAGAACGGCATAATCGTCGCGACGTGGGTCAGTATCTCGGTGTTGCTCACCTTGTTCCTACTTATTTGGGGATTGGGCGCACTGGCCGAGGACAACGCGTCGGCGAGTTCCAACCCTCTCATTGTCAACGTCATTGCCCAGCAGTGGGTCTGGACGTTCCAGTATCCGGGCACCCACGTGGAGTCCAACTCGCTGTACTTGCCCGAAGGACGCGAGGTTGAATTCCACGTCAGTTCTGACGACGTGACGCACGGCTTCTGGATTGTCCAGATGGGCGTGCAGGTTGACGCCAACCCGGGCGTCATCACGACGATTCACACGACGCCCAATGTATTGGGCACCTTTGACGTGCGATGCGAGCAGTTCTGCGGCCTTAACCACGCCTTTATGGACGCGCTCGGCGACGTTGTAACGCCTCAACAATTCAGTACATGGCTCGCTGCGCAGCCGCAACGGACGTAGGAGGACAGTATGACCACCACATTGGAACACACAGCGGTAGCTGAAGAATCACAGGGCGGCGGATTAGCCCGCTACCAGAATGCGGGCACCGCCGTCGCGGGAGGTGTGCTGTTTGCCTTCCTCTTCTGGCTCATTGCCCGCAAGACCATGGACCCCACGGGCGAGGCCTTCAACGACCAGGTCACGACCATACTCGGCTGCGGGTGGATCATTGGCTTCTGGTTCGGCATCGGGGCCTTTAACGGTCCCATGCGCTGGCTGCTCGGCCGCGACCACAGTCGCGCCGACGACCTCTACTACGCGGGACACAATCAGGGACGGGCCCGCTACTGGAAGTACACCACCGACCACAAGGTCGTTGGTGTGCAGTACATCATCGTGACGATGGGTTTGCTTGGCGTCGGCGGTTTGTTGGCCATGGCCATCCGCACCGAACTGATCATGCCGGGTAATCACTTCGTCAACCAGCAGGTCTACAACGCCTTCATCTCGCTGCACGGCATGATCATGATCCTGGCGTTGATTGTTGCAATCGCCGGACCCTGGGCGAACTTCGTGATGCCGATCATGATCGGTGCGCGTGACATGGCCTTTCCACGGCTGAATGCGCTGAGCCTGTGGACACTCGTGAGTGCGGCGAGCTTGCTCGTCGCGGTAGCCGCCGTGGGCGGCCTGACCATGGGTTGGGTGGTGTTGGCGCCGATTACCGACCAAAACGGCGTGGGCATGGATCTCTTCGCCCTCACGATCGTGGTCTTCGCGGTCTCAAGCACGGTGGGTGGCGTGAATGTTGTCTGTACGATCCTGACGATGCGCACGAAGGGCATGACGCTCGAGCGCGTGCCGATTTTTGTCTGGGGCGCGATCACCACGTCCGCGCTGGCGCTCTACGCGTTTCCGTTCTTCTTCCTGGTGGAGGTCCTGCAATTGTTGGATCGCAACGTGGCGACCAGTTTCTTTGTCTCGGGCGGTGGTGGTACTGGATGGCTCCAGGCGAACTTGTTCTGGTTAATGGGCCATCCGGAGGTGTACGTAATTTTGACGCCGGCGGTAGCCGCGTGCTTTGAGATCGCGGCCGTCATGGCTCGAAAGCCGGTCTTCAGTTATCGAACTGCGGTGGCTGCGATGGTGGGTCTCTCGGGCCTCAGCATCCTGGTGTGGGCTCACCACATGTTCACCAGCGGTTGGGCGCCCACGCTCGGAGGGCCGTTCATGGTCACCACTGAAATCATTTCGATTCCGACGGGCCTCTTCTTCCTGGTACTGATTGGCACGCTCTGGCGAGGGCACATCTGGATGAAGCTGCCGACCATCTGGATGTTCGGTTTCATTGCCAACTTCATCATTGGTGGCATTACGGGTATCTATCTCTCGGACATTCCGATTGACAACCAGCTGCACGGCACGATGTTCGTGACCGCTCACTTCCACTACATTTTCGTGGGCTCGGTATTGTTTGGCGCGGTAGCGGCCCTGGCCTTCTGGTTCCCGAAGGTCACCGGTCGCTTCCTCGATGAGTTCCTGGGCCGGATCTCGTTCTGGCTCGTCTTCATTGGCGTGCAGGTGACGTTCCTCGCGATGTTCGCGTCTGGGCTTAAAGGCATGCCACGACGGGTGTCGTCCTACAGCGTCATCTTCGACCACACCAACCTGATCACGACCATCGGGGCCTACATCATCATGTCGGGCATGCTCGTACTGCTCGGGGCGATCATCAAGTCGTGGGGCCACGGCGAGCCGTCGGGTCCCAACCCGTGGCACGCTAACTCCCTCGAGTGGATGGTGCCGACGCCGCCGCCGTTGGAGAACTTTGACGTCATGCCGGTTATCACCGAAGATCCCTACAACTTCCGAGAGGAAATGGTGCGTTCATGAGTATCGACACCCAGGCCGACGACGAGACGGCCGATGCCCGAATCGCGGAGGGTAACGCAGCGCACGATCAGGAACGCCACCACGACGGGGGCGAGGGCCACGGTGGCGGTGGTGATGGAGGTGGACACCACGAGTCACCTGAGGTCGTAGACGGTCGCCAGCGCATGGCGATCTGGCTCTTCATCGGCGGCGACATGGTGATTCTCGCGGGGCTGCTGTTTACCTACCTCTACCTGCGTGGCACCAACACCGAAGGTCACTGGATGAACATGGTGGGCTACACCGGTCACCCATGGTCGTACTACTACAACGTCCTCTTCGTGAAGGGCGGATCGCTGCCCAACCCAACCACGGTGTCGGTTAACCCCGTGTCGGCGGGCTTCTATTGGTTCGTAACGCTCGTCACGGTCGTGAGCGCCGGGATTATTTGGTTCGGTGAGAAGCGGCTACGTGCCAGTCGGGACGCCAAGTCCTTCGTGCCGATCGCGTCGCTGGCGACCGTCGTGGCGCTCGTTGCCTTGGTGCTCACCATCGTGCAACTTCGCCAAATCCCGGAAATCTTTGTTACCCAGAACGACAGCGCGTACATGGCCTACACCTCGTACAGTTCGGCCATTCTGGTCTTAGAAGGCTCAGCGCTGATTCACATGGTTGTCCTGGCGTTCCTGGGCTTGGGGCTCTCGATTCGCGCTTCTCGTGGTGTCATTAGCGGCGACAAGTGGTACCAGGTCCGTCTGGTGCGCCTCTTCTGGGTCTGGGTGGCGATTTCCAGCGTGATCGTCGCTGCGGTAGTGACTACAGTTAATACGATTCATTAGTTCAACACAGCCCTTCGAGGTGACTTGAAGGATTGTCGTGAAGCGGGTCCGGTGAGGCTCGTACGACAGGAGAGAGATGAGTACCAGCGACGAACGTCAGGCGCGACCACGCGGCCTGACGTTTTTGGCGAAGAGCCAACTGTTGTCCGCCGACGATGTCACTCGGGCCCTTCGGCGCATGGCCCACGAGATCATCGAGCGCAATCACTCGCTCGATGAACTGACGGTCATTGGTCTCCAGCGCGGCGGTGAGCCCTTCGCGACGCGATTGACGACGATCCTGAGCGAACTGTGTGGCGCCACAGTGCCGGTCGGGCTGCTCGACGTCTCCTTTTATCGCGACGACCTCTCAATGAACCCGGTGCCCAATTCCGCGATGACACATATCGACCACGACCTGACCGACCAGACGGTCGTGCTCGTCGACGACGTGCTCTACACCGGGCGCACGATCCGTGCCGCGCTCGACGCGGTGACGGATCTCGGCCGGCCGCGCGCGATCCGGCTGGCCGTCCTGATCGACCGGGGCTTGCGCGAGCTGCCGATCCAAGCGGACTACGTCGGCAAGACGATCCCGACCAGCCGCCGCGAGCACATCGACGTAGCGGTCGCCGCGCAGCGCACCGACGCCGATTCGGTCACCGTCTCCGACGCCGACCGTGCCGGCGCGTAGCCTGCTCGACGTCGACGATCTCAGCCCCGCCGAGCTCGTTGCCGTTCTCGACCGCGCGGTCGCCTTTCGCAATGCGCTGCCGCCGCGCGATCTGTTGGCCGGTGTTCCGGTGCTCAACCTGTTCTTTGAAGCCTCGACGCGCACGGCGACGTCGTTCACCTTAGCCGAGCAACGCGTCGGCGCCGACGTGATCTCGTTCGCGCCCGGCGCATCGAGCCTGGGCAAGGGTGAGACGATCGCCGATACCGCGCTCACGCTCTACGGCATCGGGGTGCGCGTCATCGTCGTGCGCCACCAGGAGTCGGGCTTCGCGCGCCGGCTGGCGGATGCGTTCGAGGGCCACGTCGTCAACGCCGGCGACGGGACGCACGCGCATCCGACGCAGGCGCTGCTCGATCTGATGACGCTGCGCCAAGAGTTCGGGCGCTTCGACGGACTGCGCGTCGCGATCGTCGGCGACATCCTCCACTCGCGGGTGGCGCGCTCCAACATCCACCTGCTCAGCGCGATGGGCAGCCGGGTGCGGGTGATCGGTCCGCCGACGTTGATCCCGGCCGAGGCACCGAAGCTTGGGGTGGAGGTGTTCCATGACATGCGGGCTGGGTTGCAGGGTGCCGACATCGTCATGATGCTGCGTCTGCAGAAGGAGCGAATGCAGAAAAGCCTGGTGCCCAGCGCGCGGGAATATTTCCGGTTCTACGGCCTGGACGCGGCCAAGCTGGCGGCGGCGAAGCCGGATGCGCTGGTGATGCACCCTGGTCCGATGAACCGCGGCGTGGAGATCGACAGTGCGGTGGCGGACGACCCGGTGCGCAGCGTGATCAAGGAACAGGTGGAGATGGGCGTCGCCGTGCGCATGGCGGTGCTCGACACGCTGTCGCGGACGTATCGGCGCAATGTCGCCTGACACGCTGTTCACCGATACGCTGTTCACCGGCGTCCGCCTGCTCGATCCGGCGAGCGGCCTCGATATCATGGGCGAGCTGCTGGTGCGGGACGGCGTGATCGCCGATTTCGACGTGACCGAGGAGATG